>NZ_CP025407.1:7355798-7692598 GCF_002847285.1 Streptomyces sp. CMB-StM0423 | reverse complement strand
GGGAGTAGTCGGCCCGGCCGTCGCCGACCCGATCGCACTCGGCGAGGGTCCCGTCCAGGAGGACGAAGTCAGGATCATGGTCGCGTAGCGTCTTCAGCAAGCCCGGTGCACGTGCGGCGAGAAGGTCGACGACCGCGCTGGTGCGGGCGTGGGCGGTGGACTCGCTGACACCGAACCCGGCAGCGATCTTCGCCGGAGTGGTGTGCACGCACAGGTACACCAGCGCCACCATCGCGCGGTGAGACGGACGGAGCTTGCAGCGCCGGTCGCCCTCACGGGTGACAAGCAGCATGGAGACCCACTCCACGAGCGCATGCGGCAGGCCGAGTGCGGCAGGATGGATGACCAACGAGGCCCGCGAACTATGGGCACGGGTGCTGTGCAGCCCGTAGATGCCACGAGGGCGGCGACGGTGGAGGTGTCCTCACCTCCACCGCCGCCGCCCTCGCTGCGGCCCGTTCGCCGCGGGGGGCGGCTTACTTGACCAGTCGGGCGAACTTCCTGACCTCCTGGGTGAACAGCCGGGGCTGCTCGAACGCCGCGAAGTGGCCGCCGTAGGGGATCTGGTCGTTGTAGTAGACCAGGTTGCTGTAGGCGCGCTCGGCCCAGATCTTCGGGCTGCGGACCAGTTCGTGGGGGAAGACGCTCAGTCCGACCGGCAGGTCGAGCTTGGTCAGCTCGGAGGCGCCGTAGTTCTGCCAGTACAGGCGGGCGGAGGAGGCGGCGGTGTCGGTGAGCCAGTACAGGGTGATGTTGTCCAGCATGTCGTTCAGTGACAGGACACCTTCGGGCCGGCCGGTGTTGTCGGTCCAGTCGAGCAACTTCTCATAGATCCAGGCGGCTTGTCCTGAGGGAGAGTCGGCGAGGGCGTAGCCGATGGTCTGCGGACGGGTCGACTGTTGCAGGGAGTATCCGGAGAGCTGGCTGAAGAAGGTCTGGATCTGGGCGAGAGCCGTCTCTTCGGCGGGAGTGGTCGTGTCGGTGACCGGCGGGCTGAAGGTGTACTCGGGGAAGTTCAGGTGCACTCCCAGCAGGCCCTTGGGCCGCAGCTTGCCCAGTTGGGTGGTGACGGCGCCGCCCCAGTCGCCGCCCTGGGCGATGTACCGGGTGTAGCCCAGGCGTTCCATGAGGGTGGCCCAGGCCGCCGCGATGCGGGCGTTGGTCCAGCCGGTGGTGGCGGGCCGGTCGGAGAAGCCGAACCCCGGCAGCGAGGGGACGACCACGTGGAAGGCGTCCTGTGGGCTGCCGCCGTGCGCCGTGGGGTCGGTCAAGGGGCCGATCGTCTTCACGAACTCCACGAAGGAGCCCGGCCAGCCGTGGGTGAGGATGAGCGGCGTGGCGTTCGTGTGCCGGGAGCGGACGTGCAGGAAGTGGATGCCCAGGCCGTCGATCTGCGTGCGGTACTGGCCCAGGGCGTTGGTCTGCCGTTCGAAGCGGCGCCAGTCGTACTGAGTGCGCCAGTACTGCAGCAGGCCGGTCAGCTTGGCGAGTTGGACGCCCTGGGAGTTGTCGGTGACGGTCTCCTGCTCGGGCAGCCGGACATGGGCCAGCCGTTGGCGCAGGTCCGTCAGCAGGGCCTCCGGGACGCGCAGGTCCAGCGGTGTGATCCGGCTGGTGGCCTTCGGCAGGTTCAGCGGGCCGACGGCGCCGGCGGAGGCGGTGGCGAGGTCCGTGCCCAGGACGGCCGGGACGGCGGTCGCCAGTCCGGCGATGGTGGTGGTTCGCAGCAGACTGCGCCTGGACGGGCTAAAGGAGGACTCGTCCGCGACCGGACCGGGGTGATGCGGTGAACGCATGGATGTGCTCCAACTTCGAAGGGGCGCCGGCCGGCGGAGTACGGGCTGCGCGCAGGGAGGTCAGTAGAGGGTGGCGGGGAGCGGGGACTTCCTTCTCCGCGGACGAGAGGCAGTGCCTGCCTCTCGTCCGCTTCACCCGCAACTGTGCTGCCGCCGCGCCGTCACTTCGTCAGGAAGTCACGCAGGGCCGCGTTCACTTCGTCTGCGTGAGTCCAGAGCAGGCCGTGCGGTGCTCCTTCGATCTCGACGTAGTCGGCCTCGGGGAATGCCTTGTGGAATCGGCGCGCGGTGGCGTCGATCGGGAGGATGTTGTCCTCCGTTCCATGGAGGATCAGGGCGGGTTTGCCGCTCGCCCGGACCGCCTCGACGTCGCCGCGGAAGTCCTCGATCCATGCCGGGACCACGGCGTATGCAGCCGCCGGTGCGCTGCCGATAGCGACATTCCAACTGCCGGTCACTACCTCCTGGCTGATACGCGTGCCGAGGTTCTCGTCGAGGTTGTAGAAGTCCTTGTAGAACTGCGTGAACCAGGCGTACCGGTCGCCCTTCGCGGTCGCGGCGATGCTGTCGAAGACCTCCTGGGGCACCCCGTCGGGGTTGTCGTCGCGGGCGACGAGGAACGGCTGGAGTGAGGCGAGGAAGGCGAGCTTCGCGACGCGCTCGTGACCGTGACGGCTCACGTAGCGCGCGAGTTCTCCGGTGCCCATGGAGAAGCCGACAAGCACGACTTCCGTCAGGTCGAGAGTCTCGAGGACCGCGTTCAGGTCGGCGGCGAAGGTGTCGTAGTCGTAACCGGTCCCCACCTTCGACGACTGGCCGAATCCGCGACGGTCGTACGTGATGACCCGGTAGCCCTGGGCCAGCAGCTCGCGCGTCTGGCGTTCCCAGCTGTGCCCGTTCAGCGGATACCCGTGGATCAGGACGACCGGCTGGCCCGAACCCTGATCCTCGTAATAGAGATCGACCGGCGTGCTGTTCTCCGTGCCTACCGTGATGTAACCCATGACCTCTTCCTTTCCTGCCGATACTTCCATTTCAGGGCCGACATTTTTGGGCCGACGAACAAATTCCGGCCACACGCTGCGAGTGGAAACAAATCTCAACGATCAGTGTGGGGGCGGAACAGTGTGTGCTTCCGAGGGCTGCTGGCGCCTCAACGAATCACCACGTGATGCGCAAGAGTTTGGGGTATCAACCCTGTGTGGCGCGCGTGACCCGTGCGAAGTCGGACGGTGTCGCCTGACGGAACACGCCACCGCTCGCTACGAATTCATCGCCATGCTTCTTCAGATGGCGATCGAACAGCGGACACAGGCACGACGGTGAGATTCTTCCCCATGCTGCCCTTGAGCGCCTCAAGCACCAGCAGCCCGGCCAGACCATGTCCGCTGAACTCATTGTCTATCTCGGTGGGGAAGAGGATCCGCTCCTCGCAGGCGCCGGAGAATCGACGAACTCGGCTCTGCCGACCGGAGATCCGTCGCTGAGATTCACGGTGTAGGAGCTGATCGGGCCGGTGAGATCCAGCCTGACCGTGACGGATGCCCCAGTTTCGTCGATCAATTCTTGAGTCATCAGGCTCTTCTTTCGTAGGAGCGATCGCGAGAGGGCGTCGCGGGCGAAGAGAGTTTCAACGGGCGCTCGAGAGGGCCGGCCGGGGCAGGGACGTCGGTGAGCGCGCGAAGGCGGTCGACGTCGACGTTGGCTCCGAACGCAGGGGTTCCGGGCTCAAGCAGGGCACCCGCTGCGAGGTTGCCGATGATGAGTGGGTGGAATCCGAGGGTGTCGATCAGCTCCGAGACGACGGCAAGGTCCTCGGATGAGTCGCCGGCAATCGCGATAGCCTTGCGGCTGAGGTGGTGTGCGGGACGTGCCTCGTCCTCAAGGTCGTGGTAGCCCATGTGGTTGAGGGCTTTCACGACGCGCGCGCTCGTAAGGAACTGCTGCACGGCAGCGCTCGACGAGGTATCGGCCGGGAGGATCTGGTCGCGGGGACCATCGACCTCCCACCAGTGGTTCATCGCGTCGATGACCAGTTTGCCTGCCAGCTTCTGGATCGGCAGGTCGCGGTGTCTACTGAGCGGGAGGGCGAGGATCACCACGTCGGCGGTCTCCGCGGCCTTGGCCGGCCACACGGCGGTCGCTCCGGGGGTGAGTACCTCGGTGGTCAGAGCGATCTTCGCGGGATCACCCGACCCGGAGATCAGGACCCGGTAGCCGGCGGCGACCGCCAGGCGGGCCAAGACGGTACCGACCTTCCCGGCCCCCAGGATCCCGATCGTTGTGACGGGGGCGGTCATCATGCCGCTCCCGCCGTGGCCGCGGGCTGTTCCGCGAGAAGCTCACGGACCCGGGGGATCACCTGGGTGCCGTACAGCTCGACCGAACGCAGCCGTGCGGAGGCCGAAACGGTGCCGGCGGCAGAGTAGATCATGTCGAACCGGCCCGCATCCAGCACCCGAATCGCGTGGGCGATCTTGGTCGCGACCGTCTCGACCGAACCGACGTAGAGCGAGCCGCGCTCCACCTCGGTGTCGAACTCCGCACGGTGGATCGGCGGCCAGCCGCGCAGGGCACCGATCCGGTCGCGGATCTCCCGGTATCCGGGGTAGAACAGCTCCTTGGCCTCCTCATCGGTCGGGGCGACGAAGCCGGGCGAGTGCAACCCGACCGGCTGTGCCGTGGTGCCACTCGCCAGGCTCGCGCGCCGGTACAGATCCACATAGGAAGCGAACCGGTCGGGGGCGCCGCCGATGACTGCGAGCATGAGCCGGAACCCGTAGTGAGCGGTGCGGATCACGGACTGCGGTGAGCCTCCAACGCCTACCCAGGTGTGGAGACGTCCCGAATCGGTCTTCGGGTACACGTCCGCCTCATGCAGAGCGGCGCGGGTGGTGCCCTCCCAGGTCACCGGCGTCTCGTCCAGGAGCCGATGGAACAGGTCGATCTTCTCCTCGAACAACACCTCGTAGTCCTTCAGGTCGTAGCCGAACAGCGGGAACGACTCGGTGAACGAACCACGTCCGAGAATCACCTCGGCACGGCCATGGGAGAGCGCGTCGACCGTGGCGAACCGCTGGAACACCCGCACCGGGTCGTCCGAGGACAGCACCGTCACGCCCGAGGCGAGCCGGATACGCTGCGTGGCGGTCGCGATGCCTGCCAGCACCGTCTCCGGGCTGGAGATCGCGTACTCAGGTCGGTGGTGCTCGCCCAACGCGACCACATCGATGCCGATTTGATCGGCCAGCACCGCCTCGGTCACCGCAGCGCGGATCGCCTGCGCGTGGGAGACGATGTCGCCCCGGTCGTTGCGGGGCCGGTCACCGAAGCTGTCGATGCCAAACTCGACATGCGAGGCATCCATCCTGTTCAACTCCTGCGACATACCGTTCCCCGGGGTGTCCATCGGCGTCACCTTCATCCATCTAGTTGACGCGTCAACCATGCCTTCACTTAGTTTATCTGTCAACTACACAACGCGACTCATGACGACACAAGTTGACGCGTCAACGCCTGAGGCCCCAGTCTAGTTGACTAGTCAACCACCTTCATCGGAAGAACCCCATGCCCGTATCCACCGCTCAGACGCCCGCAGAGGACTTGAACGTCTGGCATTCGCCTGCTGGCGACACCCCACCCGCTGCCACCATGCAGCCCAGCAGGGGGTACAACTCGGAGCCGAGCAGGCCCATTCGCCGTCCAGGCCCTCTTGGCCCTAGGGGCTGCACCTGGGGGCCCCGAGCCCGCCTCGTCCCCCTCGAACCCCTGGCCGACGACGCCTCCGGCCAGGTGCTGCGTGACGCCGCACCCGCCGCCGGCACCGCGCAGGAGGCCACCGCGCTCGGGGAACGTCTCGGCGGGCTGCCTCTCGCTCTGGAGACCGCGGGCCGCTACCTCGCCAACCCCACCAGCCGCTACCGCACCTTCACCACCTACCGGCACGCCCTTGCCACCGAGTTCGGCGACCTCGTCGGCGCCGAACATCCGCAGGAGATTGGCTGTCAGATCTCGTCTCGTGAACAAAGCCAAGGCAGGCGGCGGCATCCGATCAGGCCGCCGCGTAGCTCGCCCGGAACAGATCCTGCGCCCGCTCCACGTCCCTCGGCGTGCGGAACTGCACCTCCAGATTCACCCGTCCCGTGGTGACCGGGACCGGACACGTCCCGGGTGAAGCCGGAACAAGGTCGACGTCCTTCGGGTCGGCCTTCAGATAGACCAGCACCTTGTCCTGCTGAGGCGGGATGAGGCAGGCGAAGTTCCGCAGCCGATGCGGGTGGCGCAGCCGCAGACAGGATGGACCCCCACGAGTGGGGAACCTGCGACACGATCGCAGGCCACGAACCACCAGGCACGCCAACAGGGCGCCGAGGACACCTGATCTTCCTGCACTCTCCCCGGGCCAACGCCACTGTGTACCACCCCCGATTGCCGAACACCCGCCCCGGTGACCTCGTCGAACCCAGAAACTAAACATGCTTACAGTAAACATGGATATAATCTCTCCATGCCTGCACCGACCGACCGGCCATCGCCCTCCACGGGCTTCCTGGTCTGGCACCTGAATCTCCGCTGGCGGACGGCGATCGACCGGGCCCTCGCACCGCTGGGACTGACGTCGTCGCAGTACGGCGTCCTGGCCTCGCTCTCCGCGTTCTCGGCCGGCGGAGCCCGTCCGCGGCAACGGGAACTGGCCGACTTCATCGGGCTGGAGCCGATGCACGTCTCCAAACTGACGCGGGCACTGGAGCGGGCGGGGCTAGTGGAACGCACCGACCATCCAGGCGACACCCGCGCTGTACAGCTCACCGTGACCGAACGCGGCGCCGAGGTGGTCACCGCCGCCCGTGAAGAGGTCCTCAGGGTCGAGGAACAGCGGTTGGCGCCTCTCGGCGGGCGCCGCAGCGAGCAGAGCACGGCGCTCACCGAAATGCTGCTGACACTGCTGCGCCACGCCGAGACCCTCAACAGCGACAGGGCAACCAGCGAACCGGAACAGCCGCTCTCGCACACACAGGCAGCACAGGACAAGGAGGTCTCATGAGTCTGCGAGCCAGACCAACCGCCGCCCGCAACCTGACGGTCGCCGCTCTTCTGGTCGCCGCCGCGGGGTTCGCGGTCCAGATGGCGGCCGGGGTGACGGACACCCCGACGATCCCTCCCGGCCTCGTCGCCATCCTGGCCGCAGCGGCGCTGGTCGCGTTCCTGCCCGGCCGCGGTGCACCGGTCGCCGGCCCTGTCGCAGGGATCTTCAACCTGGTCGCCCTCTTCGTGGTCAGCGCAGCGGACAGGCTCTACGAGCCAAGTCCGGCAAGCGCCTTCGTCGGAGCCTGGTTCATGGTCGTGGCACTGATCGTCGCCACCGCCGCCGGCTCAGTCGCCACCGTGCGGAACTACCGGCCGCGGCCGGCACCCGGCCGCTGAAGGCACCTCCGGGTACCCCCTCCCCGCCTCGTGAGGGGGCCCGGGCCAGAACGCGTGATCGTGTGGCGCTCCGGCCAGCAGCCGGCCAGTCAACGATCTCGGCGACCCTCCGGGGTGCGGACGCTGATGCGAACTCAGCAGGAAACCGCGGGTCGAAACGATCCCTCTGAGGGGTCTCCGGGTCGGGCGGGTGGGACTCGAACCCACGGCCGACGGATGATGAGTCTGCGGGCAGCACCGTCCGCCCGAAAGCGGCCGATCCCGGCCGTCTTCCGTTCACAACAGTTCTCCACTGCCTCGACCAAGATCAACGGACGGCGGTGCGCGTCCTCCGCGCGGGGCGCGCAGGTGTGGCGCATGGAGTGCGGCGGATAGTGCGGAACGAGCTGCAATTCACCGTCGTCGCCGAAGCAGTAGGCGGCTTCGACAGCGGCCACCAGGTCTGTGGACGCCAGTTGCTGTCGGCCAGGAGACGCCGGGAGCGGCAACACACCCTCCGCAGCTCTCACACCGGCGACGACGACGGCTCATGACGCCAGTGCCCCCAGCACGCCCCGCGGTGCGGGCCGTCGCCAGAGCGTCCAGCGAGAGGCACGCCCGGATGCGCTCGCCGCCCAGCCGGTCGGCGGGCAGCCGCATCTCGGCCCGACCGCCACCGCGCGCGGTGAGGACCAGGACGGCGTTCGCCCCTCCCGGAGCGGCGAGGAACGAAAGCAGCAGGATCGGCCCGTCGCCGAGCAGGACCCCGGTCACCTCCGCGCTACACTCCCGAGCAGATTGAGCTATTTTGTCCCTATTTATTCGCCCGCCAACCTGCCACCGACACTGAATCCCGTAGGGCCCTGAATGGCCCTACATCCTTAGGGGATAGCTGGATGACTGCCGTGACTCCGAGCACTATCCGCGCAACTCTGGTCTCCCGAGGACCGGCGCTGAGCGGCAGGCTCCTTCCCGCGACAGTGGCGGTGACGTTCGCGCTGGCACAGCTAGCCCTCGTACGCCCGGGGATGGGGCTCGGCTGGGACGAGACGGTGTACGTCAGCCAGATCAGCGGGCACGCCCCGGCGGCGTTCTTCAGCGCCCCGCGCGCTCGCGGCGTCTCTCTGTTGGTGGCGCCGATCGCGGTCTGGTCGTCGTCGACTCCGCTGCTGCGGGTCTACCTCGCCGTCCTGTCCGGCATCGGGCTCTGGCTGGCCCTGCGCGCCTGGCGCGGTCTGTTCCCCGCGAAGGTGCTCGCACTGGGCGGTGCCCTGTTCGCCTCGCTGTGGGTGACGCTCTTCTACGGCCCGCAGGCGATGCCTAACTACTGGGTGGCGATCGGGGCGCTGGCCGGTGTCGGCTGTTTCCTGCACGCCCAGGCGGACCGGACCCGGCGCGCTCCGGTGTGGGGGCTCGCGGCGGCCGCGGCGCTGATGGCGTTGATGAGGCCGATGGACGCGGCGTGGGTGGGCCTGCCGCTGCTCATGGCAAGTGCCGTCGTCCGCCGATGGCGGTACAACTGGCTGTCGCTCGCCCTCGCTGCGGGGCTCGCGGCCGGTGCGGCCGGATGGGTGATCGAGGCGTACACCGGTTACGGCGGCCTGGGCCGGCGGCTCCACGACGCCTCGCTCATCCAGGGCGGGCTGAGCTGGAACGTCGCCGTTGACGACCAGATGCGCAGTCAGAGCGGCCGCACTCTTTGCCGGCCGTGCACCGGTGGGATGCCGAATCCGGTGCTGTTCGCCTGGTGGCTCGTCTTTTCCATGCTGGCCGCGGTCGGGCTCGCAGTGGCGGTCCGGGCCCGACGCGCCGTTGGAGCCACCGCGTTGCCGCTTGCCTGCGCGGCGGCGGCCGCGTTCCCGTACCTGTTCCTGATCGGCTATGCCGCTCCCCGGTTCCTGCTGCCGGCGTACGCTCTGCTGGCGATTCCGGTCGCCTACGGCCTCGTCTCCCTGGTACGGGCCACCCCTGGCGGTGCCTGGCGGGCGACTGCGGTGACGCTGGCCGCTGTCACTCTCGCCGGGCATCTGGTGGTGCAGTTGTCCGTGCTGCACCAGACCGTCGGTCGCGCCACCGAAAGCCACCGCGACTGGGCCAGGACCGCCGCCGCACTGAACCGCGCGGGAGTCCGGCCGCCGTGCGTGCTCACCGGTGACGGGGCGATCGCGCCGCACATCCCGATCGCCTTCAGCGCCGCCTGCTCGTCGGCCGACACCGACGGGCACAACGGCAACACCACTGCGGCGGCGCTGGCTCGTGAGGCGGGCCAGATCCCGGTAGCGGTGCTTACGACCCGTACGACGCCGCCGCCGACCTTCGCCCGCGGCTGGCGGCTGATCCACGTCCACCGGCAGACCTACGCGTACGTCGGCCCGGCCGTCCAGAGGTTCAGCAGGGCCGGGAACGCTTGACCAAGCGGACGAGCAGGGGGCGATAAGCACCATGGCGAACAGGCGCAGGCTCTGACGCCCCACCGTCTACGCCAGCACCTCCCTGGAAGAAGGGCAGGCCACCCTCGACCAGGGCAACCGCGCTCTGCTGTTCGGCCTGCCGTTCCTGCTCCTGGTCGTCGTGGGGGTGACCTGGCTGGTCACCCCGCCGCGCGCTGCGACCGCCTGTCGCGGGAATCCGGGCGGAGATGGCCAAGATCAGCGCCGGTGGTGAACTCTCCCGCCGGGTGCCCGAGCCCGCCTCGTACGACCGGATCGCCCGGCTGGCTTCCCGGGTGGCGGACCAGGTGGCGAGGAGGCGTAGTCCCTCTTCGGAGGGTGAGCCGGGCTCGGCGGTGTAGATGGTGAGGGTGAGGCCGGGGGCCGCGACCATTTCCAGGCCCTCGAAGGCGAGGGTGAGGTCGCCGACGGCGTGGTGGTGGAAGCGCTTGGTGCCGGTGCCGTGGTGCCGTACGTTGTGGGCGCCCCAGCGGGTGCGGACTCCCACGTCGGCCTGCGGGGCGGCCCCGCCCCCGGCTTCGAAGGCGTCGGCCTGTGCCAGCGCCGCGGCGGGCCCGTCGAGGTCATCCGGCCGGGCGACCGCGTCCGGTTCGAGGCGGACGAGGAGCACTGGCACGGTGCCGCCCCGAACCGGCTCATGGTCCACCTGGCCATCAACGACGCCGACGCCGACGACGACCGCGTGCACTGGCCGACCCCCGTCACCGACGAGGAATACGCCGCCGCCCCGCCCACCGACTGACCCCGGACCCGGCCCGCAGCCCCACAGCCCCCTCCTTGCCCACGTCTCCCTGCGAAAGGCACACCGTGACCACACTCGCCCTCGTCGGCGCCGGGGCACCTCCCACGCCCACGAGTCGGTGATGAAGCGGCGTCGCCACATCATGAGAACCTCGTGACGATCGCCCACCACCGCGGCCACGGCGAGACGGCGGAGACGAACGACGTGATATGCCGCTCGCGGCCGTCGGGCTGCGGGACATCAACCAGGCACAGATCACCACTCGTTGCGGTAGACCCGGCGCACTCCATGGGTCCTCAACTCCAAACCGGCCGCCCCTCTCCCCATCCTCCAGGATCGCGGACCGGGCAGACGGGAGTGGCACTTCAAGTCCTGAACGGCCCGCTCACCTTCGTCTGTTGGCCATCGCCGCCCTCGGCCGACAATCTCGGTGATCGTGCCAAGCCGTCTGTGGGGCCGGTTTGGGTACCTTCCCGGGTGAACTCGCTAGAATGGCGATCTCATACGGAACGATCAACTGGCCTTGACGAGTGCCGTCCGACTCTCTGGCGTCGGGTGCCGCCGCCCCCTGCGAGGAGGCTTGGATGCCGTTCGGGATCGTCGCCATCGGCGAATCTCTCGGCGAGCCGGTGAAGATCACCGACTCCGTGGCCGAGGAGTACGCCGCCGAGAAGGACACCCTGCGGACCTGGGGCTACCGGCGCTTCCACCGCGCCGAGGACGACGTGCTGCTTACGGACCTGGCGGTGCGGGCGTGTGAACAGGCCCTCAAGGAAGCCGCGGTGGACGCCGCCGAGGTCGACCTGGTGGTGCTGGCCACCGCGGACTTCGCCGAGTACCTGTGCTGGGACGCGGCCGCCGCGGTGCAGGGCCGGATCGGGGCCGTCAACGCCGAGGCGATGGTGATCAATCAGGCGTGCAGCTCCGGGACGATCGCCTTCGACGCCGTCGCCGGGCGGTTCGCCACCCACCCGGACTACCGCAACGCGCTCATCATCTCGGCGAACCGCGTCTGCGACACGTACCAGAACCGGATGGACTCCACCGCGACCGTGCTGTCCGACGGCGCCGCGGCGGCGCTGGTGCGGCGCGGCCACGACCGGGGCCGGTGGCTGGCCACCGAGGTCATCACGGACGGCCGGTATGCCGACTTCTTCCGGATGGAAGTGGGCGGCACCGCCCGGCCCTATGGCACGCCCGGGACGTCCGGCACGCAAGGGCTGCGGGTACGCAATCCGCTCGACCGCCTCGGGGAACTGCTCGACAACGACGCCCGCCGGATGCTGGCCTTCGTCCAGAAGTTCAGCGGGAACATGCGGGTGGCGGTGGACCGCGTCTGCGCCCGCACCGGAACCGAGATCGGCGAGATCAAGCGGTTCATCCACCTCCACGACAACCAGAAGGCCGCCGCCGACATCGCCCGGGCGCTGGGCGTTCCCCGAGAACGGCTCACCGGTGAAGTGGCCATGGACCACGGCCACTTCGGCGCGGCGGACCAGTTGCTCGGGCTGCGTCGGCTCCTGCGGGCCGGCGAACTCGGGCACGGCGACCTGGTCGCCCTGACCACCCTCGGCAGCGGGATGCACTGGGCCGTCACATTGCTCCGCGTCTGAGCCGCAGGAGGCGCGGCGCCCCCGGCGCCCCGCCTCCCGCCCGACCGGCGGTCAGAACTCCCCGTCGACGGCCACGTGCACCTTGTCGCCCGTACGGACCACACCCCCGGTCACGATCTTCGCGCTCATACCGCGCAGGCGCAGCTCCCGCCCGACCCGCGAGTTGACGAACAGCACCGCACTCCATCCGAAGCGCGTCTGGAACTTGCTGCACCCGAGGTGCAGCTCGGTCGTCGCCTCGATGACCGCCGACCCGATCTGCAGCCGTGTCCCCGGGGGGATGTTCGCGACGCTCAGGTCGAGGTCGACGTAGAGCTGATCGCCGGCGAGCGGCCAGCGCCCGCGGTCCCGGGCCACCAGCGCCGCGCAGCGGGCGTTCATCACCGTGATCTGCCGGTCGACGTCGGGATCGCCGGTGATCTTGTCGCGGCTGCCGCGCCGCTGCCACATGTCGCCGACCAGTCCCTCGGAGAGGTCGAGCACCCCCTCGTCGAGCATCTCCCGCTCCCCGACCTCGGGGCGGCGGACGATCATCTCCAGGGTGCCGCTCTCCATGGGCGATGCGCGGATGTGATCGAGCCCTGCCTCAAGTTCGGCCCGCGTGAGAAGTGTCGTCATGACTGATCAACCGCCTGTCGGTCGCCGTGGCCGCACCGCGGGCGCGGGTGAAGGCCCGGCTCCGTGCGGTTCTTCCGCTCCGTTTCCCGCACGTGCTCAGCGCTCCACGCCGACGGCGATGGCGGCCAGGGCGTCCTGGGCTCCGACCGCGGCGCGCAGTTCCGAGTCGACGAACGTGAGGCCGCTGCAGGCGAGCCGCAGCGCCGTGACCGCGAGGTAGACCCGGCTCAGCGCGAAGCCGGCCGAGAGCAGCGACGCGCGGTAGGTGCGCGCGTCGGGGGCGATAGCGGGCCCGGGCGCCGGGGTCAGGAAGACCACGGCGGCGGCGTCGCGGCCGGGCTCCTGGTTCAGGCAGGCCCGGTACGTCGCGTCCCGGGCGGTGGACGCCGTACGCTCCAGGCCGCCGGATGCGCGGCAGTACACGCCGGGGGCCGACTCCGCGACGCCGTGCGCTGCGAGCCGTACCTCGTGCAGCGTGCCCGCGTCCCCCGGCATCGCCCCCGCGGCCACGTCGGTGATCCACCGGGCCGCGGTCTGCGGGACGACGGCCGCGCCATCGAGCCGGCGCGTGGTACGCCGGCCGTTCACCAGCAGCTCAAGCGTCCGGTCGCCGGCCTCGTCGGGAACCCGCACCGCCGCCCGGGCGCCCGGACGACCGCCCGCCCGGCCGCGGCGCCAGTCCTCGACCTCCGCCGCCCCGCGCAGGCTTCCCGCCTCGTGGACCGCGGCCACCAGCGGGAACTCCTCCGCGCCCGCACCGAGGTCCCCCGGGGCGGTGTTCTCTCCGCCAGCCACGGCGGGGGCACCGTCGCCCAGCACGATCAGCACCATCGGGAACTCCTCGGGCGCCCGCGCCCCGATCAGGCGGCCGACCGCCGCGTCGTCGAAGGCGGTCTCCACGCGCGCGGGCAGGCCCTGCGCCGACGCCGCAAGCACCGCGTGCGCCGCGACGCCCCCGCAGTCCCAGCCGACGTGCCGATAGCCGCGCTCGCTGTAGCGCCAACAGCTCCGCCACGGCACGCCGCTGACGACGAGAGTCGTCGCGTCGCCTGCCGCCGGCGGTCCGATCAGCGTGAGCGCGTGGGCGCGCGGGTCGTAGTGCCAGACGCCGTCGGTGAGGCCGCCGACGCCGCGGGCGCTGACGTACACCTCGTACGGGTGCCGGTTGCCCGCCGAGCCGGCGGCCCGGTAGTACTCGCCGGAGCGCGGAGAGCGGCTTTTGACGCCGGCGCACCGGGCGAGCGTCACGGACAGGTCCGCAAGGCCCGGGGGCCGGCCCGCCGGCGTCCCGGCCACATCGCTGCCGCCGAGCAGCGGTGCCGCCGCCACCGGGGCACCGGCCGCAGCCGGCAGCGCCACCCGCGGCAGGTGCTGCGGATACTCCTTGGACTGCGGCGGCCGTGTTTCCGGCAGCAGCGGGATGAAGTCCTGACGCACCCGGTCGTCGTCGACCGGCTCCAGCCAGTGCCGGTCGGTGGCGTAGGCCGTCAGCCGGTGGAATGTCTCTGCCAGCGTTTCCACGATTCCCCTCCCCTACGACTGCTGCACGCCCGGGCCCGCCGGCGTCGCCGCCCGGCGCACTATCGCCTCGCGGTCGATCTTGCCGTTGGGCGTCACCGGCAGCGTGCTCAGCACGGTCCACTTCCTCGGCACCATGTACGCGGGCAACACGGCCCCCAACTCCTCGACCAGCGCGGCCAGATCGGGTTTCGCCGCGCCGGCGGCGGGCACCACCGCCGCCACGAGCTGCTTGTCCGCGCTGTCGCTCCCCGCGGCGAGGACGAGGCAGTCGGCGACTCCGCCGGCGGACGCACTGATGACCGCCGAGCGGACCTCGTCCGGCTCGATGCGGAATCCACGCACCTTGACCTGGTGGTCGCGCCGGCCGAGGAACCGCACGTTGCCGTCGGCGTCCAGCCGCACCAGGTCGCCGGTCCGGTAGAGGCGGTACGGCAGGTCGGGGCAGAACTCCCCGAACGCGGCGGCGGTACGTTCCGGGTCACCGAGGTAGCCCGCCGCAAGTCCGGCGCCCGAGGCGTACAGCTCGCCGACGGCGCCGGGCGGGACCTCCCGGTGCCGCGCGTCGAGGATGTGGATCCCCGTCCCCGCCACCGGCCGGCCGATCGGCACCGGGTCGGCCACGTCGGCGGCGCGGAGCATCCGGTGCACGGTCGTGAACGTCGTGTTCTCCGTCGGTCCGTAGCCGTTGACGACCGCGAGCCCCGGATGCCGGTCGAGCACGGCCCGCACGTGCGTAGCCGAAACGACGTCGCCGCCGGTCAGGAGCGTGCGCAGCCCGCCGAGCCGGTCGAGGGCGAAGTCCACGAGCAGCCGGAACAGCCCGGCGGTGAACCACGCCACCGTGACCCCGCGGTCGCTGAGGAACAGGCCCAGGTCGTTCGGGTCGGCGAGGTCGTCCGGTCCGATCTCCACGGTGGCACCGGTCAGCAGGGCGCCCCAGATTTCGAGCGTCGACGCGTCGAAGGAGAGCGGTGACATCCGGAGCACGCGGTCGCCCGGCCCCACGGCGGCGTACCGGGACAGCCCTGCGACCAGGCGCTGGACACCGCGGTGGGGGACGCAAACCCCCTTCGGGCCGCCGGTGGAGCCCGAGGTGAAGGCGACGTAGGCCAACTGCTCGGCCGGGCCGGCCGGCTCGGGCTGCACGTCGTCGGCCGGAGGTCCCGTGCGCCAGTCCGGTTGCCACGTCGGTACGGCCCGTCCGCCGGCCCGGGCTGCCAGGGACTCGCCACCCGCGCCGAGTACGGCGCGGGGACGGAGGATCTTCAGGATCCGCTCGGTCCGCGCCGCCGGAGCCTGACTGTCCAGGCCGCAGTAGGCCGCGCCGCTGCGGACGACACCGAGCACGGCCACCACCTCGGCGACGGAGGGCGGGCACGCCACGAGCACCCGATCACCGGGGTGTACGCCGGCCTGCCGCAGGAAGTCGGCCTGCGTGCTCACGGTCCGGTCGAGGTCCGCGTAGCTGAGCGTGACGTCCCCTTCCCGTACGGCCGGGGCGTCGGGGGTACGCGCCACCTGGGCGCGAAACCGGTCGTCGAGCGAGCCCGCGCCGTCGTCCGCCTCGTCCGCCGCACCGGAGGCGAGGGCGGCCAGCCGGGCCCGCCCGGCGGCGTCGACGCACCTGATCGAGCCGAGCCGCGCGCCCGGGTCGTCCGACAGCGCGGACAGCGCCTCCCGCCAGCCGGCGACGAATCCGGCGGCGTCGCGTGCGTCCCAGACGCCGGTGGCGTACTCCAGGTGGCCCGCCAGCGTCGGCTCCGCACGATCCAGGAACAGTTCGAGGTCGTACTGCGAGCCGCCGCCGTGGCCTTCCTCCACCGCGATGTCGAGGAACCGGGACGGGATCGCGGCGGGAACCACGTCGTGGTGCACACCCAACGCGATCTGTACCAGCGGGTGCTGGCGGGCGGAGCTGACGATGCCGAGCGAATGGACGATGTCCGCGAACGGCACCGCGTCGTTGTCGAGGCTCGCGACCAGGCTCTGGTGCACAGCAGCGAGGTAGTCCGCGACGACGGCATCGGGCGGGACGTCGACACGTACGGGAAGAAGGTTCACGGTGAGACCGACCAGCTCCGCCAGCTCCGGCGGGCGGCCGGCGACCGGCATCCCGACGACGAGCTGTTCCACGTCGGCGTGCCGGGCCGCCGTCAGCCCGAGCGCGGCCAGCATGAACGCGGTCGTCGTGATCCCGGCGGACGCCGCGGCGGACCGCACGCGCCCGGTCAGCTCGCGGCACAGATCCACGGGAGCGCGAGTGCCGCGGGTGTCGCGCCGCGGTGCCCGCGGCTTGTTCGAGGGCAGCTCCAACGAATGGGGCACGCCGTCCAGTTGCCGCTTCCAGAAGTCGAGCTGTACGGCGTGGACGCCCTCGGTGCGCTGCCGGCGCAGCAGTGTGTCGTGGGTGTCGGCCTGGACCGCCGGGCCGGGCGCGTACTCCTCGCCGGCGGCGAGCGCATCGTACCGGGCGAAGATCTCCCGCAGGACGAGCGCGACGCTCCAGCCGTCCAGCAGAATGTGGTGCGCGGCGAGCACGAGGACATGGCGCCGGGCACCCGCCGATGCGAGTGCGAAGCGGATCGGCGGGTGGCGGGCGAGATCGAACGGCTCACCGCCCATCTGCTCCGCGAGGGCACCGACCGAACCGTACGGAAGGTGCTCCAGCGTCGGTTCGACGTCGGTCACCTTCCGGGTGATGCGCCCGCCCGGAACCGGGAAGACCGTCCGCAGACCGTCGTGCCGGCGCGCGGTCTGCCGGATCGCCCGCTCCAGAAGATCCGGGCGCAGCCCGCCGGTGAGGTGGCAGGCGAACACCAGCCGATAGGGCGCGTCGCCCAGGATACGGTTCCCCAGCCACAGGCCCTCCTGCATGGAGGACGCCGAGTCTGCCGGGACGGGTCCCTCTGGCTGTTCGGCCGGCCGGGCAGCGGCGCGGGGCCCGTCCGCCGGCTGCCCCGCCAGCGCCTTGTCCAGGACCAGCGCGAGCGGTACGTCGGCGAGCAGGTCGGCAAACCGTAGCCGGACGCCCCGCTTGGCGGCGTTGCCGATGATGGACAGGGCGCGCAGGGAGTCGCCGCCCAGACCGATGAAGGTCGTGGTGGCCAACTGCGCGTCGCTGATGTACTCGGCGCCCGACACCGACAGGCTTGTCCGGGCCAGGTCGGCCAGCCATGCGGGCTGCGGGTGACCGGTCACCGCTCGGCGACCGCGGCCTTCTTCTCCAGCGCGGCGTCGACCCACGCGGCCAGCTCTGCGACCGTCGAGTTCCGGTAGAGCGTCGCGATGCCGACCCGGGTGCCCACGGTCTTGCTGATCGTGGCGACCAGTCGCAGTGCGGTCATGGAGTCGCCGCCGATGGTGAAGAAGTGGTCGTTGCGGCCGACGGAGTCGGTGCGGAGGACCTGGGACCAGATACCGGCCAGGAGCCGTTCGGTGTCGGTGACCGGCTGGTCACCGCTGTCGCGGGTGGGCAGCGGCTGCACGGCGAGGTCGCGCAGGGCGGCGCGGTCGAGCTTGCCGTTCGCCGTCAACGGCAGAGACTCGACGACCGAAACGGAAGACGGGAGCATGTGCTGCGGCAGCCTGCCGGACAGCCAGTCACGGACATCCTCGAACGTGCCCACACCCCCGACGCTCCCGGCCGCCTCGGTGACGAACGCCGCCAGGGCCGGACCCTCACCATCGTCGGTCAACTCGACCACAGCCGTGCCGATTCCGCCGTGGGCAGCCAGGGCCGCTTCCACCTCACCCAACTCGATCCGGAAGCCCCGCAACTGCACCTGACGGTCCAGCCGACCCACGTACGCGAACTCCGTCGCCGCCCCGGGGACGGCCCGCACCTCGTCCCCTGTGCGATACCAACGCCCCGGCAGGCCCCCGACAGTTGCCTCGACGAACCGATGGCCGGTCAGCTCGGGCCGATTCACGTAACCCCGCGCCACGCCGGCGCCCGAAATCCACAACTCGCCGGGCTCCCCCACGGGTAGTTCCTTGATCTCCGCCCTGTCACCGACTTCTCCGATGCCGGGGTCCACCACGGCAAATGCCAGGTCGCTCAAGGGCCGGCCGATCGGGCTGCCTTCCCCGTCCACATCAGCAGCAGTCAGCTCGCGAACGGAGGCGTGCACCGTCGCCTCCGTAATCCCGTACAAGTTCCACACCCGCGGCCGCTCACCCACCGAACGCTCAAGCAACCCCGCGATCTGCCCCGCACGAACCGCCTCACCACCCAGCACCACATGCCGCAAACCACCCGGCACACCCTCACCGGACAAAAACGGCATCAACCGCAACAACGCCGACGGCGTCAAACTCGCCACCGACACCCCCCGCTCACCCAACAACCGCCGAAACGCCACCGGATCACGACTGTCCTCATACGACACCAACTCCACCCGGCCACCAGAAGTCAACGCACCCCAGACCTCCCACACCGAGAAATCAAACCCCACCGAGTGAAAACACGACCACACATCATCCCGCGACCAGCCAAACCACTCCCCCACCCGATCAAACAACCGCGCCACCGAACCATGCTCCACCCCCACCCCCTTCGGCTCCCCCGAAGACCCCGACGTATAAATCACATACGCCAGATCCCCCACACCGACCTCCGGCAACACCACCCCATCACCGGAAACACCATCCGCAACCCCAATCAGCTCCGCGTCGTTCGACAACTCCGCACCCACACCACCACGGACGTCATCATCGACCACCACGAAACGCACCCCGGAATCCCGCACCATAAACCGCAGACGCTCACCCGGATAACCCGGATCCAACGGCAGATACGCACCCCCCGCGCGCATCACCGCCAAAAGCCCCACCACCACATCCACACCACGCCCCATACACACACCCACAACCTCACCCCGACGAACCCCCCGCCCCACCAACGACCGGGCAAGCCCATCCGCACGCCTCACCAACTCCCCATACGACAACACCCCACCAGCACCCGACACCGCCACCGAACCCGCAGCCCGCTCACCCCACACCGCCACCAACGACGGCACAACCACGCTGCCCATCACACACCACCCCAAAATCACCCCGGGTCAACAACCCGACCAACGCACAGAAACCACTGCTCACATCGAGCCGTCGATACGACGGCGTGCTTTCACCTCACTCGGCAGTCGCTTCCCCCACAGCCTCCCGCAGGCATTCCGCGTACCCGTGCACGACATCGGCGACTTCCGCGGCCGTGAAGTGGTCGCTCGAACCGTCAACCATCAGGCCGTCGTCCACGACGCTGACCGTGAGCGGAAGCTCCGTGACGGTGTGGTCGGTCACCGTGGCGATGAAGTCGGCCATGCTGGTCGCGGCGAAGTCCGTGTAGGTGAACCAGGTCGTGGGGGCCGGCAGCCCGAACCGGCTGCGCATAGCGGCGAAGGGGAAGTGCCGGTGCTCCAGCATCTCCAGCTCGGCAGCCGCCACGTGCGTGACCCGCTCGCGCCACGAGGCGCCTTCGGCGGGCGGGAGAACCGGCACCGCGTTGAGAAACACACCGACGGCCAGGTGGGTGTCCCACGCTTCCGGCCGGGCGTTGGCCACGGCGAGCGTCCCCGGACGCGGCGTACCCGGGCCGGCGCCCAGCTCAAGGGCGCGCAGGTGCGCCGCGAGGAACAACTGCTTGGGCGAACACCTCCATGCCGCGCAGGCCCGGCCGATGTCCTCCCGCAGGCGCCCGTCGATGGAGTAGGTCGCCGACCACAGGGCCGGCTCCCCGTCCTGCCGGCGCCGCTCCGGCACGGTCAGCGCCCGCCACTGCCGGGTCATGCCGGACCAGTACGCCGCCGACTCCTCCGAGGCGAGGGCCTCCGCCTCGGCCTCCGCCGCAAGCCTGCAGACGTCGACGGGCGCAGCAACCCCGGTGCCGCGCAAGGCGGCCAGGATCTGGTCGAAGAAGACCGACACGCTCCAGCCGTCGAGCAGGGCGTGGTGGTGGGACAGGAACATCCGGGCACGCCCCCCTGGCAGGACGGCGCACGTCAGCCGCCACAGAGGGAAGTCGTCGCGGTAGAAGGGCCGCTCGCGCTCGCGCTCGCGGATCTGTTCGATCCGTTTGCCCGCCGCGTCCGGCGCGAACGTCGACAGGTCCTCGTACTCCAGCAGCGGGTCAGGAAGTGCGCGGACGAGTTGTACCGGACCGTCCGCACCCGTCAGGTCGAACTCGGTCCGCAGGCCCGGCTGGGCGTTCGTGACCGCCGCCAGGGCCGCGGCCAGCGCGGACGGGGTGAGACCGGGCGCGTCGAGCACCGTCTCCGACACGACGTGGTAGGTCGGGCGGTCCGGGTCGCGCTCGCTCTCGTAGAGCATTCCCGTCTGGATGAGCAGGGCCGGATACGCGCGTTCCACCGTGCCGGCCGGGACCGGAACCGGATCTGCGGCGGGCTGCGGGGGGTCGGCGACCAGAGCGGCCGGCGCGGTCGCTGCCGCCAGGTCTGCCAGCACCGGGTGGACGAAGAGGTCGCCGACGCTGAACTCCAGCCCCTTCTCCTCGGCGGCCACGGACGCACGCAGTGCGGTCATGGAGTCGCCGCCGATGGTGAAGAAGTGGTCGTTGCGGCCGACGGAGTCGGTGCGGAGGACCTGGGACCAGATGCCGGCCAGGAGCCGTTCGGTGTCGGTGACCGGCTGGTCGCCGCTGTCGCGGGTGGGCAGCGGCTGCACGGCGAGGTCGCGCAGGGCGGCGCGGTCGAGCTTGCCGTTCGCCGTCAACGGCAGAGACTCGACGACCGAGACCGAGGACGGGAGCATGTGCTGCGGCAGCCTGCCGGACAGCCAGTCACGGACATCCTCGAACGTGCCCACACCCCCGACGCTCCCGGCCGCCTCGGTGACGAACGCCGCCAGGGCCGGACCGTCGCCGTCCGCTTCACCGTCGAGCAGTTCGACCACTGCGGCGTCGATTCCGCCGTGGGCAGCCAGGGCCGCTTCCACCTCGCCCAGCTCGATCCGGAAGCCCCGCAACTGCACCTGACGGTCCAGCCGACCCACGTACGCGAACTCCACCCCCGACGCACCGGACGTCGCCACCACTTCGTCCCCGGTGCGATACCAACGCGCCGACACACCCCCGACGGTCGCGTCGACGAACCGCTTCACCGTCAGCTCCGGCCGGTTCACATAGCCCCGCGCCACGCCGGCACCCGAGATCCACAACTCGCCGGGCTCCCCCACCGGAAGCTCCGCGACCTCCGCACCAACCGCGACGTCGCCCACCTTTGCGTCCACCACGGCAAATGCCAGGTCGCTCAAGGGCCGGCCGATCGGGCTGCCTTCCCCGTCCACATCAGCAGCAGTCAGCTCGCGAACGGAGGCGTGCACCGTCGTCTCCGTAATCCCGTACAAGTTCCACACCCGCGGCCGCTCACCCACCGAACGCTCAAGCAACCCCGCGATCTGCCCCGCACGAACCGCCTCACCACCCAGCACCACATGCCGCAACCCACCCGGCACACCCTCACCAGACAAAAACGGCATCAACCGCAACAACGCCGACGGCGTCAAACTCGCCACCGACACCCCCCGCTCACCCAACAACCGCCGAAACGCCACCGGATCACGACTGTCCTCATACGACACCAACTCCACCCGGCCACCAGAAGTCAACGCACCCCAGACCTCCCACACCGAGAAATCAAACCCCACCGAGTGAAAACACGACCACACATCATCCCGCGACCAGCCAAACCACTCCCCCACCCGATCAAACAACCGCGCCACCGAACCATGCTCCACCCCCACCCCCTTCGGCTCCCCCGAAGACCCCGACGTATAAATCACATACGCCAAGTCATCGACACCCACCTCCGGCAACACCACGTCGGTGTCAGCTTCGCCACCGGAGACTCCCACCAACTCCGCGTCGTTCGACAACTCCGCACCCACACCACCACGGACGTCATCATCGACCACCACGAAACGCACCCCGGAATCCCGCACCATAAACCGCAGACGCTCACCCGGATAACCCGGATCCAACGGCAGATACGCACCCCCCGCGCGCATCACCGCCAAAAGCCCCACCACCACATCCACACCACGCCCCATACACACACCCACAACCTCACCCCGACGAACCCCCCGCCCCACCAACGACCGGGCAAGCCCATCCGCACGCCTCACCAACTCCCCATACGACAACACCCCACCAGCACCCGACACCGCCACCGAACCCGCAGCCCGCTCACCCCACACCGCCACCAACGACGGCACAACCACGCTGCCCATCACACACCACCCCAAAATCACCCCGGGTCAACAACCCGACCAACCCACAAAAACCACTGCCCGACGAACGTCACGCCACCTGCGCCCAACTGGAGAACCGGATTCCGCCGGGCACGATCGCGCGCGTCTTGTAAAGTCGCGGCCATGACTCCAGATCCCGGAATTCCGGCTGCGGTTGCCGAACTCGACGCCTACCTCGATGCGGCGCCACGCCCCGACTGCGACGCGGTGGAAGTCGGGCCGTTCACCCTGTTCGTATCGCGGTCGCCGTGGCCGTACTACGCACGGCCGACCGTGGGTCGCGGTGCTCCGGTCACCGGCGGCGATCTCGACGCGCTCGCCGCCGCCTGCGCCGAGCACGGCGTCGCCACCGAGATCGAGTGGGTGCACGAGGTCCGCCCCGAACTTGCCGGGCTCGTCGGGCGCCACGGGCTGGCCCTCAGCTCGCACGCGCTCATGAGGGCGCAGACGGGGGACGTGACCGCGTCGGCGGTCGACGGGGTCACCCTCCGCGTGGTGGAGGCCGGTGACCCGGCTCTGCTGGCCGGGCGCGCGACGGCCGATGTGGCCTTCACGGCCGGGGGTACCGGGACCGGGCCGGAGGGCGCCGCGGAGCGGGACGCCTTCCTGAGCAAGCTCGACCCCGAGATGGCCGCCCATCTGAACGACCGCGCGCGGCGCGGGCTGACGGTCACCGCCGTCGCGGAGGATCCCATGGGGGGCGTCGTCGCGGCCGGCAGCTACCAGCCGGTGGGTGAGTTCGCCGAGATCATGGCTGTCGCCACCCTGCCGTCGGCCAGGCGCCGGGGGCTGGCCGGTGCCCTCACCGCGCTGCTGGCGCGGCACGCGCACGACGCGGCCGGGGTGCGGACCGTTCTGCTCTCCGCCCAGGACGACGCGGTCGCGCGCGTCTATGCGCGGGTGGGCTTCCGGCAGGTCGGTACGGCGCACGCCGCCGAGGCCGCGGGCTGACCAGGGCTGTGGCATCGGTCAGCCCGCCGTTTCCGCCGCCTGCCCCAGGCCCTCGGCGACCAGGGCGGCGAGTTCGCCCACGGTGTGTACGGCCATGAAGCGACGTAGGTCGAGCTTGATCGGCAGATCCTGTTCCAGGTTGACCATCAGGGACAGGGCCTTGAGGCTCGACCACTCGTCGATTTCCTCGAACCTGGACTCCGCGGTCAGCCCGTCCGGGTCCAGGCCGGTGATCGGAGCGATCATCTCGGTGATCTGAGTCATCAGCTCGGACATCTGTGCCTTCTTTCTGAGGACGCCACCTCCCGCCTCGCCCCGCGGGACCACGGTGGGCGAGGTCATCGGGACCGGGTGGTCTCACCCTCCAGGTCGATCCATGCCGGTGCCGGCCGGGGCGGCGGTTCGAGGAGAAGTTCGTGGGTCTGCCCCGGCTCGTCCACGGGGGTGAAGCCGGCCTCCCGGATGAAGGCCGCCGCGGGGCCGTTGCGCGCGGTGGGGATGAAGTCGGCGACCAGGCGCTGCGCTCCCCGGCTCGCCGCGCGTTCGGCCACGTGGTGCAGGACCGCGAACTCGATGCCGCGGGAGAACACCCGGCAGCTCATGACGAAATTGTCGATCGTCCACTGCTCCGGTGCCGTCGAGAGCAGGACGGCTCCGACCGCGTCCTCCGAGCCGAAGCGGTCGGCGACGTCGAAGACGAGGACCGTGCGGCGGTCCGACGCCACGGCCTCGTCGATCTGCGCTGCCGTCCAGCGTAGGTTGGTGGTGTTGAACTGGTTGGTGCGGTGCAGGAGTTGGTGGACGCGCGGCACGGCGTACGGGTCGGCGGGGCGGACCCGTACGCGCAGCTCCAGGCTGTCGAGGAAGTCCCGGGTGCCGCCGGCCGCGGCGAAGCCGTCGCGGCGCCGGACCTCGGCCCGGTAACGCCCGGTGCGCTCCAGGTCGGTGTCGGTCAGCCGCACGACGTCGAAGAGGCCGGTGCCGAGCAGCCGGGCGGCGTGGTCGGCGGGGTCGCCGTTCGCCCGTACGACGCGGACGTCGGGCAGCGCCTCGCGGACCAGTTCGCATTCGAAGGCGCTGTCGTCGAAGAACACCATGCTGTCGAGGCCCAGGTTGAGGGAATGGGCCAGCTCCCGCAGGTTCTCGTCCTTGGGCAACCAGTTCACCGCCTGCGCCACGAAGTCCTCCGCCTGCAGCACCATCGCCGGGTGCTCGGCGAAGACCCGGTCGACGGGCTCCGGGCTGTTCTTGCTGCACACGGCCAGGAGCACACCCTGCCGGCGGAGCATCTTCGCGCGCCGCTGGACTTCGAGGTAGGCGTTGCCCGGGTAGAGCGGGCCCAGCTCGATACCCGTGGGCCCGTCGTCGCCGACGACGCCGCCCCAGAGGGTCTGGTCCAGATCCAGGGCGAGGACCTTGCGGGACAGGCCGGTCAGGGCGCGGCAGAACGCCGCCGCCTCCGTCGCGTACAGGTCCTCCACGCCGGGCGACCAGGCCATGCGGGCGAAGCGGTAGCGGCGTTCGTCGCGCAGCGCGACGGGTTCGTTCGCAACGAGGGTTTCGAGGTCGAGGACGTGGACCTCCTGGGTCCTCTCCGGCAGGTCGAGCAGCACCAGGTTCGCCCGCCGCCAGGCCCGGCCGAGGGCGGCCCGGCTGCGCTGGGCGACCAGCGACCGGTATTCGAGCACCGACAGCGGCACGGTGTGCAGCAGCATCGTGGCGCCCGTACGCGCCGCAAAGTCCGCGGCCAGGTCGCCGATCTCGACGGCCCGAGCCGCGACGTGCCGGTCGAGCACGGCGAGGTCGGTGGGGTCCCAGTCGTGCGGCAGCAGGGCTTCGTCGTGCAGGAGGCAGAGGACGACGTCGGGCTCGAAACCGGCCAGCGGCGACGCGGGGTCGCCGAGGTCGAGGGTCAGCCGGCCGTAGCCCGTCAGGAGGATCTCGGCGTCGATCCCGGCCGACAGCAGCGCGGTGCGCAGCAGCGGCAGGAGGCCGTCCGCGGTGAAGGTGCCGGTGAGTCCGACCCGCAGGGGTCGGAGCGGCCGGCCCTCGCCGGCGAGGAGCCGGGCGGGGACACCGGCCAGCAGGCCGCCGACCTTCGCCCGCTCGACCACCCCGGTCAGCTCCCGGATCGAGGGCAGCAGCCCGGGGTCCGGGGCTGCGCCGTCCGCGGTGAGACGGCGCAGCCGGGCGAGCAGGTCCGCCGTGGGTGTCCCGCTCATATGCGGAGCAGGGTGACGGCCCAGTGCATGCCGCCACCGAGGGTCGTCAGGGCGACGATGTCGCCGTCCTGCAGCTCTCCGGCCTGCGTCAGCCGGTGCAGGCCGAGCATCTGGTCGGCGGAGCCGAAGTGGCCGAGGTCGAGGGCGAGGTCGCCGTTGAAGCGCTCCAGGGGGACGTCCAGCACCTTGGCGATGTCGGCCATGGCCTGCTGGTTGTCGTTGAGGTGGAGGAACCGCTTGATCTCGCCGGGCGCGATGCCCGTACGGGCGCAGACGCGGTCGACCGCCACCCGCATGTTCCCGCCGAACTTGTTGAAGAACTCCAGCATCCGGCGGGCGTCGTTGCCGAGGATCTCCGCGACGCGGCCGAGCGGGTTGGCCTGCTTCTGCAGGTCGTCCTTGTCGCCCGCGCCGTCGACGCCGAAGGGGTGGGCGGTGCCGCCGACGTCCATCCGGAAGAAGTTGGCGTACCGGCCGTCGCTGATGGTCTCGGTGGCCAGCCACCGGCCCCGCTCGTGCCCGCGCCGTACCAGCGCGGCCACCGCGCCGTCCGACAGGACGCTCGTGCTCGTCTCCATCCGGTTCTGGTACGTGTCGCAGATCCGGTTGGACGCGACGATAAGCGCGTGGTGGTAGTTCTCGTGGGTCGCGAACCGGCCGGCGGCGGTGTCGAAGGCCATCACCCCGGAGCAGCACGCCTGGTTGACCAGGATCGCCTCGGCGTTGACGGCCCCGATCCGGCCCTGCACCGCGGCGGCCGCGTCCCAGCACAGGTACTCGGCGAAGTCCGCGATGGCCAGCACCACCAGGTCGACCTCGGCGGCGTCCACCGCGGCTTCCTTCAGGGCCTGTTCACACGCCTGTACCGCCAGATCGGTCAGCAGCACTCCGTCATCGGCGCGGCGAAAGCGCCGGTAGCCCCACGAACGCACCGTCTCATGGCTGGTCGTGTACTTTTCGATCTCCGCGTCGGTGACCTCCACCGACTCACCGAGAGATTCGCCGATGGCGACGATCCCGTACGACATCTCACTCCCCTGCGATTCTGTTGGAACGAGGCCGGTCACGTGGACGCGGTCCGGGCGGGCGCCACCGGTTCGGCGGGTTCGGCCCCGGTGGACTCGGCCTCGGCTGCCTCCGCCTTCGCCTTCGCCTCGTCCCCGTCGCGGGGCGTGTCCCCCTCGCTGCCGAGCCGCTTACGCAGCGCCACGGTGGGGATCAGCATGAGCAGACAGCCCACCGCCAGGCCCGCGACCAACGGCACGCCCTTCCCGACCGGCAGCATGGCGGCGGCCATCGCCGGGCCGATGATCGAGCCGCCGGTGATCGCGAACGCGAACAGGGCGTTGGCCCGGCCTCGTACGCGGTCGTCGACGACGTCGTTGAGGAGCGCGGCGAGGACCGGCGTCACCATCACCTCGGCCGCCGCGAAGGGCACGCTCGACACGAAGAGAAGGACGAGCGCCGTCGCCCCGTCGGTCCGGCCGGCGAGCAGCACCAGGATCCAGCTCACCCCCCACAGCAGCCCGGCCGCCGTCAGCCAGGTGGTCCTGCGGACCTTCCCCAGGCGGGGCATCACCACGAACTGGGCCAGCACGACGACCACGACGTTGATGACGAACGCGCCGGAGACCCCCCGCGCGGAGACGGCGTCGTTGATCGTCAGGTATCCCGGCAGAACGGACTCGAAGAGGCCGTAGTAGAAGACCGCGGCCAGGCTCATCGTCGCGATGATCAGCATCACCACGGGGGTGCGCAGCACCGTTCGGTACGACGGCTTGGGCCCCTCGTCCTCGCCGCCCTCGTCCTTCCCCTTCTCCTTGCCCGAGTCGCTCGTCGCGAGCACCAGGACGACGGCCATGAAGAGGAACGTGATGCCGTCGATGATGTACAGCATCTGGTACCGCTCAAGCGTGCCGTTCACGAGCGTACCGCCGAGGAGGACGCCGAGCCCGACCGCGCCGTTGAAGATGCCGAACTGGAGCCCGAAGAACACGGTGCGCTCGTTCGCCGGCACCGCCGTGGCGAACATCGTCCTGATGACCGGGCCGATGCCGCCCTGCGCGAGGCCGACGACGAGCGCGGCGGTGATGGCGATCCAGGGCCGGTCGGCGAACGCGTAGAGGCCGGTGCCGACTGCGGCCAGCACCATCACCGTGGGCATGATGACCCGGTGGCGGTACCGGTCCAGCATGGCGCCCCAGGCCAGGCCCGAGGCGAACGCGGCGACCGCGGAGACCGCGAGCGCCCCCGCGGCGATCCGGATGTTGATGTCCCGTACTTCGCTCAGGTAGATGACCAGGAAGGGCATCACCACCCCGATACCGAAGGCGTTGACGACGTCGGCCAGGATGAGGATGCGGGCCCGGCCGGGCAGCCGCCGGAGCACGGCCAGCACGTTGTTCTGGGGCGGGGCGGCGTCGGCTTCCGCGCTCCGGGGCGCGATGTCGGGGGACTCGCTCATGGCCGCGGGTCCACTTCGGCGAACCAGATGGTGCGGCCCGCGACCGGGAGGAACCCGGAGCCGGGCAGGGTCTCGGCGAGTTCGCGCTGTCCGTCCTCCTCGGCGACGGCCGTCAGCGACGCCGCCCCCGCCTCGTCGGCCAGGCGCGCCGCCGCGGCGAGCAGCGCCGCCGGGGCGCCCTCCCCTTCGGCCTCCACCACGACCTGGGCGGCGAGCACCCAGGCGTCCTCGCCGACGGCGGGCGCGGTGAGCGCGAGCCAGCCGACGGGCGCGCCCGAGGCGCGGCAGACCAGCAGCGCGCCGTCGTGCTCCTCGACCAGGTCCCTGCGGATCTCGTCCGGGTCGGAGGTCATCCGGGCGCCGCCGGGCATGGTGGCCTCCGCGACCGTACGGCTTGCCAGGGCGACGAACTCCTCGACCGCGGCGCCGTCGGCACGGTCCATCACCTCGACGGTGAATTCCCCGGGCGCCTCCACGGGGGCGGCGCCCTTGTCACGCCGGGTGATCAGGTGGTGGCCGATGGGCCGGAAGCCGTGCTTGCGCACCCAGGCGACCGACGGGTGGTCGTCGTCGGGCGTGCCGGTCACCATGCCGGTCTTGCCGTGCGCCCGGGCGTGCTCGCGGACCTCGCCGAGCAACCGCTCGCCCAGGCCACGCCTGGCGACGGCCGGGTGGACGACGATGAACATCAGGTGGTTGGTAGGGTCCTCCACGCCTTCTTTGTCGCCGGACTGGGCGTAGGCCAGGAGCTTCCCGCCGTCGCGTACGACGCGGCGCAACGGGTCGGAGCCGGCCACGAAGGCGAGGTCGTCTCCGCCGGCCTTGCGCACCTTGCCGAGCTTGGAGAGCGCGGCGCGCTCCTCCTCGTCGTCGCGCATCGGCTCGGACTCGGGCAGGTCGGGCGCGAGCTGCAACGCGTAGTGGAGGACGTTCTCCCCGGTCCGCTCCAGCCGGAAGCCGGCGCGGCCGAGAACGCCCTGGGCGCCGGTGTTGTCCGTCGTGGTCTTCGCGACGATGCGGCGCACGCCGGGCTGGGTGAACGCCCAGCGGGTCAGCTCGGCCACCGCCTCGGTGGCGTAGCCCTGGCCCCGGGCCGACTCGGCCAGGCTGAAGCCGATCTCCGCGACGCCGTCCGCCGGCGGCCGGTGGAAGCCGATGTCGCCGAAGGCGGGCCCGCCGGGCTGCGCCGAGACGAGGTACATGCCGAACCCGAAACGCAGTTCGTCCGGGGTGCGCGTCTGGAAGTTCCTGGCCCCGAAACCGGTGCCGACGAGTGGGTAGTTCTCGACGTACCCGTCGGAGACCGCCTCGCCGTCCAGCACCTCCAGCAGGCCGGCCACCTGGGCCGGGGACAGTTCACGCAGGCGGATCCGCTCGGTGGTGAGCACGTTGGCCGCTGCCCAGCCCGGAACCCGGACGGTCCGCGGGCCGGGCCCGTCCCAGATCCGGGCGATGTGGTCGAGGCACTCCTCCTGGGAGCCCACGAAACCGGTGGTCTCCCACCCGTCCGGCAGTTCCTTCTGGTCCGGCCACGTCGAGTGCCGGCCGCTGTCGTTCGTGACTACCTGGTAGGGCATCGTGGCGCTGTCTCCTAGGCACTGGTGGGAACTGTCGACCGGGATACGAAGTCCCATAGCCGCGACTTGGGGAAGAAACCGGTCTCGACGCAGTGGCCGATCACGACCCGCAGGAGGGCGAGGTCGGGTGCGGGGCACTTGAGGCCGGCCAGGGCCGCCGTCGTCATCCGGGTGTCGTGCGAGACCACGGTGCCGGCGGGCGCCGTGAACTGCCGGAGGAACGGCGCCGCCTCCGCGTCCGCCTCGTCGGCGCCCTCCCGGGTGAGCCAGTCGGCGACGCTCTGCGGGTCCGTGAGGATGGCCGGGTAGCCGAGGTCGCGCAGGATCCCGGTCAGCGCGGGCATGGTCAGCTGTTCGGGGTTGAGGACGTGGAACGTACGGCCGGAGTGGGACGCGTTGTCCGACAGCCGCAGCACGGCCGCCGCGGCGAAGTCCACCGGCGTGACGTTCATGGTGAAGCCCGGTGCGTCCGGCACCAGCCCGCAGCGCATGATGGCCCGCACCAACTGGTACAACAGGTTCGCCCTGGGGTCGGGGAGGAAGGTCCCCGACGTGCTGTCGCCGATCAGCCCGCCGACCCGGTGGACCGTCGCGTCGAGCCCGTTCTTGACGGCCGCGTGGATCACCTGTTCGGCTTCGAACTTGGAGCGCGAGTACGGGTTGTCGAAGTTCTCGCCGCGGTCGAAGTCCTCCTCGCGGACGGTGACCGCCCGGCCGTCGCCCGGTGCGGCGCCCACGGCGGACGCGGTCGACACGTGCGCCATGCGCCAACCGTGGGCCAGCGCCAGCTCGGCGAGGAGCCGGGTGGGCGCCACATTGGCGGCCCGCAGGTCCTCGATCCGGCCGAACATCTTCGACTCGGCCGCGGAGTGGACGACGGTCCCGATACCGGCGATCGAGGTGCCCAGCGTCTGGGCGGTCAGCTCACGCAGGTCGACTTCGACGACCGTGACCCTGCCGGGCACCTGGGGCAACACGTCCGGGGCGTAGCGCGCGACGGCCTCTTCGAGCCGGGTCGTCCCGCCGACGCCGTCGCGCGGCCGGACCGGGCAGACGACCGCGCCCCCGGGTTCGCGCAGGAGCGTGGCGAGCAGGTGCGCGCCGAGGTAGCCGGCCGCGCCGGTGAGCAGGACGTCCCCCCGGCCCGCCGGGGAGCCGGCGGACGAGGAGGCGGTCACGCGCTCCGCCGTCACTCGCTCCGCGGTGGCGGCGGTGGACCGGGCGGCGGGCTCCGGTTCCTTCTCCGGCTCGGTCTCGGCGGGCGCCGCTTCCGGTTCGGCCGCCGTACCGCCGCCGGCGAGCCGGTCGAGGTGGGCGGCGAAGGCCCCGACGGTGCGGTGGGCGAAGAAGTCCTGGATGGTGGCCTCGGGGAAGCGGTCCTGGATCTCGGCCAGGCACGCCAGGACCAGCATGGAGTGGCCGCCGGCGTCGAAGAAGTCGTCGGCTGCGCCGGCGATGTCCACGCCGAGCGTCTCCGACCACAGCCCGGCGACGTAGCGCTCCGTCTCCGTCATGGCCGTCTCCCCGGCTTCCTCTCCTTCCGGTTGCGGGTCCCCGGCCGGCCGGTCGCCGACCGGGCCGCCCGGCTCGGGGATGGCCGCCTCCGGCGCCGCGGCGAGGGCGGCGAGGAGCGCGTCGTAGTCGTCCGCGAGGCCGCGCACCGTCGACTCGTCGAACAGCGCGGGGTCGTATTCGAGGTCGAGACGCAGGCGTCCGTCGGCGGCGGGAGTCACGTACAGCGTGAGGTCGTACTTCGCGCCTAGCCCCGGCAGCTCTACGGGGCGGGCCTGCCGCCCGTCGAAGTCGGGCAGGGCGAACTGGTCCGGCATGGTGAACATGACCGAGAACAGCGGGGTCCTGTCCGGTTCCCGGCGCGGGTTGAGCGCGGCGACCAGCCGGTCGAACGGGAAGTCCGAGTGCCGGATCGCGTCGAGGACGGTGGTCTGCAGGTCCCGGGCGAGCGCGTCGAAGCCCTGTCCTGGCGTGATCCGCGCCCGGAGCACGAGGGTGTTCAGGAACGGGCCGAAGACACCCTGCGCGCGCTCGGACGTGCGCCCGGTGGCCGGCGTGGCGATCGACAGGTCGTCGGCGCCGCTGCGCACGCGCAGCAGGACCGCGTACGTCGCGAGCATCGTGCTGAAGAGGGTGACGTCGAGCCGCGCCGCCAGCTCCCGGGCCCGGGCGGACTGCCCGGCGCTCAGCGTCCACGTCCACTGCGCGCCCGAGCCCTCGCGCACCTTGGGCCGCGGCCGGTCCGTGGGGACCGGCACCAGGTCCGACGCCCCGTCGAGTTGCTCCAGCCAGTAGGCGCGGCCGGCCGAGTCGTCCGTGCCGGCGGCGAGCACGTCGTGGTACTGCACCGGTGCCGGCGCCGCCTGGCCGCGGAGCCCGGCGCGGTGCCGGCGGTAGTCCTCGGCGAGTTCGTCGACGAGGATGCCCATCGACGTCGCGTCACAGACCGCGTGGTGGGCGGTGAGCACGACAAGGCTCCGCTGCGGGCCGCGCACCAGCGTGCCGCGCAGCGCGGTGGCGGCCCCGAGGCACCGCACCGGCGGGTCGCTCATCTCGCGGGTCCACTCCCGGACGTCGGCGTCGTCGACGAGCGGGCGGCGGTCCGCCACGCCTGCCTCGACGACCTCCAGCGCGGCGCCCGGCTCGGGGCGGATCTCGGGTACGAACCGGCCGCCGTCCCGGGTGAACACGGTGCGCAGCGCGCTGTGGCGGACCTGGGCGTCGCGGAAGGCGGCGGCCATGGCCGCCTCGTCCACGCGACCGGGGACCTCGAACGCCAGCGTGACGTTGTGCTGGTTGGAGTCCGGCTGCATCAGGTCGATCATCAGCATGCCCTGCTGGACCGCCGACGCCTGGTACGTGGTGACCGGCTCGGCCGGCTCCGCGGCCGGCGCCGGCGCGGCGGCGGGCGGATGGGCTGCGGCGGCCGGCAGGAGGTTCGCCATCGCCTCGAACGTGCCCGCGTCGAGCAGGTCCGCCAGGCTGGGCGCGGTGCCCAGCCTGGCCTGGATCCGCTGCTGGAAGCGGAGCAGGGTCAGCGAGTCGCCGCCGCTCTGGAGGAAGCCGGTCTCCGGCTCCGGCGCGACGCCCAGCAGGTCGGTCCAGAGCGCGGCCAGCGCCTCGCGCGGCGGCAGGGCAGGTCCGGCCGGATCGAGCGCGGCGGCGGCAGCGGGTGCGGCCGGCGCGGCGGCGGGCTGCGTGGGGTCGGGACGTACGGAGTGCACGCGGCGGTTGAAGCCGTATCCCGGCAGGTGCCGGCGGCGCCCCGGGATGCCCCCGGTGAGGTCGGCGGGGGCTCCGTGGCACCACGCCTCGGCGGCGGCGCCGGCCACGGCCGCGGCGGCGTCCTGGTCACGGGCCAGTACGGGGACGAGCGCCGGCGGCGTCGGCAGCCGGCCGGCCAGGGGCAGCAGCGCCGGGTGCGGCCCGACCTCCATCAGCACGGTGGCCCGGTCGTCGGCGCAGGCGAGCGTAAGGGCGTCCCAGAAGCGGACAGGCTCGGTCAGGTGGTCGCGCCAGTAGCTCGCGTCGGGCGCCTGCGTCATCACGCCGTGCGAGCAACTGATCCACTGCGCCCCGGTGGGTGCCGACCACGTGACGAGTTCCGCCGCCGCGGCGAAGTCGTCAGCCATGGGCGCGAGTAGCCCGCTGTGGAACGCGTGGGAAGTGCGCAGCCGGCGGCACTTCAGCCCGGCGGCCTCCAGGCGCGTCTCCAGTCCGGCGACGGCGTCGGCGTCTCCGCTCAGCACCAGGTCGCGCGGGCTGTTGTGGACGGCGACGCACACGTCAGGGGTCTCGTCGGCCAGCGCGGCCACGGCGTCGGCACCCCACCCGTCCGCCGGGTCGGCGGCGGACCGGACCGCGAGCATCGCCCCCGGCCGGGTCCGCTCCGCCATGAGCACGCCGCGCCGCGCCACCAGCCTCAAGGCGTCCTCGTCCGAGACCGCCCCGGCCGCGGCGGCCGCGCAGAACTCGCCCACGCTGTGCCCGAACACGGTGTCCGGCGTGATGCCGTATCGGCGGAGCACGCGCAGCAGACCGAGTTGTACGGCGACGATGGCCGCCGCCGCGACGTCCGTACGGGCGAGGGCGTCGGCCAGCTCCGGCCTGAACATGCAGTCGAGCAGTCCGGTCGGCAGCTCGTCCCGGAGCAGTGCGTCGGCCTGGTCGAGCCAGGCGCGGAACTCGGGGTACGCCCGGTAGGCGCCGGCCGCCATGCCGGTGTACTGGCTGCCCTGGCCGGTGAAGACCAGGACGGTGCGGGGCGTGGCCGCGGGTGCGGCGCCGCGGCGGTTCGCCGGGCCGGTGCCGGGCTCGCGCAGGGCTCGTACCGCGGCGGCGGGATCGCCGGCCACGACGGCGAGGCGGTGCTCGAACCGTTCGCGGCCGTGCGCCAGCGTCGTCACCGTGTCGTCGAGGGACAGGTCCGGGCGGTCGTCCAGGAATGCGGCGAGAGCGTCGGCGGCGCTGCGGAGGGCCGTCTCGCTCCGGGCCGAGAGCGGGAGGACCCGGGGCAGCCGCGCCTCGTCGTCCTGCATGCCGTTCTCCGGCGGGTAGTCGTCGGTCACCGGCCGGCCTCCGCACGCTGAGTGATGGTTTCGTCCTGCTCGGTGAACTCCCTGAGCACGACGTGGGCGTTGGTGCCGCCGACGCCGAAGGAGCTCACCCCAGCGAGCCGTGCGCGGCCGGTGTCCTCCCACTGCTCGGTCTCCGTGAGCAGGCGGAGCCGGTCGCCCGAGGCGATCTCCTCGATCGGCTTGACCGAGTTGGCCGTCCCGGGCAGGACGCGGTCGCGGACCGCGTGCACCGCCTTGAGGAACCCGGCGATGCCGGCCGCCGTGTTGCAGTGCCCGATCGACGCCTTGACCGAGCTGATCGGCAGCGGCGCGTCCCGCTCGCCGACGGCTTCGGCCAGCGCCGTGGCCTCGACCGCGTCGCCCAGCCGGGTGCCGGTCCCGTGGGTCTCGACGAAGCCGAGGTCGCGGCCTTCGACTCTCGCCGACGCCAGGGCGCGCCGGATGACGGAGACCTGGCCGTCGAATCCCGGGGCCGCGTAGCCGGCCCGGGCGCGGCCGTCGTTGTTCACGGCCGAGCCGAGGACGACGGCGTGGACCGGGTCGCCGTCGCGGAGCGCGTCCGAGAGCCGGCGGAGCAGGACGACGCCCGCGCCGTCGCCGCCGACGGTGCCGGTGGCCCACTCGTCGAACGGCCGGCAGACGCCGTCGTCGGCGTAGATCATGCCGGGCTCGTGGACGTAGCCGCCGTCGGCGGGATCGAACACCGAGACGCCGCCGGCGAAGGCGTAGTCGCTCTCGCCCGACCGGAGGCTCGCGCAGGCCAGGTGGACGGCGACGAGGGACGTCGAGCAGGCGGTGTCGATCACGACGCTCTCGCCGCGCAGGTCGTGCCGGTAGGCGTAGCGCGAGGCGACGAACGCGGGTTGCGACAGGAACGCCGCGGTCAGGTCCTCGTCCAGGCCCGTGGCGGCGGCGGGCGCGGGCGTGTTCGCGCAGCCGACGTAGATGCTGGTGCGATCGCGCAGCCGGTCGAGCGTCACGGCCGCGTCCTCCATGGCCGCCCAGAGGCATTCGTGGAGCATCCCGTGCTGCGGGTCGGTGGCCCGCGCCTCGTCCGGGGTCAGGCCGAACAACTCGGCGTCGAACGCCCGCGGTTCGTCGAGCCGGCCCCACCGGGCGATATGGCGGCGGCCGCCGCCGACCTCGACGATCGCCGCGTCGGCGCCGGCCACACAGTCGCCGGACAGGTTCCGCCAGAAGGCGCGGACGTCGGCGGCGCCGGCGAAGCGGCCGGCGGTGCCGACGACGGCGATGGGCTCGCCGGCCGCCACGGCCGCCGGGGCCGCGGCGCCGTACGGTCCGTCGGCGGACGCCGCCGCCAGGAACTCCGCCTGCGCCCTGATGGACGGGAAGCGGAAGAGGTCCGCGATGCGGAGTTCCGCTCCGGCGTGCCGCTGGAGCGCCGACTGCAGCCGAGCGAGCAGCAGCGAGTGGCCGCCGGCATCGAAGAAGTTGACGTCGTCGCCGGGCGGAACGTCGTCGAGCACGTCACCCCAGGCGGCGCGCACCGCGTCCAGCGCGCGGGGGGTGACGGTCGCCCGCGCGGCGGCGGGCGGCGCGGCGCCGGCCTGGTCCGTCGCGTCTGCACCCAGCAGCGCCGGGGTCGGCAACTGCTTCGCGTCCACCTTGCCGTTGGCGTTGAGCGGGAGCGCGCCGACGGGCGCCCAGCGGGTCGGGATCGCGGCGGCGGGCAGGACCCGGGCCAGGCGGTCGCGCACCTGTGCCGGTGTGGCGCCGGGCTGGAGGACGACGTAGGCCGCGATCTCCTTCTCGCCGCGCGGGTTCCGCCAGCCGGCGGCGTGGGCCTCGCGGACGGCCTCGTCGGCGAGCAGCGCGGCGCGGACCTCGCCCAGCTCGATCCGCTGGCTGCGGATCTTCAGTTGGTCGTCCCTGCGTCCGATGAACTCCAGCTCGCCGTCCGGGAGCCGCCGTACGCGGTCGCCGGTGCGATAGAGGGTGGCTCCCGGCCGGTCGCCGAAAGGATCCGGTACGAAGCTCGCGGCCGTACGGCGTGGGTCGCCCAGGTAGCCGGCGGCCAGGCCCGTACCGCCGAGGAGCAGTTCACCGGGGGCGCCGACCGGGAGAAGGTCGAACGTGCCCTCACGCACCACGTACGCCTCGGTCCCAGGCACGCAGCGCCCGAGCGGGAGCGCCCGGCTGCCTTCGTCGACCCGGTCGACCGGCGCGAGGACGGAGGTGAAGGAGTTCTCCGTCGGCCCGTACGTGTGCACCAGCACACCCGGTCCGCACCAGGCGAGCGCCCGCGCCACATGCGGGACGGAGGCGACGTCGCCGCCAAGGGACAGCAGGGTGAGGGACTGCAGCAGCTCGGGTGCCTCGGTGACGAGGGAGTGGAAGACCGGGGTGGTGATGATCAGCGCCGTCACCCCGAACCGGTGGACGGCGTCGCGGAGTTCGACCGGGGCGAGCAGCAGGTCCCGGTCGAGGACGACGAGCCGCGCACCGTGGGTCAGCGCGCCCCAGACCTCGAACGTGGCGCCGTCGAAGTTCAGCGGGCACACCTGCGCCACCCGGTCGTTCTCGTCGATCCGCAGCCGGCCGTCGTGGTGCATCAGCCGGGCGACGCCGCGGTGCGGGAGCAGGACGCCCTTCGGACGCCCGGTGGAGCCGGACGTGTAGAGCACGTTGAACAGGGTGTCCGGGGTCAGCGTCACGTCCGGCGGCTCGTCACCCCCGGCTTCGGCTTCGGTGCACACCTCCGCCAGGGTGTGCGCCGCACAGCCGAGGCGGTCGGCACCGTCGGCCAGCTCGGCCGTGGTGAGGATGCGGTGCATGCCCGAGTCATCGATGATGCCGGCGAGCCGGGCGGCGGGGTGGCCGGGGTCCATGGGCACGTACGCCTTGCCGGCCAGGGTGATCCCGAGGAAGGCGACGACGGCGTCCGAGCCGCCGGGCATGAGTACGCCGACGGTCGGGGCCGGCTCGTCGCCGTCCGCCGCCAGCAGCCAGTTCGCCACGCGCGAGGCGGCGGCGACCAGTTGGGCGTAGGTCAGTTCCTCCTCGCCGTGGACGACGGCGATCCGGTCGGGGTGGGCCCTCGCCATGTCGAGGACCAGGTGCGGCGGCGGCACCGAGACCTCGGCGGGGGTCTCGTTCCGGGAGGCCGTCGCGGTGGTGTCGCCGTCGGCTTCGCGCAACAGGTCGGCCAGCGCGGCGTCGGGCTCCGCGGCCGCGGCCGTCAGCAGCCCGTGCCACTGCGCGAGCACGGCGCGGACGGTCGTCGGGCGGTAGACGGCGGCGTCGTACTCCAGCTCCAGGATCAGCCGGTCGGGGCCTTCGAGAACCGCCGCCGAGAGGTCGTACTTGACGGCCCCGAGGTCGATGTCCAGACGGGACACCTCGGTCTCCGGCAGCACGCGCGCAGGCCGGGGCTCGCTCTCGTGGGCGTACAGGCTGCGGAAGGCCGGGTAGCGGCGGCCCTGCGCGGCTAATGCGGCGCGCAGGGCGCCGGTGTCGACCGCGGACTGCTCGAACGACTCCAGCACCTGGAGGTGGAGCGAGGCCAGATGGTCGCTCCAGGGTGTCGCGGGGGCGAAGGACGTACGGACCGGCAGCACCCGGCTCAGCATGCCGAGCGTGTGGTGGGTGCCGGGATCGACGCGGGCGCTGAAGGGCGTGGCCAGCAGCCCCTCGTCCAGGCCGCTCCACTGGTGCAGCACCACCGACCAGCCGGCGAGGCCCACGGTGGACATCGACACCCGGTCCCGCTCGACCATCCCCCGCAGGGCGGCGAGTTCCGCACCGTCGACGACCACTTCCTCGCGGGCCGCGCGCGACTGCCGCGCCCCCCGGACGAAGTCCGGAACCGGCTCCAGCGTCTCCGGGTCGGAGCCGAGCAGGTCCAGCCAGTAGCCGACGGCGTCGGGGTCCGCGGGGGCGGCCGGCGTCTCCTCTCCCGTGCCGGCGGGCGCCGGGGAGGTGCCGTCGACCGCCGCGTCGTAGAGCGCCAGGAAGTCTTCGACGGCCAGTTCGACGGACCAGCCGTCCATGACCAGGTGGTGCACGGTGAGGACCAGTACCGCGCCCCCGGGGTGCAGCAGCAGGTCGGCCCGTGCGACGCCGGCGGAACCTATGGGGATCGGCCGCCGGCCGACCTGCGCGGCCCATGCGGCCCGCGCTCTTCTGTCCCACTCCTCCGGGATACGGACCACGCGCAGCGAGGGCTCGACGGCGTCGGGGATCGTCTGGCGCAGTTGCCCGGAATCGTCGAGGTGGAACGACGAACGCAGGGCGGGGTGCCGGTCGAACAGGCCGTGCAGCGCCGCCCGGATCGCGCCCTCGTCCGGCCGGGCGTGGAAGTCGAGGGCGGTCGGGACGTTGTAGCGCGGGGACTCGAGGTCCTGGCCGGCGGCCAGCCACAGGTCGAGCTGCTCGGATGTGGCGATCCGGGTGGCGTCGCTCATGTCCAGGATCCTGACGGCCGCGGTGCTGCTCTGTGGTGTGCCATCAGTTCGCGCCCTCCGCGGCCAGGCGGGAGGTCCGCTGGTACGTCTCGTCCACGGCCCGCCAGAGGCCGGGGAAGAGCGAGTGCTCGGCCAGGCGCTCCAGCCCGCTGATCGGCGCACCGCGCATGCTCAGCGGCTCGGCGGGGGTCGCGGACCCGTCGCCGGGCCGGGCCGCCGGGTGGCCTCCGATGAGGCTGCGGACCAGGCGCAGGTGGAGCTGGTTCCACTCCATGGTCTTGCAGTCGAGCAGGTGTATGCCGTTGCGGACCTCCGCGAGGACGGCCAGCCGCTCGCCGGGGGCCGGCGCCTCCAGCCGGCCCAGTTCCTCGATCAGGTCGCGATGGCCGACGCCGTGCCGCTCCAGCGCGGCTTCGAACGCGCGCCACACGGCCGTGCAGACGCGGCGCAGGTTACGGCGGCCGGGCGAGTCGAGGCCGGTGGACTCGGGCATCAGCACGTCGCGCATGCTCAGGAAGCTGGCCTGCGAGAAGGACTCCTGGAGTAACCGCACGGTCTGCACGGGGAATTCCCCGAGCCCGACGGTCCGGTTGAGCAGCCGGCCGGCGAGGACGAAGTCGTCCTCGTCCAGGGCATTACAGACGCGGCAGAGTTCGTGGTGCATGGAACACCACGAGTATTCGCTGATCAGGTGGACCATCTGGAACATCCGGTGGTCCGGGTTCAGGAGCTTGGCCTGGGGCACGAGTGCCTGTAAGGCTAACGTGATGCCGATTTCGGCTTCGTAGTCGCTGTCCCGGTCGTACTCGAATCGAAGGAGACGGTCCGGTTCTTCCGGGTTGAGCACCGCCCGTGCCTCGCCGGGTCTCCCGGTTTCACCGCGCGCAACAGCCACCAGCGATCGCCCTCCCCCGTTTGCCGAGACAAGCTGGCCGGAGGAAGCGTATGCCAATCTCTGCCACAGGTGAAGGCCCGGCCTCGTTTACGCACCTTACAGGCGCCCCGGAACTCCTTCGACGCATCGATGCTTTCACATGCAATCAGCGCCCCGGCGTGCGGGACTTGCAGGTCAGACGGGTCGCGGACGCCCCGATCCCGGTTGCGGACCGGCGGGCGTACACCGGTCGGGCCGGGATGCATGACCTCCAAACGGAACAAACACCGGCGTCGCTTCCACACCGGTCGATAATTTCCGCACAACCGACTCGGGCAGGTCACATGAAAGCGAAACCGGTGGCTCCGCCCCCGGTTCTCGCCCACTCCGGCAAGGCTTCGGCCGTCGCGTACTCCGGGCTGCGAACAAGCAGGTCAGCGCAGCACCCGCACGGGGCCACGCGGTATCTGCCCAAAATCGCCGTCAACTGGGGGCCTTCACCTGCAGCGGAGATTGGCATAGGCTCCGTCCCACCATCGGGGGAGGGGAGATCTCCGAAGCGCTGTTGCGCGCACTGAAACCGGAAGATCCGGCGGCGAGCCCGCGGCAGGAGCCGGGACGCGCGCCTTCCGGTCCGATCGGGTACGTTGACTATTTCCGCTGCCCACAAGGCACTCCAGGCAAGGATTTACCAGTCAATGAGCAATGGCAACGGGGAAGCCCAGATCCGCGAAGTGCTGTCGACGTTCCACCCGGAACTCGTGAACATTCCGGCCGACGTGGACTTAATCGATTCCCGGCTGATCAACTCGCTGGCATTCATCACGTTCATGCAGAACCTGATCGACGCCACGGGCCGTGAGCCCGACCTCGACTCGGTCCCGATCGGCAAGCTCCGTACCATCGAAGGGCTTACGGAGATCTTCTTCGGCTCGGACGCGCCCTCGGCGCAGGTGGCGGAATGACGCCCGGGCAGGCGGTCACCGCCGGACGGGGGCTGGGCTCGCTGTCCGCCGAGGAATTCCGGATCCTCGAGTCCGTGGACGCGCTGGCGCTGGAGTGGGCGGCGCGGATCGGCGCGCCCGCCGAGCGGCACGCCGAGCTGCTGACCGTCGCGGACCTGTCCCGCATCGACTACTTCGACAGCTTCCCGCAGCTCGCGCACCGCGTCACGCCCTGGCTGGACAATCCCGGCGACGACGATCTCGTACTCACCTCCGCGTCCTGCTACGGCGCCTACTTCTCCCGTGCCGGGTCCACCGTCGGGGACCGGACGCTGCTCACCGTGCGGCAGACGTGCCGCCGGCGGGAACGCGAGTATACGCCGCTGCGCCGGCAGCGGGAGTTCCAGATGCGCGAAGTGGTGATGATCGGCGGCCAGGCCGAGGTCCGGGCGTTCCTGGACGAGGGCCGGGAGGCGATCAGCGACATCGCCGCGTCGCTCGGCACCAGCGGTGACTTCCTGATCGCCACCGATCCGTTCTTCAAGAAGGACGACGAGCGGCTGCTCCACCAGAAGCTGTTCCCGACGAAGCAGGAGTTCACAGATGCGAGCGGCCTGGCCATCGCCTCCGTGAACTCGCACCGGAACTTCTTCGGTGAGCGCTGCGACATCAGGCTCGCAGACGGGACGCACGCCTTCACCGGCTGCATCGCCTTCGGTCTGGAACGCTGGGTCGACGCGCTGATCCGCAGTCGGCACGAGTCGGCGTAGGCAAGAGGACAGGAGTCACATGACCACCACGACCGAATCGTCGGACCGTTTCTCCGCAGTGCTCGAGCGGCTGACCGAGAAGTCCGTCACCGACCACTACAACCCGTACACCCATTTCGACTGGCCGGACTCCCTGCCGGAGAACGCCTACTGGATGTCACCATCGCTGCTCAGCATCCACGGCACCGAACTCGAGAACGAGTTGACCGAGTCGCAGAAGATGACGCTCAGCAAGTGGGAGAGCATCAACTTCTACAGCATGAACGTGCACGGCATCCGTGAGCTTCTCAACGAGGTCATCGACCGGATCCACACCCGCGGGTTCGAGGAGACGTCCGAGTTCTTCCACCACTTCATCGGCGAAGAGAACGAGCACATGTGGTTCTTCGCCGAGTTCTGTCTGCGCTACGGCGGAAAGCTCTACTCGACGCTCCGGATCAAGGGCGAGTCGGAGAAGGAGACCGACCTCGCCAACTTCCTGGTGTTCAGCCGGATCCTGATTTTCGAGGAGCTGGTGGACCACTACAACATGACCATGGCGGGCGACGCACTGCTCCACGAGACCATCCGCGAGATCAACCGGGTCCACCACCGTGACGAGTCCCGGCACATCGCGTTCGGCCGCGAACTGGTGAGCATGCTCTATGAGCGTGCCCGTCCGTCGATGACGGAAGAGCAGCGGGGCGAGGTCGAGTCCTACCTCAAGGACTACATAGCCGTGATCCTGAATTCCTTCTGCAGCTCCGTCGTCTATCGCGACGCCGGGCTCGGCGACATGCCGGGGCTTCGCACCCGGGTGCTCGCCCACCCCGGACGCAAGGAAGCGGTGCGGCGTGCGGTGCGTAAGCCGATGGGTTTCTTCGTCAAGCAGGGTATTTTCTCGGACAACACAATTCCCGGGCTGTGACCGCTTCGCGCGAGAGGACGGCGGTGCCGTTCAGCGAGATCCGGGACCGGCTCGGCGAACGGCACGCCCCGGCGGAGGTCGCCCTCGCCGAACTCGAGGCCGACCCCAACCCGGTGCTGCGACGCCTGCGGGAGGAGAGCCCGGTGGCGGTGTGCACCGAACTCGAAGCGCTGCTCGCGCTGCGCTGGGCCGACGTGCAGACGGTGGTCTCCACCGCGGAGTTGTTCCGCTCGGACCAGCCGGACAGCTATCTGACCCGGTTCGTCGGGCCCAACATGCTCCACAGCGAGGGGCAGGAGCACCGCGCCGCACGGTCGGCGATGCTGCCCGCGTTCCGGGCCGCCGACCCCCGGATGCCGGCCGAGGTCGCGGGGCGTTACGCGGAGTTGCGCGGGTCGTATGCGGACGGCACGCCGTGCGACCTCGCGGCCGAGTTCTGCGTCCCGCTGGTCGCCCGGGCCACCATCGACCTGCTCGGCTGCGAGGACACCGTGACGCCGGCGCAGATGGACCGCTGGGGCCCGCTGGTGAGCGAGGGCGCCTTCGACTTCCGCGAGTTCGGCACCCCCCGGGACGACGTCGACGGTGTCCGCGCCGAGATCCTGTCGATGGTCGCGGAGTACGTCGCGGGCAGGCGGCGTGCGCGCCCGGACACGGTGCTGGGCTGTATGGCGAAAGCGTCGAGTTCGCAGGACGAGACGCGCCGGATGGTCGAGTTCATGATCATCGGGGCGGACGCGGGGCCACGGGAAGGGCTGAGTACAGTGCTGGCGTGCGTGCTCACCGCGGACGGCGAAATGCGCCGGCGGCTGGCAGCATCGCCGGCCCTGCGCCAGAGCTTCGTGGACGAGGCGTTGCGCTGGGAGTCGCCGATCGGCGGCATCACCCGCGAGGCGCGGGTCGGCACCGAACTCTCGGGCGTCGCGATCGAGGCCGGTACCCGGGTCATCGGGGTGCTGCCCAGCGCGAACCGGGACCCGCGGCGCTGGCCGGACGGCGACGCCTTCGTACCGGACCGCGGCGACCGGGCGCATCTGTCGTTCGGGGCCGGCGCACACGGCTGCATAGGCGCCGCGCTGAGCCGCCGGCTCGCGGACGCGATGGTCCTGGCCGTGGCGTCGGACCCGGCCGTGCGGCCGTACGCCGTCCCCGAGTACCGCGGCTGGTGGTACCGCGGGCCGTCGGCCGTACTCGCGTCCTGGAACTGACCCCGGGGCTCTCAGGGGCGCGGTTTGCCCGACTCCGCCTTCATGAGCTTCCACCGGTGCTTCCCCTGGCGCGCCCGCTCGGCGGCGAGCCGGGCGTCGGAGCGAGCCGCGATCCTCTCGTTCTCGCGTAGCAGTTTGTTGTAGCTCACCAGGCGCCGCGCGGGGAGCAGCCCGTCCTCGATGGCGGCCTTCACCGCGCACTGCGGTTCCGCGTCGTGCGCGCAGTCGTGGTACCGGCATTCGGCGGCGAGCGCTTCGACGTCCGCGAACGTCCGCTCCAGCCCGTCGCCGCCGTACAGGCCGACGCTGCGCAGCCCCGGCGTGTCGATGATGACGCCGCCCGGGACCGCGATCAGCTCGCGGGCCGTCGTGGTGTGACGGCCCTTCTCGTCCCGTTCCCGGGTCTCCCCCACGGCCATCACCTCGGCCCCGGCCAGGGCGTTGGTCAGGGTCGACTTCCCGGCGCCGGACGGGCCGATCAGCGCGGTCGTGCCGGGCAGGCACGCGCGGAGCAGGTCCATGCCCTCCCCGCTCACCGCGCTGACGACAAGGACCGTCACACCGGGCGCCGCGGCCTGCACGTCGTCGGCGTGGCTCCGGTCGCGGGCGACGTCGGCCTTGGTCAGCACGACGACCGGCTGCGCCCCGCTCTCCCAGGCCAGCGCCAGACAGCGCTCGATACGCCCGAGGTCCGGCTTCGCGGCGAGCGAGGACGCGATCAGCACGGCGTCGACGTTGACGGCGAGCGCCTGCCCGTCCGACGCGGACCCGGCACTGTTCCGGACGAGCGCGGTGCTGCGCGGCAGGAGTGCGGCGAGCGCGACCGGGCCCCGCGAACCGGGATCGACCGCGGCCCAGTCGCCGGTGCAGGGGCAGTTGACCGGGTCGGGGTCCAGCACGGGCGCCGTCTCAGCTCGGACGGTATGTACCCCGGCGCCGGAGGGGTCCGGAACGACGACGTCGCAGCGGCCGAGATCGACCCGCGCCACGCGCCCCGGGACGAGCCCGGCTGCGGCGAACGGGGCGAAGTCCGCCTCTCGTTCCCCGGTCCAGCCGTAGGCGGCGAGCGGGTGGCCGGTCCCCTGCGGGGCGTAGTTCTGGTGCGATGTCACGCGTGGGCCTTTCCGGGCGGATACGGCGACGAGCCGGTCTCAGGCGGGCGCACTTGCTCGGGTTTCGCAGCGAGCAAGAGTAGTGCAGGCGGCAGCCGGTGTGGGCTGATCGGCCGCGGCTCCCCCGAAAGCCCTGCGGGCGAGCGCGGTGCGCAGGCTGCCTGCGCGCTCCGGGAAGTGGCAGACCGAGTCGACACTCCCCTCAAATGTCCTGACCGGCGGCCCAGTCGGCACGGCACAGCTCGTACTCGACCTCGCCGTGCTCGCTGCCCGGAAGCGGGTCGTCGAAGTCCAGATGGAAGGTCCTCACGTACTTCAGGCCAACCCGCTCCATGACTCGGCGGGAGGCCGTGTTGACCGCCATGGTCTGCGCCCACACACGCTGGACGCCGAGCTCGGTGAACCCCATGCGGATCAACGCGCGGGCTCCTTCCGTGGCGTAGCCCCGGCCCCAGACCGACGCCTTGAACCGGTATCCGAGCTCCACGTGCTCGACGCTGCCGTCCCGGGGCGGCTGCAGACTCAGCCATCCCACGAACTCCCCGGAGGAGCGCTCGATGGCGGCCCATCGCCCCGCCGGCCCCAGACGGTAGTCCCGCAGGATCTTCGGCAGCACCTCGTCCTCGATCTGGGCACGCGCCGTAGGTTCACCGGTCAGGAAGCGCATCACTTCGGGATCGCTGTCCAGCTCGACCAGAATGTCCACCTCAGCCTCGGTGAAACGGCGCAGCACCAGCCGCTCCGTCTCCAGGACCACATCCACCAACGACCTTCTCCCCCGCAGGAAACACCGGGCCGCCATACTGCGCGACCGGCCGATCCGCAGTCCAAGGCATTCTGGTCCCTTTGTGGGTCCGATCGCTGTCCGATCCACCGGACATACCCCGGGGCTCGTCCGGCGGATCACGGGCCGAGCCGGGGCCGAACCGAGGCGGGGGCCGGCCAGTGCCCTCATCGTGTTTGACCGCCCCCGGCAGGCAGTGCTGGAGTCGGCACGTGGACAGCATCCCCGCCAACCGGCGGCTCTGGAACCAGATCAGCAGCGCCTACCAGCACAAGCACGACCCGCGAATCGGCGCCACACCCCGGCTGTGGGGCATGTACTCCATCCCCGACGCGCACCTGCACGCCCTCGGCGATGTCACCGGCAAGCGCGTCCTCGAACTCGGCTGCGGCGCCGGCCAGTGGTCCAGGGCGCTCGCCGCCGAGGGCGCCACCGTGGTCGGGCTCGACCTGTCCGAGGCCCAGCTCGCCGCAGCCACCCGCACGATGGGAGCAGCCCGCTACCCGCTGGTGCAAGGCGCCGCCGAACGACTCCCCTTCGCCGCCGACAGCTTCGACCTGGTGTTCTGCGACTTCGGTGGGCTCAGTTGGGCGCCCCCGCACCTGGCCGTCCCGGAGGCCGCGCGCGTCCTGGACCGAGGCGGGCGTCTGGTGTTCAACGTCGCCAGCCCATGGTTCGAAGCTTGCTACGACGAAGCCGCCGGCCGCGTGACCACGACGCTGCAGCAGGACTACTTCGGGCTGAACACCATCGCCGAAGACGACGGCGCGACCAGCTATCAGCTCACCTACGGCGACTGGGTCAAGGTCCTGCGCGGCGCGGGTCTCATCGTCGACGACCTCATCGAGCCGCGGCCCGAAGCCGGAACACCCAACGGCTACAACGAAACCGACCCACCCGACTGGGCACACCGCTGGCCGGCGGAACTGCTCTGGGTAACCCACAAACCGTAAGTCCGCCGCCCCGAGACGTGAAGTCATCCCCTCGCCCGGCGGGCCCAGGCCGTGTCCTGCGCGAGCGCTACGGCCCGGGGAAAAGCGGTCTACGAACGCTTCCGCCGTTGGTCGGCCGACGGCACCTGGGACCGGCTGCCAGCCCACGTCCAGCAGCACTCGGATGCCGTCGGTGCGATCGACCGGAGTGTGGTGGGCGTGGATTCCAGCCGGCAGCCCACGGACTGCACCGGGCGGATCCCCTCCGGACCTGGACAGACATCTCGTCCCACGGGGAGGTGAGCAAGGCAGCCTGGTGGGTGACGCCGCCGGAGAAGGAGGTCGGGATGCCGGTGCAAGACGGTTTCGAAGGAGCTGCCACGCGAGAAGCTCGTCAGGAACCAACTGCGCGAGCTGCTCACCGAGTACGGAAAGATCGACTACCTCTGGTTCGACGGCTGGGGCTGGCAGGTCCCGTACTCGCAGATCCCCTACCAGCCGGTCAGGGACATGATCCACGAGCTTTCGCCCCAGACGGTGGTCGCCAACAACGTCGCCTACGACCTACTACCGCAAGCGCGATCGCGGATCAGCACCGTCTACGGCACCGCCATGTTCCTCGGAGGCGCGATCGGATCCGCAATCGGCTCCCTCGCCTACGACCACTTCGGGTGGACGGGCGCCACCACGACAGCGGCGACGTTGTCCATCGGCGGACTCCTCGGCACGCTCGGCACCCGCCGACCCGAGAAGCAGCACCTGCCCCGGCAGCAGAACGCCGTGCGGACCGGAGTTCGCAGCCGATTTGGATGTGCGGCAACGGACAGCTTCGTCAGCCCGTGGCTGTCGGCGCAGGTGCGCCGCAGTCTGGGCGGCGGCGCTCACGGCCGGTAGACCTTGCCCGGTTGGGGGCGGGCGGGGGACATCAGTTGGGAGACGGTCACGAAGGTGAAGCCGCGGGCGCGGAGGTCGCGGATGATGTCCGGTACGGCGGGGATCGTGCCTGCGTAGCGCTCGTGCAGGAGGATGATGCCGTCGCGGCCGGTCTGGTCGAGGACGCGCTGCTTGATGAGGGCGGTGTCGGTGGTGGCGTAGTCCTTGGCGGTGACGCTCCAGAGGATCTGGGCCAGGCCGAGGTCCTTGAGGACCTTCGACACTTTGTCATTGGTGGTGCCCTGCGGCGGGCGCATCAGGACGGGCGCCTTGCCCGTCACCTTTTCGATGTCCTTCTGGACGGGCAAGACCTCGGCGCGTATCTGATCGTCGTTCAGCGCGGTCAGGTCTTTGTGGGACCAGGTGTGGTTTGCTATTTCGTGCCCTTCGGCCGCCATGCGGCGGATGGTCTGCGGATATTTCTCCGTGTGGCCTTTTCCTTGCAGGAAGAAAGTCGCGGGCACCTTTTCCTTTTTGAGGATGTCGAGGAGATCGGGTGTCGGGGCGCTCGGGCCACCGTCGAATGTAAGGGCTACGCACGTGGCCGTGGTGCAGTCGACGGGGCCTCGGGGTTTGTGGTCCTCCGCCGCCGCGGCACGGGCGTCGGCGGGGGAGGTGACGCCGGTGAGGGTGCTGCAGGCGGCGAGGCCGGCGGCCAGGATCGCGGCCGCCGTGGCGGCGTGTGCGGTGCGGCGCATGGGGGCGGTCACCTGTCCGCGGTGTCGACGGTGGGACACAGGGGGCGCAGGCTGCGGCGGAGCGCGGTTCCGGAGGCGACCACGCCGACGAGGATCAGCAGCATCCGACCCACGGCCGGTCCGTGGAATGCCTCCCGGAACAGCACGGGCGACGACGGCAGGTCCGTCAGGCGGGCGGCTAACGGCAGGCCGTCCGCCCCGGCCGGCACACCGATCACGAGGGCGCCGGCGGTGAGAATCGGCCGTAGGCCGACGGGAGAACTCTTCAAGGGTGTTTCCTTTCGCGCTGAAAAACGCTGCTGGAAACACGTTAGGAATGGCGGCGGGGTTCTTTCTTCGGCGGAAAGTAGGTGCCGAAAGGATGACTCCCGGAGAATCTCTATACTTTGGTATAGAAGTGAGTGCGGTGAACACCCCGTCAAGGCAGTCGACCGTTTCGACGCCGTACGATAGCTCGCTATGGAATGGGGAAAGATCGCACGGCACCGACGGCTGCTCGACGCCGCCGTCGCGGCGGGAAGCGCGGCGCTGTGCATGACGGTCGGCTTCGCGCAGTCGAGTGGCGTGTCGGTCTATCCGCGACTCGTCGATGTCGCCGCCCCCACGCTGTTGTGGCTGGGGAGCCCGCTGCCGCCGGCCCTGGCGGCGCTCTACGCGGCGGTGCCGTGGGCAGGCTGCGCGCTGCTGATGTGGCGCCGGAGGCGGCCGGTCGCGATCTGCGTGGTCCTGGTCGTCGCGGCGACAGCCACTCCGCTCGCGCCTGCCGCGCTGGTCGCCCTGTTCACCGTCGCCTCAATGTGCTCGGCGCGGACCACAGCAGCCGTCACGGCACTCGCCCTGATCCCGGTGCCGCTCTACCTGGTGCTGGACCCCTTCCTCACGGCAGCCGTACTCGCCGCCGCTGTGACCGGTGGTGTCCTGGTCGGGGCCGCGGTCGGGTGGGGCCTGTTCCTTCGCGGGCTGCACGAGCGCGGGGAGCAGCTACGCGCACGGGCCGCCTGGCGGGCAGAGCAGATCCGTCAGCGCGAGCGCGAGGCGCTGGCGCGGGAGATGCACGATGTGCTCGCCCACCGGTTGTCCCTGCTGAGCGTGCACGCCGGCGCCCTGGAGTTGAACCGTGAGGCATCCCCGGCCCAGGTCGCACAGGCCGCAGGGGTCATCCGGTCCAGCGCGCACCAGGCGATGGAGGATCTGCAGAAGATCCTCGGCGTGCTGCGCACCCCCTTGCAGCCCGACGGCAGCGATCCCGAGCCGCCGCAGCCCGCCCTCGGTGACCTGACGCGGCTGCTCGACGAGTCCCGGAGCGCCGGGATGCGTGTCGACGTGGATCAGGACATCGCCGAGCCGGGGGCGGTCCCGGCCACGATCGGCCGCACGGTCTACCGGATCGTGCAGGAAGCCCTCACCAACGCCCACAAGCACGCACCCGGACAGGCCGTCCACATCCATCTGCACGGCACTCCGGGAACAGGACTGGATATAGCGATCATGAATGACTTGTCCGACTCCGGCAGCGCTCGTCTCCCGGGGAGCGGGTCGGGGCTCTCCGGCCTGCGGGAGCGCGCCGCACTGGTCGGTGGCAGCCTCAGCTACGGCCGGACGGAGCGGACTCATGAGGTCCGGGCGCACCTGCCGTGGCCCGCATGATCCGGGTCCTCCTGGTCGACGACGATGCTCTGGTGCGCGCCGGTCTGCAACTGATGCTCGCCTCCGCGAAGGACATAGACGTCGTCGCCGAAGCGGGCGACGGCAGCGAGGTCGACGCACTGGTCAACCGTCACCGTCCCGACCTGGTCCTGATGGACATCCGGATGCCGGGCATGGACGGCCTGGAAGCAACCAGGCTGCTGCGAAACCGCCCGGACGCCCCCGAGATCGTCATGCTGACCACCTTCACCAGCGACGACTATGTCCTGCGTGCACTTCAGGCCGGCGCCGCCGGGTTCCTCCTCAAACACACCCGCCCCGACCGGATCATCGACGCCGTCCGGCAGGCCGCCGCGGGTGAGCCCGTCATGTCCTCCGAAGCCCTCAGCCAGCTCATCGACACCGTCACGACCAACAACCCCGAACCCACAGCGCCCGCCGGCACCCTGTCAGCGGCCGAGGCCCGACGCCGCCTGGAGGCACTCGGCTCCCGCGAACACGAAGTCGCCCTCGCCGTCAGCCAGGGCCGCACCAACGCCGATATCGCCGCCACGCTCTACATGAGCGTCCCCACCGTCAAGTCCCACATCTCCCACATCCTGGCCAAGCTCGATCTCAACAACCGCGTTCAGATCGCTCTGCTCGTCTACCGCGCGGGCCTGACCTGACCACCGGTCGCGTGGGCGGCGCACTTCTTTCCTGTCTCTGTGATGTCCGGGCAGTCCCGGAGATCGCCGGGCATGCCACAGGCGGTCGGAGGCGGATCCACGATGTGGCTTCCCAGCGGAGCCCGCCCCGACGGCACCGAAGTGGCGAAGGTCCGGACCGGGTTCGGGTGGGTCGAGGGTGAGCCGAAGTGCCTCGATAGGAGCCTGGCCCGGGTTTCCTTGTCGGCGGGGACGTGGATCGCCTCGTTCACCTACGCCCCTCGGCCAGGCAAAATACTTCTGGTTGCTTCACAAATAACTGCGCTTCTAAGGAAAGCCGAACATGATCACCACCGGAGGCGATCCCTCACTGCTGCGCCGGGTGAACCAGGCCGCCGTCCTGCGTGCGCTGTACGCCGCGGACGCGCTGACCCTCACCGAGTTGGTGAAGGCCACCGCGGTGGCCCGCAACACCGTGGAGAACGCGCTGGCCGGCCTCGTCGAGCAGCAGTGGGTGGCGGAGGTGGCCCCGGCGGCCGAGGGGCCGCGCCAGGTGGGCCGCCCTGCCAAGCGATACCGCTTCCGCGGCGAAGCCGGTTGTGTCCTGGGGCTCGACATCGGCGTCCACAAGATCCTTGCGATCGTGGCCGATCTGCGCGGCAACGTCCTCGCCCTGCACCGTACGGCCGTGGGGCCGGCCCACTCCCCCGTCGAACGCATCGCCGCCGCCCGCTCGCTGGCCCGTCGCACCCTGCGCTCGGCTGCCCAGGGTGTAACCGACGTACGCGCCACGGGAGTCGCCACCACCGGTGTGGTCTCCGCGACCGGCACGGTCACCGTCAGCGGGCGGATGCCGGAGTGGGCGGGCACCGATCTGGCCGCGGCCTTCGCGAAGACCTTCGGCGTGCCGGTCGCGGTGGGCAACGACTCCTCGCTGGCCGCGGTGGGCGAACAGTGGCGGGGGGTGGCCAGCGGCCACCAGGACGTGATCTACATCCACGTCGGTCACCGCATCGCCGCGGGCGTGCTCCTCAACGGCCGGCTGCGCGCCGGGCACCACGGCGCCGCGGGCGAGATCGGCGTGCTCCGCGGCTCCGGCTGGCACACCGCGCCCGGCCGTCTGCTCGCCCACGGAGATTCAGCGGAAGCCCTGTTCGAAGCCGTACGCGCCGGCGACGACCGCGCCGAGCGGACCCTGGCCGGCTTCACCGGCGACCTCGCGCAGGGCGTGGCGGCCATGGTCCTGACGGTCGACCCGGAGCTCGTCGTCGTCGGCGGCGGTCTCTCGCGCGCCGGCGAACTGCTTCTCGCGCCCCTGCGGAGCCGCCTCGCCGAGCTGTGTCTCTTCCCGGTCGAGGTGGCCGCCTCCACGCTCGGCGACGAGGCCGCAGCGCTCGGCGGCGTACGGCTTGCACTCGACGCGGTGGAGCGGGAGTTGTTCCGCCTGCCGGGCACCACCTGACACCGGACTCCGCCCGCCCGGTCCGCTCCCACCCTTGACGGGGCACCGACATCCGTAATTAATTCTAGAAGAGTAAGAAATATTTGCCGGATGTGACCTGACGCCATGCCGCGGTCCGCGGCGGGAGAGGACACCCATGCCCCTCAGACATCGACGCCCCTGGCGCGCCTCCGTGGCAGTCGGCGCGCTGGCCCTCGGGCTCACCGCAACCGGCCTGCCGGCAAGCGGCGTCGAGCCCGCCGTCGGCGCGGCCTCCGCGCTGTCCGGGACGGCCCGGCCCGGCGAAGCGGCGACGGTACGGCTCGACGCCGGCTACCTCGTCGTCGGGATGGACGCGACGGGCACCGTCACCTCCCTCACCGACGCCCGGACCGGCACGGACCACCTCGCGACCGGCAAGTCGGCGCCGCTGGTGAGTCTCGTCGTCGACGGGCGGCAGATACCGCCCACCGAGGTCGTACGCAGCCGCACCCGGCCCGGCGTGCTCACGTTCGCCAACCGCGAGGCCGGCTACGAGATCGACGTACGCGCAGCCGGCCGCGGCACCTACACCACCCTCACGGCGACCCGGGTCGCCGCCCCCGACGGCGCCGAGGTACAGACGCTGCTGTGGGGACCGGTGGCCACAGACATCACGCAGACGGTGGGCGAGACGGTCGGCGTGGTGCGCGACGACGAATTCGCCATCGGGCTACGGCCCCTGACGGACCGTACCGAGGGCGCTTGGCCACAGGAGTACCAGGACTTCGGCTGGGAGTCCGAGGTCGCGGACAACCCCTCCGACCTGCAGGTCGCCTCGCACGAGGAGTGGAGCGCCGCGGGCCGGACGCCCTGGGGCTCGGTGCTGCGCGCTTTCACCTACGACTACACCGAGGAGCGCGTGCGTCAGTCGCGCACCGGTCACCACATCCCCGTCGGGCCGCTGCCCGGGGGCGAGGGGAGGATCGCCGGCTCGGAGATCGCGCTGTTCGGGTCGGCACCCGAGCTCGCCCCGACCGTGCTGTCCGAAATCGCCGCGGGTGAGAAGCTGCCGTATCCGACACAGGACGGGCAGTGGCAGAAGGCGGCGCAGGCGTCCAGCCAGTCCTTCCTGGTGCTGGGCGACCTCCGGACGGGCAACATCCCCACCGCCGCACGCCACGCCAGGGCCGCCGGCATCGACTACCTCTACTCGCTTCCGAACGCCGTGGGGCCGTGGCAGTCCACCGGGCACTACGGGTTCGACGCCAGCCTCGGCGGCAGCGACGCGGGCGCCAGGGAGGCCGTCGAGCTGGCCGCGGACCACGGAGTACGCCTCGGCGTCCACACCATCTCCGACTTCATCGGCACCGACGACCCCTACGTCACCCCTTCCCCGGCCGACGACCGGCTGGCCCTCACCCGAAGCGCGCCGCTCACCCGGCCCGCCGCCGCCACCGACACCACGCTCCACCTGGCGTCCGACGCGCCGCTGGAGGGCGGCATGTACGGGAAGGTGCTGCGCCTCGGCGACGAGTTCGTGTCGTACGAGAACGCCCGGCAGACCGGCGCGGAGTGGGAGGTGACCGGGGTGCGCCGGGCCCGGTGGGGCTCGGTCGCGGCTCCCCATGCGGCGCGGGACCGGGCGAGCCGGGTCGCGGTCAACAGCTACGGCGGCCCGATCGGCGGGGAGGGCATCATCCGGGAGATCGCCTCGCGCCTGGCGACCGCCTGGAACAGCACGGGGATCATGTCCAACTCCTATGACGGCGTCGAGTCGGCATCCGAGTCCGGCTGGGGCAACTACGGCCAGGCGCTGCTCGTCAACGGCACGTACGAGCAGAACGGGACCGGGGACGGCTTCATCACCGAGACCAGCCGGATGACGTCCAACACCTGGGACGCACTGACCCGCGCCAGTTGGGGCGAGGTCGGCGTCACCAGCATGGACCAGGTGTTCATCAACAACGAGTTCTACCGCGCCAACTTCCTGCCCGGCATGCTCGGCTGGATCAGCCTGTCCGGCTCGGAGGACCTGCTGAGCATCGAAGGCAAGCTCGCGCGCGGCGCCGGCCTCAACGCGGGCGTCGGCTTTCAGTCCTCCGTGGCCAGCCTCGACGGCGGCGGCGAGAACACGGCGCGGGTCCTCGATGCGATCAAGCAATGGGAGACGGCACGCAATCTCGGCGCCTTCACCGGGGCGCAGCGCGAGCAACTGCGGGACAGGACCACCCAGTGGCACCTGAGCGTCGTCGAGGCGGACCGCGAGTGGTCGCTGCAGCAACTCGACGCCGGCGGTGCGCCGATCGGTGACCCGCAGCGTGTGGTGGCACCGCGTCCGCGGCTGACGGCCGACGAGTTGCCCGGGGCGGCGCTCGGCGGGCTGTACGAGACGAAGGTCGCGACGAACACACCGGCGACGGTGCGATTCGAGGTGACCGCCGGCGCCCTCCCCCACGGCCTGACGCTCAACCGGGACACCGGCGGCATCACCGGGACACCGGAGGAGAAGGGGACGGCCGCGTTCACGGTCACGGCTCACCAGACGGGCGGCCTGCCCGTCGCCACCGAGCGCTACCGCATCCGCGTCACGCGCTGACCCCGGCCGGCAGCGAGCGGGCGGCGGCCGTCCCGGCCGTTGCCCGCGCCGGCCGGCCCCACCGGGTCCGGTCACCGGCCGCGGCGAAGCCGGGTGTGCGCTCTCGCCCCTCGTGGAAACGGGCCGTCCCCCCGGCGCGCCGCCCCCGGTTCAGGCCCGGGGGCACGCGACTCCGCCCGACCAGCCCTCCTGGTCGTACCCGATGCCGGGCGCGGTCGGCGCCCGAAGGAGTCCGTCGGGTCCGACCGACGGTTCGCGTACCACGGGATTCGTGTAGACGAAGGACTCGTAGTACGTCGCGTTGGAGATGGCCATGCACAGGTGGGCGTTGACGATCCCGGCACCGTGGACCTCGGCTCTGAGCAGGAAGCTGTCGGCGAGGTGGGCCACGCGCATGGCACCGGTGATGCCCGCCTTGTACTGCGCACTGGTCCGCACCCGCCCCGCCGCGCCGGACGTGATGAAGTCGGCGGCGTTCATGTGGGCGCCGTCCGAGGTCTCGGCGACGAGCAGGGGGACGCCGACGCGCTCGGCGAGCCGGCGGTACGCGGTGACGCTGAACTCCCGCATCGGCTCCTCGTACCAGGTGTATCCGGCCTCCGACAGGGCCTCGCCGAGATAAACGGCGTCCGCGAGGTCGAACGCAGCGGAGCCGTCGTACATCAGCGGGACCTCGTCGCCGACGTGGTCCCGAAGCTCGTGGCACAGCCTGGCGTCGGCCCGTACGTCACCCCAGGCGTGCAGCTTGATCGCGGCGAAGCCGGCCTCCACGCACTGGTCCGCGACGTCGAGGTACTCCGCCGTGCTGGCGAAGGTCACCGTGCTCGCGTAGGCGGGTATGGCTTCGCGGTACGTGCCGAGCAGTGTGTGGACGGGGAGTCCGGCGGCCTTGCCCGCGAGGTCCCACAGCGCGACGTCGACGAGCCCGAGGGCGTAGATCGGAAACTCCTCGATGCGGTCCAGCTCCCACAGCCGGTGCCACAGGAACTCGCGATGGGAGGGATCGCGGCCCACCAGGTCCTCCCGGATACGGCGTTCGACCAGGTCGGCGAGGATGGTCCCGCGCCGGGTGTGGGCCTCGCCGCTGATCCCGTCGTCCGTACGGATGCGCAGGATCCCGCCCACGGCGGGGCCTTCCGCCCCGGGCAGGCCCGTGCGCCACCGGAAGTCCGGCTGGGCAGGCAGGTCGACCAGTTCCACGGTCACGTCGGTGATACGCATCGCTCGCTCGCCCCTCGCGTAGGAAGACATGGGCCGGCTGCCGCATCCGCCTGCGGCCGCTCGATACCGGCGCGGCACCTTCGGTGGGGGCACAACAGACGGCGTCGACTGTGGACGGGCGTCCGCCCTCCACGCCTCAGTCCTGCGCGGTCGACCATATGTATCACATCTATCCACCCATGCTGCGGAGATGGTTCTGCTCTATCTCTTGACCCGATCACGAGCGGAGATCCATACTCACAGCACTCGGCTGGCCGGATGTGCACCACGAGCGGCCACCCCTGGCGGCCGTAGCGCCCACAAGAGTAAGAGCAATGCGGCGTTGCCCCGCGGGCGAACCTGAGCACGCCGGCAGCGCACTCACCCATCACCGCCACCGACACCGACGGGCAGAGCAATGAGACTCACCACACGCAATCCGACGTTCCTGAGAGCCGGCGCCCTCGCAGGCGTCCTCGTACTGGCCGGTTGTACGGCAGGCGGCAGCGGCGACGACACGTCCGAGGACGGCAAGGTCGCCCTGACCTTCCTCACCTTCGAGACCCCGAACCTCGACGCGGAGTACTGGGACGCGGCGATCAAGCGCGCCTCGGCCAAGGTGCCCGGCGTGACCGTCAAGAAGCTCGTGTCCCCCAGCGCCGACCGCACCGGTTACGCGAAGCAGTTGGACAGCACCGGCCAGTTCCCGGACATGATGATCGGCCTGAACCCGGCCGGCTTCGCGGAGGCGGGCAAGCTGGCCGAGTGGTCCGAAGGCGAGCTGAAGAACTACGCGCAGCCGGACGCCAACACCTATGACGGCAAGGTCTACCAACTCCCGTATTCCACCCAGGCCACGCTCGTCTACTACAACAAGGAAGCCTTCGCCGACGCGGGCGTCGACGCACCGCCCCGCACGTACGACGAGCTGCTCGACACCGCCGCCGAGCTCAAGGCCGAGGGGATCAACCCGTTCGTGGTCGGCGGCGGCGGCAAGGACACATGGGCCGACATGTTCCCGCTGATCTGCACCGTGGCCACGGATCTCTACAAGGAGACGCCGGACTGGCTGTCCCAGCGCACCGAGGGGAAGGTCAAGTTCAGCGATCCGGCCTTCGTCTCCGCCGCCCGGAAGGTCGCCGACCTGGCCGACAAGGGCTACATCGACCGGGCCGGGCTGTCGCGCACGTACGCCGACACCGAGCAGGCGTTCCGCGACGGCAAGGGCGCCATGTATCCGATGGGCACATGGTTCTCGGCGTCCGCCGACACGAACAAGACGAGCTTCGAGACCGGGGTGTTCGCCTGGCCCACGGACGACGGCTCGCCCGCCCTGCCGGGCGTCACCGGCGGTGGCATGTCCGTCAGTTCGCAGGCGGCGGACGTGGAGCTGGCCAAGAAGTGGGCGCGGGCCTTCATGGAGGACGAGAAGAACCTCGACGCCGCCGTCAAGGCCGACGGTCTCATCATCGACATCAAGGGCTACTCGCCCCCGGCCGACATGGGCCCCGTCTACCAGGCGACGGTCGACAGCTACGAGAAGGCGCTCGGCGCCGACGGGGTTGTCAACTCCTTCTCCCAGGAGACCGGCGACGGCTCCCTGCCCCCGGGGTTGGCCGACAAGGCCGCGGCCGGGGTCCAGAAACTGCTCAGCGGCAGCATGACGGCCGAGGAGTTCGGGGAGTACATGGACTCGCAGTGGGACAAGGCCACGCGATAGTGGAGATCAGGACTCGACGTCGCATCCGCCCGCCGGCTGCCGCGCCCCGGGGAGGGGGTACGGCTGCCGGCGGGCAGCGGGCAGTACGGGCGAAGCGGCCGCCCGCCCCGTCCCGGCGGGCACGCTCGCGGGCCGGTCTGAGCCGCTTCGCCGTGTTCGCGGCCCCCGGGCTGCTGGTCTACGTGGCCCTCGTCCTCGTACCGATCGGCATCGCCGTCGGCTACGGCCTGACCAACAAGAACCCGTTCAACCCGCCCACCCAGTTCGTGGGGCTGGACAACTTCTCCGACCTGTCCTCCGACGACGAGTTCCACACGGCTCTGCAGAACACCGTCGTCATCACGGCCATCGTGACCATCGCCACCAACGCGGGCGGCCTGGCCATCGCCATGCTCCTGGACCGGCGCGGCTGGCTGTACAACGCGCTGCGCAGCGTGTTCTTCGTCCCGGTCGTTCTCAGCGCGGTCGTCGTCAGCGTCATCTGGCAGACCATCCTCGTCGACGACGGTCTGCTCAACTCCATGCTGCGGCAGGTGGGGGTGGACCACCCGCCGGGCTGGCTCTCCGATCCCGGCCTCGCGCTGTACACGGTCTCGTGGGTCATCGCCTGGCAGGGGTTGGGTTTCTGCGTGGTGATCTACCTCGCAGGGCTCCAGGGCATCCCGCAGGAACTGCACGAGGCGGCGGCCATCGACGGCTGCGGGCCGCTGATGCGCTTTCGCCACGTCACCTGGCCGATGCTGGCGCCCGCCGTCACGATCAACACGGTGATGTCGCTGATCGGCGGCTTCAAAGCGTACGACCAAGTCCAGGTCCTGACCAACGGCGGCCCGGGACCCGGCACGACGTCCACCCTCGCCTTCCATGTGATCCAGACGGCCTTCACCGGCAATCACATCGGCTACGCCTCAGCGATGGCGGCCGTGATGCTGGCCCTGGTCGCGGCGATCTCGGTGGTCGCGCTCAGGCTCCTGCAACAACGCGAGGTGTCCTCCTGATCATGAGAAGAACACGGACCCGGCTGCGGCCGTTCCTCGCGCTCCTGACGGGCGCCCTCTTCTTTCTGCCGATCTACCTCGTGCTGGTCAACGTCTTCAAGGACGGCTCGGCCATCGTGTCGAACCCGATGGGCCTGCCGCTGCCGCCGACCCTGGACAACATCGAGAGTGTGCTGACCCGTTCGGACCATCTCTTCTGGTACGGGCTGGTCAACAGCATCGAGGTCACGGCCGTCTCCATCCTGCTCATCACCGCGATATCCGCCATGCTCGGCCACTACCTCGCCCGCTCGACCAGCGTGCTGGGCAAGGTCGCGATGGTCGCGCTGCTGTGCGGCCTGATGGTGCCGCCGGCGGTGATCCTCACCCCGATCACCGACGTCCTCAGGTCGCTGGGCCTCATGAGCAGCGTGCCCGGGCTGGTCCTGGCCTACGTCGGCTACTACGTGCCCTTCGGCGTCCTCGTCTTCGCCGGGTTCGTGAAGACGATCCCGCGCGAACTCGAAGAGGCCGCAGAGCTCGACGGGGCGGGCCCGTTCCGCGTCTTCTGGCAGGTGGTCTTCCCGCTGATGAGGCCGGCGTCGGCGAGTGTGCTGATCTTCCTGGGCGTGTGGATCTGGAACGACTTCCTCAACCCGCTGATCATCCTGGGACCGGCCACGGGCACCACCGTGACCGTCGGCATCTACCGGGCGATCGGCGAACACCAGGCGGACTACGGCTCGGTCTTCGCCCTCATGCTGCTGTCCACGCTGCCGATCCTCATCTTCTACCTGGCCTTCCAGAAGCACTTCGTCAAGGGCCTGACCGGCGGAGCGACGAAGGGGTGAGGCAGCCACGAAGCTGCCCGGTGTCCGCGGACCGGTTCTCCGGTCCGCGGACACCGGGCAGGGGTCACGACGGGGTGTCCTCGCCGGGGGCGATACGGCGCCAGATCTCCTTCTGGAACTGCTGGGCCGTCATGTCGACATGCTCGGCCATCAGCGCCTCGGCGCGGCTCGAATCGCCCGATGCGATTGCCTCGGCGATGGCCTCGTGCTGGTCGGCTGCCACGCGCAGGGATCCGCCCGCGACCCCGGCCAGCCCTATGGTCATGACCTGGCGCTGCAGGCGGCGCATCGCCTCGATGGTGGAGACGTAGAACATGTTGGCCGCAGCAGCCGCGATGCCGCCGTGAAAGGCTTCGTCGGCGAGGGTGAACGCCTCGATGTCGTCCCCCGCCGCCGCGTCGGCGGACTCCCGTGCCGTCTCCCGTACGGCCTTGACCTGCGCGGGGGTGGCTCGCTGTGCGGCGAGGCCGGCGGTGGTGGTCTCCAGGTGGCGGCGGAACTCGAAGAGTTCGTCCACCTGCCGCAGGTCCGCGGGCAGGAAGTTCGTCAACGACTGCTGCCAGGAGGACTGTTCCGGCTCGGCTACGTAGATGCCGCGGCCCTTCTGGACGGACAGCCTGCCCAGGGCGGAGAGGATCTTCACCGCCTCCCGCACCACGGTCCGGCTCATCTCCACGTGGTCGGCCAGGTCCTTCTCCGTGGGCAGCCGGTCACCGGGCTGCAGCCCGGCCCGGATGACGTACTCCAGGATGCGTTCAGCCGCCAGCTCGTACCCGGGACGGTAACCGCCGGCGGTGCCTGCGGACGCCGGCGCGGAGCCCCTCTCTGACTGGGTCAACGCCCTTCCCTCGCTTCCCTCGTGTGCAGCCGCCCGGAGCAGTCGCTCACCGCGACACCGGCACATAGTTCTGATGTATCGTGCTGCCCATGGTCAGTGAATCACATGTAAATCAGTGACTCCAGGAGCCGGCAGTGCCGGCCCCTCCCTCATCGTAGCCGCGGCGCTCCGCCTTGCTCCCGCTCGGCCCTTCGCCTCAGGTCAGTAAGCGCCGCTGTACGGGTACGCCCCCGGCGCACCACCGCACCGCGAGTGCTCCCCCGGAGGGCCCGTGCCGCGCTCCGTGACCGGCCCGGCATGTATCCGGTCTATCCTCCCGCCGCCGCGACACAGCCGGCGAGCGCACTCACGAGACCCACGAAGGGCAACCACGTTGAACGACATCAGGATCGGCGTCATCGGCCTGGGCATCCGCAGCAGTCTGGCCGGCCTCGTCCACCGGCCGGGCTCGGGCTCCGTGGTGGCCGCCGCTTGCGACCGCGACCCGCGGATTCTCGCGCTCGCCGGCGAGCGCTTCGGCGCCGGGGTGCGGACCACCCGGGACCACCGCGAACTGCTGGACGCGGGCCTCGACGGCGTGCTCGTGCTGACCCCGGACCACACTCACGAACGGATCGGCCTGGACTTCCTCTCCCGCGGCGTCCCGGTGTTCCTGGACAAACCCATGGCGATCACCATCGAGGGGTGCGACCGGCTGCTCGCCGCCGCCCGCGAGCACCGGACCAAGCTGTACGTCGGTCACAACATGCGGCACCTGCCGGCCGTGGCGGCGATGCGGGAGATGGTCCGGAACGGGACGATCGGCGAGGTGAAGGCCGTCTGGTGCCGCCACTTCGTCGGCCACGGCGGGGACTTCTACTTCAAGGACTGGCACGCGGACCGGCGCAACACCACCGGGCTGCTGCTACAGAAGGGTGCCCACGACATCGACGTCATCCACTGGCTCGCCGACGGCTACACGCGGCGGGTGAACGCCATGGGCGGGCTGACGGTCTACGGCGGCCTCGACTCGCGCCGGGAGCGCGACGGACAGCGGATGACCGACTGGCTGTCGGAGGAGAACTGGCCGCCTCTCAGCCTGACCGGCCTCAACCCGGTGGTGGACGTGGAGGACCTCAGCATGATGCTCATGCGGTTGGACAACGGCGTCTTCGCAAGCTACCAACAGTGCCACTACACCCCGGACTACTGGCGCAACTACACGGTCATCGGCACCGAGGGGCGCATGGAGAACTTCGGCGACTCCGACGGAGCCGAGATCCGGGTGTGGAACCGCCGCTCGGACTACCGGGCCGAGGCCGACGTGCTGGTTCCCGTCGAGGCCGCGGCCGGCTCCCACGGCGGCGCCGACCCGCTGCTGGTCGCGGAGTTCCTTCAGTTCGTACGGGAGGGCAGGGCCACGGTCACCTCACCGGTGGCGGCCCGCGAAGCGGTCGCCGCCGGCTTCGCGGCCACCGTATCGCTGCGGGACGGCGGCAGGCCCGTCGACGTCGCCCCCGTCGCGCCGGAGGTGGCGGCCTACTTCGCCCGGGGGCAGCGGTGATCCCGCCCACCCAGAATAGATCCTAACTAAGTATTGACTGGCCCCCGAAGCCCCTGCACGCTAGATCGCACTTATGCAGCACGGTTGGCCGGTCAGGGCTCGACATGATGGGTTGAGGGCTGCCAAGATTCCCGAATCTCACCTCTCTGCCCCTTTCGCCCTCCGTATAAGGATCAGAACTATGAGCGGCACCGGCCAGTGGCGGATGCCCGCCAACCGTGCGCTTCGCCGAGGTTCGCTCCACTGAGGAGGAAACATGGACAGACGTCGCTTCCTGGTTGCCGGTGGCCTGACATCGATCACGGCGATGGGGGTCACCATCGCCCCCGCGCGCGCGGAGCAGGCGGCCGAGGCAGGGGCGTCCCGGCCGCTGGCGGTCACCGCAGGCTTCCTCGCGGTCGGTCTGAGCGACTCCGGTCGTGTCGACAGCCTGGTGGACCTGCGCAACGGCACCGACTACCTGGCGGGCGGATCCCCGGTACCGCTGGTCAGTGTGGTGGCGGACGGCAGCCATGAGGTTCCCCGCAGCGTACGGGTCGCCTCGGACCACCCGCAGATCCTGGAGTTCACCGGAGAGAAGGTGACCATCCGCGTGAAGGTCGCCGGTTTCCCGACCCACGCCACCCTGGAGGTCGTCGGGCTGACGGCCGCTCCGGGCGTGGATGTGCAGACGCTGCTGTGGGGCCCGCTGCCGACCGTGATCGGCGAGACGATCGGTGAGACCGCGGGCGTCGTCGCGAACGGGGAAGTCGTCCTGGGGCTGCGTCCGCTCAACGACAAGACGGTGGGCGGGTGGCCCAACGAGCATCTGGCCTACGGGTACAGCGACGATCTCATCTGGAACCCGTACGGCCTGCAGACCGGCGAGAAGGACGAGTGGCTGGCGAGCAACGCGGCGGCCAAGACCCGCTGGGGCAGCGTCCTGCGCGCCGCTACCTACGACTACAGCCGGCCGCGTGTCCGGCAGCGCACCACCGGGTACGAGATCCCGCTCGGCCCGCTGCCGGCGCCGGAGGGCCGGATCGTCGGGTCGAAGATCGCCCTCTTCGGCAGCGCCCCGGACCTCGCCCTGACCGTACTCAGCCACATCGCCAGGGGACACGACCTGGCCTATCCCACCATCGACGGCCAGTGGCAGAAGGCCGCGCAACGGACCTCGCAATCCCACTTCTGGGTCCATGACCTCAACACCGGCAACGTGACCGCCGCCAGCCGGTTCGCCAGGCAGGCCGGCGTCAGGAGCATCTACGCGATCTCCGGAAACGGCCCGTGGAAGTCGCACGGGCACTACGAGTTCAACGGCTCGTTCGGGGGATCGGACGCGGCGGCGGCCCAGTTGGTGGCCACGGCGGCCCGTGAGGGTATCGAGGTCGGCGTGCACACCCTCTCCAACTTCATCGACACCGGCGACCCCTACGTCACCCCGCCGGCCGATGCACGGCTGGCCGTGGGCGGGAGCTTCAAACTGACCCGTCCGCTCGGCCAGTCCGACACCACGCTGTACGGGGACGGCGACCGCCCGCTGGCACCAGGTGTGGACGGCAAGAGGCTGCGGATCGGGGACGAGTTCCTCACCTACGACGCCGTCTCGCCGGTCGGCGCCGCGGAGTGGGAGGTCAGCGGCCTGAAGCGGGCGCAGTGGGGATCGGCCGCGCAGTCCTACCCGGCGGGCACCGACGCCGCCCGGCTCATCCAGAACGGCTACGGCGGCGCGATCGGCGGGCTGCCGATCATCGACGAGATCGCGACCCGGCTGGCCACCGCGTACAACGGCACCGGCGTCCTCGCCACGTCCTACGACGGGCTGGAGGCGGCGGGCTACACCGGCTGGGGCGGCTACGGCTTCGCCCGACTGGTCAACGGCGTCTACCGGCAACTCGACTCCAAGGACTTCCTCACCGAGTGCAGCAACCTGTCGTCCAACACCTGGGACGCCCAGTCGCGGGCCAGTTGGGGTGAGATCGGCGTCACGGATTACGCGCAGATCCTGCGGAGCAACACGTTCTACCGTGCCAACTACATGCCCGGCATGATGGGCCAGCAAGGGCTCTCCGGGAACGACAGCCTGCAGAAGATCGAAGTCACCATGGCGCGCGCCGCGTCGCTCAACGCCGGCATCAACTTCGAGACCAGCGTGGGCAGCCTCGCCTCCGGCTCCCACACCACCGAGCTGCTCGAAGCCATCAGGATCTGGGACGCCGCGCGCATCTGCGGTGCCTTCACCCCCGCGCAGAAGACGGAGCTGGGCGACCCGGCCAAGTACTGGCATCTGACCGAGGTCACGCCGAACGAGGAGTGGTCGCTGCAGGAGAGGGACTCCGCCGGTGCGCCGATCGGCGAGCCGCAGCCGGTGAACGCGTCGACGCCCGGCTTCACCACCCCGGAACCGCCGAATGCCCGAATCGGCCGGCTGTACGCGTTCAAGGTGGCCTCGCGTACCCCGCAGACCCTCCGCTACGAGGTCACCTCCGGCAGCCTGCCGCGTGGGCTCACCCTCAACGAGGACACCGGCGGCATCACCGGCGTTCCGGAAAGCACGGGCACCAGCAAGTTCACCGTCACCGCCCGCAACGGCGGCAGCGTCGCAGACGCCCGGATCACGTACCGGGTGCGGACCACCGGGTGACGTAGGTCCGCGGCCTGGCGTGCGGGTGGTGCTCGCACGGATCGAAGGAGCCGGGCGGGTCGCCCCCTGGGGGGACCCGCCCGGCTCCGGGGTGTGGCTATCGCACGTCGTAGGCGCGCCTGATGGTCTGGGTGACCGCGTTGCCGTTGGTGTCGGTGAACGTGGCCTTCAGCGTGACCTCCTCCGCCGAGGCGTCGGTGTGGTCAAGGACGGCTGTCCACCGGCCGTCCCGTTGCTCGGCGGGGGCTTCGGTCCAGGTGGTGCCGTCGTCGTAGGAATAGGACAGCGTGGCCTCCTCGATCGCGCCCGGGGTGTATCCCGCGTGGCCCTCGACCGACAGGCCGACCCTGATGCCGCCCTCCGCGGGCAGGGTGTTCATGCCGTCCACCGGTATGTCGTACGCCGGGAAGAGGATCGGCAGGCCGCGCGAGTACACGTCCGGCTCGCGGTGGGAGCGGAAGCTCCAGGTGGTGGTGACGGCTGTGGAGCGCAGCCAGGCGCGGTCCGAGGACGGGATCTTCTCCAGGTTCTGGGTGAGTTCGTACGCGGAGTCCTCGTCCGGCACCCTGAACACGTCGTACGGCCAGGCGCTGGTGGCGATCTGCTCGCCGTTGCGCTTCAGCACCAGGTTGCCCAGGTCGCCGAACGAGCCGCCCGGGGACCAGTGGTCGCCGGAACCGTCGAGCCAGAGCGCGGTCTGGAAGCCGATCAGGTCGCCCTGCCGCTCGGCGGCCAGCATCACTTCGCCGTCCGCGTCGCGGGCCGCGGCCGGCCGCAGCGGGCCGCCGTACCACTCCTCGGCCCTGCGCTGTCCGGCCCGGTACGTACGCTCCTGGTCGCCCATGAACGCGGCGAACGGGAAGCTGGTCATCGCGCCGTGGTACCAGGCGTCGTCGCCGGGCGTGTAGTAGGCCGTGCGGGTGCCGGGGACGGTGACCCGGCCGAACGGGCTCACGGATACGTAGTTGCCGTCGCTGCCGGAGGGGCGCAGGAACATCGCGTCGATGTAGTCGCCCTCCTTGCCCATCGCCTTCCAGGTCTCGGCGACCTGCGCCAGGTCGGAGTCCCGGGGCCGGTAGACCTGGTCGGAGTGCAGCGGGCCGCCGGTCGGGAAGGTGAGGTTGTAGACGTACGACTCGTCGCCCTGCGTGCCCGCCGCGCGCCACGTGGGCCGGAACTCGAAGGTGCCGTCCTGTGCCTTGCCGTCGACGTCCGCGTAGAACTCCTCGACCGTGCCGTCGGCCAGCAGCGACCCGGTGATCTGCCAGGTGTCGTCCCAGGTGCGGGCGTAGCCGAACGAGGTGTTGCTCACCGTCGAGGGCCGGGGGGTGCGCAGGCTCAGCCGGTGGCCCTCGCGGGCGTCGAGGACGACGGTGGTGTCCCGGGTGATCCGTAGCTGCGGCTGCGCGAGGAAACTCATCGACTCGGTTTCGCCGTTCGCGCCGCGCGTGTCCACGAAGCTGCTCAGGGAGTAGTCGCCGGGGCGTACGCGGTACGTCTGGTCGGGCGCGCCCGAGTTGGTCCGGCGCTCGCCCTTGTTGATGTCGAGGCTGACCAGGTCCAGGGAGGAGGCGCCCGCCGCGGGCTTGCCGTTGCGGTCGACGGCCTTGACCCGGAGGGTGACCGTCTCCGGCTCGACGTAGAGCGTGACGGGCACGGAGACCCGCACGTCCTCGCCGGTGGCCGTGATCCGGCCGGTGACGCCACCGTACTGGGCGTCCGTCAGCCCGGCGGTGGGATCGATCTCCAACGGCACCTCGACGGTGGCCCCCGCGGGGACGCGCACCTTGCCGTCCTTCAGCTTGGCGATGCCGGAGCGGACGTCGCTGCCGTCGTTGCCGTGCACGCCGCTGAGCTTCAGGTTCAGGGTGAGCGCGCGGTCGCCCGTGTTGGTGAAGGGCACCTGCACGGTGCTGCGGTCCGAGTCGTCCTGCGGCCAGTTGTAGCTGCCGGCCTGGACGGCGGGTGCGGACAGCACCTTCTGCTCCACCGCGCCGGCCACGTCGAGCACCCCGCCGCCGGTCTGGTCGGCGCCGGCGACCTTGCCGCCGGTACGGGCCGAGGCGACCAGGGCGGCCTTGATCTGCTGTGCGGTCCAGTCCGGGTGGGCCTGGCGGACGATGGCCGCGGCGCCCGCGACGTGCGGGGTGGCCATGGAGGTGCCGGACATCGTCCGGTACGCGTAGACGCCGCGGCCACCCGCACTTGCGGCGGAGATGTCGACGCCGGGCGCGGCGATCTCGGGCTTGAGGGTGTGGGTGACGGCCACGGGACCGCGGCTGGAGAACCACGCCGTGGTGTCGTCGCGGTCGACGGCGCCGACGGTCAGCACGCCGGGTACGCAGCCGGGCGAGGAGACCGTCTCGTTGTTCGAGCCGGTGTTGCCGGCGGCAACGACGAATAGGGTGCCGGTGTTCTGCGAGAGCCGCTTCGTGGCCTCGGCCACCGGGTCGGTGCAGTCGCCGATCGTGGGGTTGCCCAGGCTCATGGACACGACGTCGGCCTGCTCGCCGACGGCCCACTCCATGCCCGCGATGATCCAGGAGTCCAGGCCGTAGCCCCGGTCGTTGAGGACCTTGCCGATGGCCAGGGACGCGCCGGGGGCCACGCCCTTCTTGCTGCCGTCGCCGGCCGCTCCGGAGCCGCCCACCGTGGACGCGGTGTGGGTGCCGTGGCCCACCCGGTCGTCGGTGGACGCGGAGTCCGTGAAGTTCTCGGACGCGACGATCCGGTCCGACAGGTCCGGATGCCCGGCGTCCACGCCCGTGTCCAGCACGGCCACCTTGGTGCCCGTGCCGTCGTAGCCGGCCTCCCACGCCCGGGGCGCGTTCACCTGCGCGGTGGACCGGTCCAGGGTGGCTTCGACCTTGCCGTCCAGCCATAGCTTGGCCACCGTGGCACCGGAACGTGAGCGGGGGTTGCCGAGGTCCTCCCAGAAGGCGGCGGCACTGTCCTTGCGTGCCGTGAGCGCCACTCCGTTCACCGATGGGAGGCTCAAGCTCCGCTTGGCCCCGCGGGGTGCTGCGGGTGTGCTGTCGGCGACGTTCACGCCGTCCCGGTAGGTGGCGATGAGGGGCAGGGTGGCGGTGCTCTTGTCGTCATATCCGTCGCGGATGAGCCCGGTGACGTTGAACAGCCGCTCGTCGACCCGGCCCTCGGCGATGGCCTGCGAAGCGCTCTCCGGGTAGACGTAGAGGTCCTTGCCCGCCTGGTAGGTCTGGGCCATCGGCTGCGTACCGTCCTCGCGGGGCAGCACCGCCGCCGACTTGCGGCCCGAGGGGTCCGTGGTCACCAGCACCTTGTCGCCGGTGACGAGCGTGACCGTCGTCTGACCGCCGTCCTTTGCCGCGGTTGCGCTGCCGGCAATGGGCCTCTCCCCCGAGGTCCCCTCGGGCCGCGTATCGGCCGCTCCTGATGGCGTGACCGCGGTGACGCCCAGGACGGCGGCCGTGGCCACGCCCAAGGCTATGCGGGTTGTGGGGCGCATGAATCTCCCAACTCGACGCACTGAACATGCCATGTCGGGGCTGCAGCCTGGCAGATGAGCGGAATGCGTGGGGGTTCCGCGCGTGGCGGGTCTCCCCCGTGACGGGTCCCCGTCACCGTGGCCATCTCATGTGCTGCGTCGGCGCGTTGGGGCTTCGGCCGGGCAGGTGCACGGGCCGTCCGTCCGGCACCGCCGTCAAGCCGGCGGCGGAACTCGTACGGCGATCAGCCACCCGTCGGAGGCGGACTCGCCGCGCCCTCCGAGTGACGCAGGCACAGCCAGCCGGCGCGGGCGGCGTGCCACCCGAGCTGCAGTCGTGAATCCGCTCCGGCCAGATCCATCAGACGGCGTGTTCGCCGTTCCACCGTGCGGATGGACAGGCCGAGTTGCGAGGCCACCCGCCGGTCGGAGAATCCCGCCAGCAGCAGGGCGAGGACTTCGAGTTCCCCTCCGGTCGGTTGCTCCTCCGCGGCCGGCTTCGCGTGCACACCCGAGGGGGTGTGGAGCACCGGCCGGGCCCGGTCCCATTCCCCCTCGAAGAGATGGACGAGCGCCGTCAGCAGGCCGCTGCGGTGAATCACGATGGCGCTCGGTTCCGCATCGGAATCCGCCATGTCCAGGGGGACCATGGCGCGTTGCCGGTCCGAGACGACCATTTTCAGCGGCAGCGAATCGGCCAGACGCAGTTCGAGGCCGGACTTGACGGCTCCCCGCACATCCCTGACCACGCCGGGACCGTCCAGATAGTCCCTGGCTGCGACGACCCGGAAGTCGACACCGCGATCCAGCGCGGAACTCTCCGCCAGATCGGCGTCCTCACGCGGCACCGCGACGGGCGCGCCGACAAGGAATACGAGCAACTCCCGCTGGGCGCCGAACTGCAGTTGATGGAACCGGTGCGCCACCTGCTCCACACCGGCGACCACCTCCACGACGCCGCCCGCGGAGTTCACGGCCGTATTCCGGTACTGCTCGATGAGCATCGAGAAGGCGCTCTCGGCCTGATGCAGCGCATTGCGCTGCTCGACCAGGAACGGGGCCAGGGCCACGGAGGGCGGAGCGAGCCGATAGCGTACCGACAGGGCCACGTCCGACCGCCCGGCCGGGCGGGATTCATCGCCGTCTGGCCAGTCGGCGACCGATACCAGACCCCGCTTCTCCAGGTCCGCCAGAACACGTGCGACCTCGGCCGCCGCAATTCCGGTCTGCCGGGCGAGATCGTGCGGACAGGCCATCGGCTGAGCCATCAGCGCCATATAGACGGCCTCCGCGGCCGGCCCCAGTCCCAGCGCCCGCAGCATCCGCTCCTCCTCGGGGCAGATTCGTACACCCGAACTCTATCCCGCCGTCGAGGCGTTGCCAGTAGCGGCGGGCGAAAGGTGGCGCTCGCGGGTGACAGAGCGCTTCCCGGCAGACCGCCTCCGGCCAGGCTCTCGCGCTGCACGTTCTACACCCAGGTCACCCGGGCGAGTATCACCAGCAGGAAAAGCCCGCAGCAGACGGCGACGTGGCGGATCGTCCGGTTCACGGCGTCGCCATCGCGTCCGAGACCACGGCGGCGGCCTTGGCGATCAGCTTGTCGTCGGGCTCGGCGTCCCGGTCGGTGGCGTTGGAGAGCACCGCCATGACCAGCGGCGCGGCGTCCGGACGCCAGACGACGGCGATGTCGTTGCGGCCGCCGAAGGTGGCTGCGGTGCCGGTCTTGTCGCCGACCTCCCAGTCCTTCGGCACGCCGGCGCGGATCGTCTCGTCCCCGGTGGTGTTCTTGCGGAGCCACCCGGCCAGCCGCGCCCGCTCCGGCATGCCGAGTACGTCCCCCAGCACGAAGGCGCGCAGGTTCCCGGCGAGCGCTCGCGGGGTGCTGGTGTCCCGTGCCGAATCCGGCTCCCAGTCGCTGAGCGCGGGCTCGATCCGCTCCATCCGGGAGGTGTCGTCACCGGTGTTCTCCCGCAGGAACGACTGCAGCGCCTTCGGTCCGCCGAGCTCCTCGAAGAGGAGGTTGGCGGCGGCGTTGTCGCTGTAGCGCACGGCGGCGTCGCACAGCTCGCCCAGCGTCATCCCGTCGTCCACGTGCTTCTCGGTGATCGGCGAGTTCGCGACGAGGTCGCTCCTGTCGTACGTGATCTCCTTCTTCAGGCCGGACAGCTTCCGCTGCCGCAGCACCGCCCCCGCCTGGAACGCCTTGACGGTGGACGCGAACGCGAACCGCTCCCCGTCGCGGTACGCCACTTCCCGGCCGGTCCGCGTGTCCACGGCGTACACCCCGAGGCGGGCGTCGTGGGCGCGCTCCAGCTCTTTGAACTCCCGCGTCGCGCGCTGCTGCGCGGCCGCCGCGGTGGGGGCGGACGGTGCGGCCCGGTGGTCCGGGGCGGTCGTCGTACGGCTGCCGTCGGAGCACGCCGCCGACGTCATCGCCACGAGGGTCGCCGCCGTGAGGCCCAGCAATCGGTTCGTGAGTCGCTGCATACCGAGTCATCCTCGCCACCAGCGCTCATACCGTCCAATACGTTCCTGTGCTGTTTAATGCGCTTTCCGCATACGATCCGGTCATGGACCTTGTCGGAGCCTGCCGCGCCTTCGTCAGCGTCGGCACGCGGGAGAGCTTCACGGTCGGCGCGGCGGCCGCCGGCCTGTCCCAGCCCGTGGTCAGCCGCCGCATCGCCGCCCTCGAAAACCACCTGCGGCAGCGGTAACGCGATCGCTACGGCAGGGGACCGAGGTCGCCGTCGACGATGGTTTCCGGGATCGGGGGCGGTCCCAGAGGGCGAGGATCTCGTTCGCCAGGGCGACGGTCGCGCGCGGATCCCAGTCGGCGCAGACCTCGATGGCGGCGGCCGACAGGCTGCGCGGGACGGCACCGGCGAGGGGCGCGCGGCGCGGCCTGCGATGCAGGTTCAGGTGCAGGCTGGTGAGGGCGGGGAAGAGGGTGGCGAAGTCGGTCAGGCTCGGCGTGTCCGCCACTCCCTTGAGCCGCAGGGACGTGATCGAGGGCAGCGCCACCTCCGGGAGGGCGACGCGGTCGGTGAAGTCGAGGCTCAGCGTGGTCAGGAGCGGTACGGCCTGGAGCCCGGCGAGGTCCAGGCCGATCGGCACGCTGTCGAGCACGAGTTCCCGGACGCCGCTGTGGGCGAGTGGTCGCAGGGACAGCGTGGAGGTCGGATTGCGTACGTGCAGACGCCGCAGCCCGGTCAGACCGCCGAAGGCGGGCAGCTCCGACGTGCGGTGGTCGGCCGTGCCCAGCGCGAGGGACCCAACGGATTCCCGGTGGAGTACGGCGGAGAGCTCGTGGATCAGCGACGCCTGGGGAGCGACAGGTTGGGTGCCTCGGGGAGCCGGCGCAGGCACGCCATCTGTTCCGCGTTCGTCACCGGGATCTCGATCTCGTCCGTGCGGCACTCGGCCAGGATCGATTCGGCGGACTCGACCGTGCCGAACCGCGGCCACGCGTTGACGGCCTCCTGCCGGACGCCGGGTTGAGGCGCGTCCTTGTACGCCCGAGGACTCGACGGCCGCCTTCGCGCCGAGGTAGTCCTGAAAGGTCCGGTGGATGAAGTCGGCGGTGCTCGGCGTGGGTTCCCGTAACAGCCCGCTGCGCAGCAGGTCGACATCAGGTGAAGAGGCAGGGAGGCACGCTGTCGCCGCGGCACCGAAACCCCGCGCCGGCACTCGGGGGTTCAGTGCCCGTAGCTCCACTCGCACAGTTCCACGACCGCCGGGTCGACCTGACCGCGTGCCGATCGGCACTGTGCCGCCATGTCGACGCTCGGCGGAGCCGAGTCCTTCGGGAGGCCGTGCGCCGTACGGGGGCGCGGCAGCGAGGTCCGGGAGCCCGCCGTCGACTTCGGCTTCGGATGCGGGCGGGGAACCGCGGCGCGTGGTGCTTGGGCAGGCCCTGCCTCGGCGGCAGGTGCCGGTCGGGGCGGGGCTGCCTGCCGCGTCGGCGGTGGCTTCTGTTCGCCCTCGGGGGCCTTCGGTGTCCCGGAGCCGTCCTGTCTCGACGCGGACTTCCTCGTCGGCGTGGTCGCGTCCGGGGCGGGCTCGTCGTCCGGGGTGTGCGCCGCGTGGGCGGGCTGTGCCCGCTCTCGCTGCGCGTCCGGATCCGGCGAGCCCGACACCGACATACAGCCTGAGGTGAGAACCGCCATCGCGGCGGCGCTCCCGATCACGTTCCAGCGCATCCGCCTACCCTGGCGGACTCCGTGCCTCCGCTCGCGCGCCACGCCGAGGGGAGGTTGCCCGGCTCGGCGTGATTGCCTCCGGCGGGTGTCAGCCGTCGAACAGCACGTGCGAACAGCCGCCTTCTCCGCGCGAGGACCGGAGCCCGGGGCGGTGGCGGCCCCGGGCTCCGGTCGGCGTCCCGTCCTCTACGGGCGTTCCCGGATGGCGATGGCGTCGTAGACCAGCCAGGAACCGGTGGCGTTGGTGAGCGTCAGGGTGTTCCGGCCGGTACGCAGCCGGGCGGCCGGGAGCGTGACATCGAGGGTGCTCGGGCGGATCGCCCCGTCCTTTCCGTCGCCCCAGTGGTAGCCCTGCCCGCCGCCCTTGGGAACGGTGACGTTCGTGGCCGGACCATCGTTGAGGGAGAGCTGCAGGGTCGGCGGTCCGGATTCGTGGGTGTCGATGAGCCAGGCGGTGAGTGCCAGATCGGCGGCGGGGGCCTCGTCGAGGTCGAAGCGCAGGGTGAAGGTGTGCGGCTTGGCGCCCGCCCAGCCGTCGCTGGGGCCGGGGTGGATGTAGCTCCACGCGGTGGCGGGGTCGCTGCTGCCGATCGTGAAGTCGACGTCGTCGGGGAACGTCTTGGGGTAGTCGCCGAAGCGGGCCGGGGACAGCGCGAACTCCCCCGTCGCCAGGTCGATGGTGCCGACCAGGGCCACCTTGCGGCTCACCGTCGCGGACAGTTCGCGGTCGACGCCGCCTTCCTCCCATGCGGCGGTGAGCGTCAGGGACTGCTCCCCGGCTGCGTCCGCCGGCGGGGTGACGGTGAACGTGGTCGTGGCCTTGTCGCCGGCCGCGACGTCGAGCGATCGTTTCGCGGGCTCGACGGTCCAGCCGTCCGGCGCCTTCAGGCCGACGTCGACGGCGTGTGCCCGGTCGACGTCATTGCTGTTCACCTGCACCCGGACGGTCGACGGGGTGTCCTGCAGCAGGATCAGCCGGTCCGGGACGGCCTCGATCGCGAGTACGGGTGCGATGTGGACGTACGTGATGGCGTCGGGTAGTTCGGTGCCGTCGGCGGCCTTTCCGGTGATCACGACGCGATGCAGGCCCGGCGCCGCGTCGGGGCCCACGCGGAGGGTGAGGTCGCCCTCGGCCGTGTCGCCGGCGGGCGCCGTGAGGCTTCCGCTCGCGGGCTGGAGGGTGATGCCGCTCGGGGCCTGGGCGCGCCAGGCGGCTTTGACCGGCCGGTTCGTGAGGTTGCGTGCGGCCAGCGTGAGGGTGCCGCTTTCGCCCGCGTCGAGGCGTACGGTGTCGCGCGTGGCGTACAGCACCGCGGGCGCCTCGGGCGACTTCGACGGCGGCAGTTCCGCTACGCCCCACTTCTTGTTGGGCTCCGGACCCATCCACAACTCCAGCGTGCCGCCCTCGGCGAGCCGGTCGTGGTGGAACCACGCATTGTCCTGCCGCTGCCCGTTCAGGACCGCCCGCTGGATGTACATGTGCTCGGCGGAATTGTCGTGGGTGACGATCCGGAACCGTCCGCCCGCGTAGTAGTCCGGGTGCAGTTGAATCGTGACCGCGTCGAACACCGGCGAGGTGATGTCGTACACCGGCCGGGACAGACTCGCCCCCGTCACCTCGAACAGCCCCATCGCCATCAGCGCACTCATCGAGCCCATCTGGCCCTGGTCCTCGTCGAAGTGGCCGTAGCCGTCGGTGGTCGTGATCGCGCCGTAGGTCTTCTCCTTCACCTGCCGTACCCAGTACTGGGTCAGCCAGGGATGTCCCACGTAGTTGAAGAGGTGCGCCACCTGCAGCCCGGGCTGGTTGCCGTAGCTGACGTGGCCTTTGCCGTACTCGGCGATGAAGTTCGCGTCGGCGGACTGCTCGAAGGCGTAGTTGAGCTTGTCGGCGTACGCCTTCCGGCCGCCGAGCCTGTTGGCCAGAGCGATCACGTCGTGAGAGGTGAACCAGGTCGCCTGCCACGAATTCGCCTCGACGAAGTCCTCGTGCGACAGCGGGTCGAACGGATCCTGCCAGCGGCCGTTCATGGCGCGCGGCCGGATGAATCCGGTGGAGCGGTCGAAGAGGTTGCGCCAGCTCCCCGACCTTTCGATGAGGAAGGCGCCCATGTCGGTGTCGTCCCACACCTCGAACTCGCCCAGCCCCACGTTCTCGCCGGTGCCGCCGGTCGCCTCGAACCTCACCCAGCTCACCTGCTTGGGCCGGAACTCGATCACCTTGTTCCGGCCGTCACCGGGAACGCCGTTCACCTTGACCGACGACCCGTCGCTGAACGAGAGCACACCGGAGTTCACCCGTGAGTCACCCATGGTGCGGTCGCTGAGGACCACCTTGTGCACGCGCTTCTTCTCCGCCCAGCTCAGCTTGATCCACGGCTTCTGCTCTCTGGACGCCCACTCCACGTTCACCGGCTCGGTCACGCTGGACCGCGGCGGGCGGCCGTCCACCGCCCGCACGCCCGCCTGCGTCGATTCGTTCACCTCCGACGACACCGACACCTCGGCGAACTGCGCGACGTTCAGGCCGGACTTCCCCAGCCGCCGTGCCAACTGACCCAGAGTCCAGTCCTGGAACGCGTACTCCAGCGTCTGCCCCGCACCACCCTCCAGCGGTCCGCCGCAGATCTCGTTCGGTACGTACCCGAGGTCGAAGTAGTAGCGGGCGCCGCCGCAGCTCCCCCAGCGCCCGTACTCGAACGAGCCGGCCTCGAAGAGGCCGCCGAGCGAGTGGGCGTCGAGCATGGCCTCGTACGCGAGGTCGATGTCGAAGTCCCGGATCCCCTTGTTCCACGCGCCGCTGATGAACGAGGTGACGGGCGATCCCGTCATCACCCACGAGTAGTCGCCGGCCACCGGGCCTCGCGGCAGCAGCCCACCGTCCTGGTACATCCGGAGCTGCGACTTCACGATGCTGGAGTAGATCTCCGGATAGGCCAGCCCCAGCACGGTGTTGAGGTTCCACTGCGTCAGCCACAGCGCGTCGTAGTTGTACATCGCGTACTGCGGCAGACCGCGGGCGTCCGACGGGATCTTCTGGACCTTGCGGTGCTGCCAGGTGTTGTCGAGGTACGTGCCGTCGGCGTCGCTGATCACGCTGCGGCCGCACAGCACATGGAACAGGTCGGTGTAGAACTTCACCTGCTGCTGGTCGCTGCCTCCTTCGGCGTCGATACGGCCCAGCAGCCGGTTCCAGTGCTCCTGCGACGCCGCCTTCACCGCATCGAAGTCCCACCCCGGCAGTTCGGCCTCCAGGTTCTTCCGCGCCCCGGCCACCCCCGTGAAGGACAGCGCGACCTTCACCTGCACCCGCTCCCCGGCGTCGAGACGGCCGTAACGGACATAGAAGCCCGCGCCACCGCCCTCGACCTCGTCGACCGCGGCGCCGCCGTCGGCAAGCTCGCCGTCCGCCCAGCCGTGCATGGAATCGAAGGCCCGGTCGAACCGGATGCTGAAGAAGAGCTGGTTGTTGTGGTCGGGATAACTGGTGCCGCGCTGGAATACGTAGCCTTCCACCTCGCGGTCGCTGCGCCTGGTGATGCGGGCGTTTTTCATGATCGCCTCGCCCAGCGTCCCGCCGAGGTTGACGACGATCTCGCTCCCGCCGGCCTCGTCGTACGTGTACCGGTGCAGACCGACCCGATCGGTGCAGGTCAGCTCGGCCGTGATGCCGTACCGGTCCAAGTGGAGCCTGTGGTAGCCGGGTTCGGCCAGCTCACCGACATCGTGATTCACGTACGACTGCCAGCCTGTGTCACCCTCCAGCTTCGGCACCCCCTCTCCGGTCGTGGGCATCACCTGCACCCCGGAGATCTGCCAGCAGTGCAGGTGGCTGAAGCCCTTGACCTGGTTCTCCTTGCGCATGTAGCCCGTCCCCCACGTCGCGTGGGTGCTGGTGTCCGGGCGCAGCTTGACCAGGCCGAAGGGGTTGCTGGCCGACTGGAAGAAGAAGAACCGGCCCCGGTCCGCCTCCACCCAGGGGTTCACGAGCTTCACGTAGTCCCGGCCCGCCTCCCCCGCGGCTTCCCCTGCCCCCGGCGTCGCCGCCCAGGCGCTCCCCGGGCCGTACGCGCCCACCACACCGGCGCCGAGCACGCCGCCGGTGGACAGGAGGAGGCGGCGGCGAGACATTCCACCGATGGCTTTCCGTGCAGGCATGGGCAATCCCCTGTCGATTCGTTTGGACACGGTTGACGAGCTCGATGCGCGGTCGTGCACGGTGGACCGCGGCTACGACGTCTCGCGGATGGCGAGGGCGTCGTAGACGATCCAGGAGCCGGCTGAGTTGGTGAGCGTGACGGTGTTCCGGCCGGCGCGGAGCCGGGCGGCGGGGAGGGTGACGTCGAGGGTGGCGGGGCGGATGGCTCCGCCGGTGCCGTCGCCCCAGTGGAAGCCGTCACCGCCGCCGCCCGGCAGATTGACGGTGGTGGCCGGTCCGTCGTTGAGGGTGACCCGTATGGACGGTCCGGACTGCTGGGTGTCGACGAGCCAGGCGGTGAGGGCCAGGTCGGTGGCGGGCGGCTCGTCCAGGTCGAAGCGGAGGGTGAAGGTGTGGGGCTTGGCGCCGGCCCAGGCGTCGCTGGGGCCGGGGTGGATGTAGCTCCAGGCGGTGGCGGGGTCGCTGCTGCCGAGGGTGAAGTCGACGTCGTCGGGGAAGGCGGCGGGGTAGTCGCCGTAGCGGTTCGGTGACAGCGCGAACTCCCGCGTGGCCAGGTCGGCGTCGCCGAGACGGGCGACGGCCCGGTGGACGGTGGCGGAGGGCTGGTGCTCGGCGCTGCCCCATCCGCCCTCGGCGAGCAGCGTCAGGGTCTGCGGTCCGGCGACGCCCTGGGGCGGGGTGACGGTGAAGGTGGTGGTGGCGCTCGCGCCCGCGGCGACCTGCACGGTGCGGGTCTCCGGCTCGACGCGCCAGCCCTCGGGGGTCCGCAGGGAGACATCGGCCCCGAGGTCCTGGTCATCGTTGCCGGTCAGCCGTACCTGGAAGGTGACGGGGGCGGATTCCAGCAAGTGCAGCTCCGCCGGCTCGGTCTCGATCGAGAGCGCGGGTGCGACGTGGATGTACGTGATGGCGTCGGGTAGTCCGGTGCCGTCGGCGGCCTTTCCGGTGATCACGACGCGATGCAGTCCCGGCGCGGTGCCGTCGGCGACTCGCAAAGTGAGGTCGTGTTCGCCGGTGCCGTCGGCGGGTGCGCTGAGGGTTCCGCTCGCGGGCTGGAGGGCGATGCCGGCGGGGGTCTGGGCGCGCCAGGTGGCTTTGGCCTGCCGCCGGGTGAGGTTGCGGGCGGCCAGCGTGACGATGCCGCTCTCCCCCGCGTCGACCCGTACGGTGTCGCGCGTCGTGTAGAGCACCGCGGGCGCTTCCGGCGACTTCGACGGCGGCAGTTCCGCTACGCCCCAGTCCTTGTTGGGCTCCGGCCCCATCCACAACTCCAGCGTGCCGCCCTCGGTGAGCCGGTCGTGGTGGAACCAGGCGTTGTCCTGCCGCTGCCCGTTGAGAGCAGCGCGCTGGATGTACACGTGCTCGGCGGAATTGTCGTGGGTGACGATCCGGAACCGTCCGCCCGCGTAGTAGTCCGGGTGCAACTGAATGGTCACCGCGTCGAACACCGGTGAGGTGATGTCGTACACCGGCCGGGACAGACTCGCCCCCGTCACCTCGAACAACCCCATGGCCATCAGCGCACTGATCGACCCCATCTGGCCCTGATCCTCGTCGTGCCCCCCGTATCCCTTCGTCGTGGTCGTGCCGCCGTACGTGATCTCCTTGACCTTGCGCACCCAGTACTGGCTCAGCCAGGGATGCCCCACGTAGTTGAAGAGGTGCGCCATCTGCAGGCCGGGCTGGTTGCCGTAGTTGACGTACGCGTCCTCGTCGCCGTTCTGCCCCGCCCCCGTGAACTCTGCCTCCTCGGACCGCTCGAAGGCGCCGTTGAGCTTGTCGGCGTAGGCGGTCCTGCCGCCCAGCCTGTTGGCCAGCCCGAGGACGTCGTACGAGGCGTACCAGGTGGCCTGCCAGGAGCTGGCCTCGACGAAGTCGTCAGGGGACAGCGGGTCGAAGGGGTCCTTCCAGCGGCCGTTCGCGTCCCTGGGCCGGATGAATCCGGTGGACCGGTCGAAGAGGTTGCGCCAGCTCCCGGATCTTTCGATCAGGAAGGCGCCGGCATCGGTGTCGTCCCACACCTCGAACTCGTCGAGCCCCACGTTCTCGCCGGTGCCGCCGGTGGCCTCGAACCTCACCCAGTCCGTCCGCCTGGGCCGGAACTCCACCACTTTCTTCCGGCCCCCGGCAGGAATGCCGTTCACCTTGACCGACGACCCGTCGCTGAACGACAGCACGCCGGAGTTCACCTGCGAGTCACCTTCGGTGCGGTCGCTGAGCACCACCCTGTGGACGCGCTTCTCCTCCGTCCAGTCCAGCCTGATCCACGGCTTCCGCTGCGTCGACGCCCACCCGGCGTGCCCCGGCCCGGTCACACTGGACCGCGGCGGCCTCCCGTCGACCGCCCGGACGCCCGCCAGCGTCGAGTCGTTCACCTCTGACGACACCGACACCTCGGCGAACTGCGCCACATTGAGACCCGACTTGCCCAGGCGCCGCGCCAACTGACCCAGCGTCCAGTCCTGGTACGCGTACTCGACGGTTTCCCCTGCGCCGCGGCTGCGCCATCCGGCGTGCAGGTCGTGGGGTACGTACCCGATGTCGAGGTAGGCGCGGCCGCCGCCGTGGTTCTCGCCCCAGGTGGCGTATTCGTACGGGGCCTTGTCGAAGAGCCCGCCGAGGGAGTGGGCGTCGAGCATGGCCTCGTACGCGAGGTCGATGTCGAAGTCCCGGATCCCCTTGTTCCACGCGCCGCTGATGAACGAGGTGGCCGGGGAGCTGGTCATGACGAACGAGTAGTTGCCCGCCACCGGGCCTCGGGGCAGCAGCCCCCCGTCCTGGTACATCTGGAGCTGCGACTTCACGATGCTGGAGTAGATCTCCGGATAAGCCAGCCCCAGCACGGTGTTGAGGTTCCACTGCGTCAGCCACAAGGCGTCGTAGTTGTACATCGCGAACCGCGGCCGGCCCGACCCGTCGAGCGGCAGCCGGCCGATCCGCCCGCGGCTCCAGGTGTCGTCGAGGTATGTGCCGTCGGCGTCGCTGATCACGCTGCGGCCGCACAGCACATGGAACAGGTCGGTATAGAACTTCACCTGCTGCCGCTCGGTGCCTCCTTCGGCGTCGATACGGCCCAGCAGCCGGTTCCAGTGCTCCTGCGACGCCGCCTTCACCGCATCGAAGTCCCACCCCGGCAGTTCGGCCTCCAGGTTCTTCCGCGCCCCGGCCACCCCCGTGAACGACAGCGCGACCTTCACCTGCACCCGCTCCCCGGCGTCGAGACGGCCGTAACGGACATAGAAGCCCGCGCCACCGCCCTCGACCTCGTCGACCGCGGCGCCGCCGTCGGCAAGCTCGCCATTCGCCCAGCCGTGCATGGAATCGAAGGCCCGGTCGAACCGGATGCTGAAGTAGAGCTTCGTGTGCTTGTTGTCGCTCTGGCCGTAGTAGTAGCCGTTGGTGATCGCGCCGACCTGCGCCACGTATCCCTCGATGACCCGGTCGCTCACCCTGGTGACGTGGGCGTCCTGCATCTCGGCCTCGCCGAGCACGCCGCCGAGGTTGACGAGGATCTCGCCCGGGCCCGGTTCTTCGTACGTGTAGCGGTGCAGACCGACCCGATCGGTGCAGGTCAGCTCGGCCGTGATGCCGTACCGGTCCAAGTGCAGCCTGTGATAGCCGGGTTCCGCCACCTCGCCGGCATCGTGATTCACGTACGACTGCCAGCCGGTGTCACCCTCCAGCTTCGGCACCCCCTCCCCCGACGTGGGCATCACCTGCACCCCGGCGATCTGCCAGCAGTGCAGGTGGCTGAAGCCCTTCACGTGGGACTCGCTCCTGCGGTAGCCGGTGCCCCAGACCGAGTGGGTGCTGGTGTCCGGGCGCAGCTTGACCAGGCCGAAGGGGTTGCTCGCCGACTGGAAGAAGAAGAACCGGCCGACGTCGGCCTCCACCCACGGGTCGACGAGGCGTACGTAGTCGCGGGCGGGCCCGGCCGCGGGCGCATCCCCCGGCACCGCCGCGGCGGCGGTGCCTCCGCGGGCGCCTGCGCCCAGGGTGCTCACGGCGAGCAGCCCGCTGGTGGAGGCCAGGAAGCGGCGGCGGGACGGGGCCGGAGTGGACGGATCGGGCTGCGACATGTCTCTGCCTTGTCTTTGAGGCGGCGCACGGAACCGTCCGGTGCCGTGCGCCTGTGTTGTCGATGCCGGGTTGGTGCCGGTGCGCCGCCACCCCTGGCAGTCCGGCCGGCCGGCTCGCGACCCGGCACGGCGCATCACTGGAGAGCGGACTGCAAACACGTTCTGTGGGGCCGAGGGGCCCGGTGCGCCGGTCCTTCAAGTGACGGAACTTCTGGGTGAGTTATCGTTACCATGCGGCAGTGCGGTTGGAACGTAAGGGCCGGATGCGGCCACGTCAAGGGGGTGCGTTCCCCCGGGTTGGGTCGCACCCTCCTGAGCTGGTACGCAAGAAGATCGATGCACCGCGCCCGACGAACCCCCCGTCATCGCGCGGGCTTTACGCTGCACCGGCATCGCGCTCACCGCGAAGATAGCGTTACCATCGCCCTGCCGAACTCAGATCGATACGCTTCCCCACACGTTCCGTGCCCCCGGCGTCGCTCTCCGGCCTCAGGCCATGGCCTTCGGTGCTAGCGTGGTGCTGCTCGGCAGGTCGACGGCAGGGATCGCGGAATCTCCTCGTCCGCCGTCGTGCAGCGGGCCCGGCGCGGGGGCGCCTCGACGTGACACAGCGGGGGAGAAGACGGTGACCGAGGATTCCCCATCGCGCCGCCCTCCGACGATGCGGGACGTCGCCGAGCACGCCTCGGTGAGTCCCATGACCGTATCCCGCGTGCTGCACGACGACCCCGGGGTGAGCAAGGCGACCCGGGAGCGCGTGCTCGCCGCCGTCGACTCCCTCGGCTACCGGCGCAACGAGGTCGCCCGCAACCTCCGGCTGGGGCGGACCAGCGGGCTGATCGGCCTCGTGGTCACGAACCTCGCGAACCCCTTCTACTCCCAGTTCGCCCTGGGCGTGGAGTCGGGCGTCAGCCGGCACGGCCTGAAGGTCGTCCTCACCAACACCGACGAGGACGTCGAACGCGAACGGCGGCTCGTGGAAGAACTCACCGCCCGCCGCGTCGACGGCATGATCGTCGTGCCGGCCGGCAACGACCACTCCCACCTCGCCGCGCAGCCGGGCTCGGTGCCCATCGTCCTGGGGGCCCGCCCCCCGTCCGGCGTGCCGCTGGACTGCGTCCTGGTGGACGACTTCGGCGGCGCGCGCGAGGCGACGGCCGGTCTCCTGGCGGCCGGCCACACCCGGCTCGGCTTCCTCGGCCTGCCCCCGTCCGTCTGGACCAGCTCCGAGCGGTTCCGCGGCTTCTGCGTCGCGCTGGAGGAGGCGGGCGTCGCGCTGGACGAGCGGTACGTGCGGCTGCGGCAGCGCACCATCCCGGCCGCCGAGGCCGCCGCCCGGGAACTGCTCGAACTCCCCCGGCCACCGACGGCGCTCTTCTGCGCCAACAGCCGCAACACCCTCGGCGCCTTCCGCGCCGCGAGCCGGCTCGGGCGCCCCGTCAGCCTGGCGGGTTTCGACGACTTCGAGCTGGCCGACGTACTCGGCGTGCCGCTGATCGTGGCGTACGACCCGCGCGAACTCGGCCGGCGGGCGGCGGAACTGCTGCTGCGCCGCATGAACGAGCCGGATGCCGATCCGGACGATGCCGCGCCGCTGCGTATCGTCGTCCCCACGAAGGTCGTGCGCTACGGCGACCCCGGTTCCGGCCATCACTGACGGGCCTCGGATCCCCCCCCACGATTTCCGGCGATGGCGGGACATACGGCCCCGTGACCCGATCCGGATATCGCGGCCGCAATTGCTTCGCGACGGGCCCCAGAAGCCATAACCGCGGCTGATACCCCTATCGCGGATCTCCGCCTTCCGCCCCCGTGACCACCGTGTTTCCATCTCATGCACTCACACCGTGGTGAGAGGAACTCCCTTGACAGCACTGCATACAGCGATAGCCATCCTCGTGGTCATCCTGCTCATTCTGGTACCGAAGGTGGAACCGGTGATCGCCTTGGTCATCGGCTCCCTCTATCTCGGTATCGCGTCCGGCCTCGGCTTCGAAGGCACCATCCACGCGATCGTGGGCGGATTCGGCGACATCATGGCGGAAGTCGGTCTGCTGATCGGCTTCGGCGTACTTCTCGGTTCGCTGCTGAACTCCATGGGATCGCTGCAGAAACTGGTCGAGAAACTGCTGCGCGCCCTCGGTCCTGGAAAGCTCCCCTATGCTCTCGCCGGGGCCCTGAGCGCGGTCTTCCCGTCCATTTACGTGGACGTCCAGCTCGTCCTCGCCGCCCCGCTGGCCAAGTCCGCGGCGCCGCGCATGGGGCGCTACGGGCTGCCGATGATGAGCGGCGCGCTGAGCGCGGGCATCCTCGTCGGCTACGTGTTCGTCGTGCCCGGCCTCGGCACCCTGGCGATCGCCGGGCTGCTGCACGTACCGCTCAGCACGATGCTGGTGTACGGGTTCGTCCTCGGCCCGCTCGCCGCGCTGCTCACCACGTTCCTCTACGGCCGGCTGCTGCGCCACGGCCTCTGGAACGCGGACACCGACGAGGTGCCCGACGCCGAGAACGCGCAGGGCGACCAGGACGAGCGGGACGACCGCGACGCCCCGGCCACCGGCGCGGGCGGCGCGAAGTCCGTACCCCCGCGCGGATCCCGCGGGAACGCCGCGCCCGGCTCCGGCCGCCGCCCGGCAGGCGGCTCCGGTGCGGCCACGACCGCCGAGGCACCGGCCGCGGCCACGTCCGTGGCGGCGGACGCCCCCGAGGCCGACGTGCCCGGAGCCCGCCGGCCGATGCCGCCGCTGTACCTCGCGCTGCTGCCGATCGCCTTCCCGCTGCTGCTCATCGCGACCGGCGCGATCAGCGACGCCGCCGGAGTGAAGTCCGATCTGCTCACCTTCCTCGGCGACCCCGCGTTCGCCCTGTTCGCCGGCCTGGTCGGCGCGTACGCCCTGGCGAAGTGGGTGCTCACCGACGAGCGGGTGGGCGAGGCGATGACCGAGGGCTTCCACAGCACGGGGCAGATCCTGCTCGTCACCGGGGTCGGCGGCTCGCTCGGCGCGGTGATCGGCGAGACCGGGCTCGACGACGTGCTCGCCGACATCTTCTCCGCCGACGCGGGCATGTCCACCGTCGTGACGATCCTGCTGGTCTGGCTGGTCGCGGCGCTCCTGCACCTGGCCATCGGGTCGATCGGCGTCGCCGCCATCGCCGCGGCCGGGATCATCGCCCCGATCATGGGGGAACTCGCCGTACCGCCGGCCGTGCTGGCGCTGGCGATCGGCTCGGGATCGCTCTTCGCCCTCCAGGTGAACAGCAACTTCTTCTGGATGTTCCAGCCGCTGCTCGGGGTGACCACCCGGGGCGCGCTCAAGGCGCTCACCTTCGTCACCGCGCTGGCCTCCGTCGTCTCGCTCGCCCTCGTCATCGCCGTGAGCTTCGTGGTCTGAGGTCCGCCGGCGGTCCCCAGAGAGCAAGCCCGAGAGAAAGAAGCGCATGCAACCCCTCCGCGGAATCACCGTCGTCTCGCTCGAACAGGCCGTCGCCGCGCCGTACGCCACCCGCCAGCTCGCCGACCTCGGCGCCCGCGTGATCAAGGTGGAGCGGCCCGGCAGCGGTGACTTCGCCCGCGCGTACGACAGCCGCGTGCGCGGGCTCAGCTCGCACTTCGTGTGGGCCAACCGCAACAAGGAGTCGCTCACCCTCGACATCAAGGACCCGCGCGGCAGCGACGTGCTGCGCCGGCTGCTCGCGCGCGCCGACGTCTTCGTGCAGAACCTGGCACCCGGCGCGGCCGGGCGCGCCGGGCTCGGCTGGGCGGAGCTGCACGCCGCGCACCCCCGGATGATCGTCTGCGACATCTCCGGGTACGGCGCCCCGGGCCCGTACGCCGCCGCGAAGGCGTACGACCTGATGGTGCAGAGCGAGTCCGGGCTGCTGTCGGTGACCGGGACGGCCGCGGAGATGGCGAAGGTGGGCATCTCGGTGTCCGACATCGCGGCGGGGATGTACGCGTACAGCTCGGTCCTCGCCGCCCTGATCGAGCGCGGCAGGACCGGCGACGGGGCGCACGTCGAGGTGTCGATGCTGGAGGCCACGGTGGAGTGGCTGGGCTTCCCGCTCTACTACGCCTACGACGGCGCCGAGCCGCCGCCGCGGGCGGGCGCGGCGCACGCCACGATCTATCCGTACGGCCCCTTCACCGCCGGGGACGGCAAGGTCGTCATGATGTGCGTCCAGAACGAGCGCGAGTGGGCGGCGTTCTGCGAGCGCTTCCTGCGGCGGCCCGGGCTGGCGGAGCACCCGGACTACGCGGGCAACGCGGCCCGTAACGCGCACCGCGAGGCCCTCGGCGCGCTCATCGCGGCGCGCTTCGCCGAGCTGACCGGCGCCGAGGCCGTCGAGCTGCTGACTGCGGTCCCGGTGGCGCACGCCCGGGTCAACTCGCTCGCCGACGTGTGGCACCACCCGCAGTTGGCGGCCCGCAACCGCTGGCACGAGGTGCAGACCCCGGCGGGTCCGATACCGGCGCTGGCCCCGCCGGGCCCGGTCGACGACGCCCCGCGGATGGATCCCGTGCCCGGGCTCGGCGAGCACACCCGGGACATCCTCGCCGAGGTGGGTCTCGCGGACGACGAGATCGACGAGCTGGCTGCGGGCGGCACCGTATGACCGGGCACGCGGTGGCGCTCAGCGCCGCGGTGAGCTGGCTGTTCGTGCCCGCCACCCGGCCCGACCGGTTCGCGAAGGCCGTCGGCAGCGGGGCCGACGCCGTGATCGTCGACCTGGAGGACGCCGTGGCCGCGGCCGGCAAGGCGGCCGCCCGGGACAGCCTGTCCGCCGGCTGGCCGCGGGACGCCGCCGTGCCGGTGGCGGTGCGGGTCAACGGCCCGCTGACCGCCGAGTTCGCCGACGACCTCGCCGTCTGCCGGGCGCTGTCCCCCGCGGCCGTCGTGCTGCCCAAGGCGGAGTCCGCGGCACAGGTACGGCAGGCCGCGCGGGCGAGCGGCGCCCCCGTACTCCCCCTGATCGAGTCGGCGCGCGGGCTCGTCGGCCTCGACGGCATCGCGGCGGAGCCCGACTGCCTGCGGCTGCTCTTCGGCAGCGTCGACCTCGCTCTCGATCTGGGCGTACGCGACGACCTGGCGCTCGACTCCGCGCGGGCCGACCTGGTCCGCTGGTCGGCCGCGCACGGGCTGCCCGCGCCCGTCGACGGCGTCACCACGGCGGTACGCGACGCGCCGGCCGTGGCCCGCGCCGCCGGCCGCGGCCGGGACTGGGGCTTCGGCGGCAAGCTGTGCATCCACCCGGCGCAGGTGGAGCAGGTGCACGCCGCCTACGCACCCGACGAGGACGAGCTGGCCTGGGCCCGGCGGGTGCTGGCCGCGGGTCACGACGGCGCGGCGGCGGTGGCCGGTGAGATGATCGACCGGCCGGTCGTCGAACGCGCCCGCCGCATCGCCGCGCAGGCCGGGCGGCACACCTCCGCGTAGGCGCCGGGCGGGACACGTCCCGTCGGCGAGGCAACTGTGGGAAGGCGGTGCGGAGAAGCCCGTGGACATCGCTCAACTGCGTGACTTCATCGCCGTCGTCGACGCCGGCAGCCTGTCCCGGGCCACCCGGGCGCTGCACGTCTCCCAGCCCGCGATCAGCCAGCGCATGGCGCAGCTCGAAGCCCATCTCGGGGTCAGGCTCCTGGACCGCGGCCCGCGCGGGGTGCGGCCCACGTCCGCGGGCCGGGCGCTGTACCGGGACGCCCAGCAGTTGGTGCGCCAGTTCGACCGGCTCGCGCAGGACATCGCCGTCAGCCGGCCGCCGGTGCACGGCCCGGTCGCGATCGGGCTGCCGACCACGGTGGCCGCGCCGCTCGCGCCCGCCCTGTTCACCTGGGTACGGGCCCACTACCCCGGCATCCACCTGCAGATGTTCGAGTCCATGAGCGGCTACGTGCACGAACTGCTGCTCGCCGGACGGCTGGACCTGGCCGCCGTCTTCCGCGAGGACGCCGCGCCGCGCCCGGCGGAGCTGCCGCTGTACTCGGAGAGTCTGTATCTGATCGGCCAGCCGGATCCCGCCCCCGCGACGCCCGCCGACGTGCCCCTGACCGACCTGCGGGACGTGCCGCTGGTGACGCCGGGCGCGCGCAGCAACCTGCGGATCCTGGTGGACCGGGCGTTCGCCGCGTACGGAATGGTGCCCGTGAACGTCGGCGACGTGGAGTCGCTCGGCACGCTCATCCGCATCGCGGAGAGCGGCGAGGCGTGCACGATCCTGCCGCGCTCGGTGGTCGCCGGCCACGACCCGCGCCGGCTCGGGGTGCGCCGCATCGTCGCCCCGGCGCTCCGCCGGCACGTCGCCGTACTCACCGCCACGGACCGCTACGAGCCGCGGGACAGCGTCGCGGCAGTCCGCCAGGGCATCGTCGAGGTCACCCGGGAGCTGGCCGCGGCGAACCGCTGGCCGGGCATCCGGCTGGCGGAACGCCCCGAGGCGGCGGACCCGCGGCACGAGGCGCCGTAGCAGCAGGGGGACCGCGCGCCGCGCCCGGCCGGGGCTCAGGACGCGAAGCGGGCGCGCAGCGCCTTCTTGTCGAACTTGCCGGTGCCGGTGCGCGGCACCGCGTCCACGAGTTCGATCCGGTCCGGCAGTTGCCAGCGCGCGAAGCCGCTCCGCTCCAGGTGCGCACGCACCTCGTCCAGAGTCACCGACGCGCCGTCGCGCAGGACCACGCACACCAGCGGCCGTTCCGACCACCTCTCGTCCGGCACCGCGACCACGGCCGCCTCGGTGACGGCGTCCATCGCCATCACCGCCGACTCCATGTCGACCGAGGAGATCCACTCCCCGCCCGACTTCACGAGGTCCTTGGCGCGGTCGGTGATGACGAAGTAGCCGTCGGGCGAGCCGGTCGCGATGTCGCCGGTGACGAACCAGCCGTCCTCGGTGAACTGCCCGCCGCCCTCCTCCCCGAGGTACGCGTCGGCCACCCAGGGCCCGCGCACCAGCAGTTCGCCCATCGACGCGCCGTCCCAGGGCAGCGGGCGCCCGTCCGCGTCGCGGATCTGCGTCTGCACCCCCGGCAGGGGCAGCCCCGCCATGCCGCGGACGGCGTCCGCGAGCCGTTCCTCGTCCCAGCCGCGCATGCGCTCCTTCGGCCAGGCGAAGCTGGCGAGCGGTGACGTCTCCGTCATGCCCCAGATCTGCACCAGCGGGATGCCGAACTCGGTGCGGTAGCGGTCGATGAGCGCGCGCGCCGGCCGCGCCCCGCCGCACAGCAGATGCCGTACGTCCGGCAGGCCGCCGCCGCGGGCGGCCAGGGCGTCCGCCACGGCCATCCACACGGTCGGCACACCTGCGGCGACGGTCACGCGCTCGTCGGCCATCAGCTCCACGAGCGCCGCCTGGTCCAGCGGCCCGCCGAAGAACACCTGCTTGGCGCCGTACGGGGTGGCGGTGTAGGGCAGGCCCCACGCGTTGGCGTGGAACATCGGCACCACCGGGAGCACGGCGTCGCCGGGGCCGATGGACATCGCGGCCCGGGAGGAGCCGGCGAGGGCGTGCAGCATGGTCGAGCGGTGGGTGTAGACCACACCCTTGGGCCGGCCCGTCGTGCCGGAGGTGTAGCAGAGTCCGAGCGGCGACCGCTCGTCGATCTCGCGCGGCTCGTACGTCCCGGGCTGCGCGGCGATGAGCTCCTCGTAGGCCAGGGTGTCAGGCAGCGTGGTGCCGGGCGGTACCCGGTCGGCGAGGACCACCACGTGGTCGACCCCCGCGAGGCCGCCGCGCTCCGCGACCTGCTCCAGCAGCGGCAGCAGGTCGGCGTCCACGAGCACGACCCGGTCGTCGGCGTGCTTGACGATGTAGGCGAGTTCGTCGGCGGACAGCCGTACGTTCAGGGTGTGCAGCACCCGGCCGGTGCAGGGCACGGCCCAGTACGCCTCCAGGTGCCGGTAGCCGTTCCAGGCCAGCGTGGCCACCCTCGCGCCGGGCGGCAGCGCCAGGGCGTCGAGCGCGTGCATGAGCTGCTGCGCCCGGCGCCCGAAGTCCGCGTAGGTGTAGCGGTGCCGGCTGCCGTCCGGGAAGCGGGTGACGACCTCGGTGTCGTGGAAGTAGCGCGGCCCGTGGTCGAACAGCAGCCAACTGTTGAGCGGGATGTCCATCATCGCCATGGCGGACATGTTGACCGGGGTCCGGGACCCGGACCACGGAGGAAGACCACACTCCGGACCGCCTTCTTGTGGAGACCTTCTCTGTAGTCGCGCGTGCCGTCCGCTTCTACGTTCTCCCCGACGCCGACGCCCTGTCGGCACCCACCCCGCGGCATCCGAGGTCGGCATGACGAGCACGACGAGAACGACGAGCGGTGACACCACCGCACTCCCGCGCGCCATCCTGTCCACCCGTGGCCTGACGAAGGCGTTCCAGGGCTTCCGCGCCGTCGACGACGTGGACCTGGACGTCATGGAAGGCACCGTCCACGCCCTTGTCGGCCCCAACGGGGCCGGGAAGACCACCCTGTTCAACTTGCTGACCGGCTTCCTGCCGCCGTCGGCGGGGCGGATCGAGCTGGCGGATCAGGACATCACAGGGCTGCCGCCGGAGCGGGTGGCACGTCTCGGCGTGGCCCGCTCCTTCCAGGTCACCAGCCTCTTCCCCGGCGTGACGGCACGCGCGCATCTGGAGCTCGCGCTGCAGGCGGGCACCGACCTGGGCCGCCGGTTCTGGCGGTCGGACAAGCTGCTGGCGCAGTTCACCGGGCGCGCGCGGGAACTGCTGGACCAGGTCGGCCTGGCGGAGCGGGCCGAGTCGCCGGCGGGCAGCCTGCCGTACGGGCAGAAGCGCGCGCTGGAACTGGCGCTCGCCCTCGCCCTCGACCCCCGGGTGCTGCTGCTCGACGAGCCCACGGCCGGCATGGGTCTGGAGGACGTCGACCGCACCGTCACCCTGGTGGACCGCATCCGCGCCGGCCGCACCGTGGTGCTGGTCGAGCACAACATGAGCGTCGTCGGCTCACTGGCCGACACCGTCACGGTGCTGCAGCGCGGCCGGGTGCTCGTCGAGGGCCCGTACCGCACCGTCCGCTCCGACCTGCGGGTCGTCGAGGCGTACCTGGGGGCCGGCGTTGCTTGAGGTGCGGGGCGTGACCGCCCACTACGACGAGGCCGAGGTGCTGCGCGACGTGTCGCTGACGGTCGGCGCCGGCGAGGTCGTGACCCTCGTGGGCCGCAACGGAGCCGGGAAGACCACGCTGCTGCGATGCGTGATGGGCCTGCACCGGCGCGCCACAGGGACGATCCTTCTGGCGGGCCGGGACCTGGGCGCGGTGCCGCCGCACCGCAGGGCCCGCCGCGGCCTCGGATACGTCCCCGACGACCGCGGCATCTACGCGGGTCTCAGCGTCGAGGAGAACCTGACCCTGCCCCCGGCCACGGCGGATTCGGCCTGGCCACTGGCGCGCGTCTACGAGGAGTTCCCGGCGCTCGCCGAGCGCCGCCGCAGCGCAGGCGGCAAGCTCTCCGGCGGCGAGCAGCAGATGCTCGCCCTCGCGCGGGTACTGCGCACCGGCGCCGGGGTACTGCTGTGTGACGAGCCGACCGAGGGGCTGGCGCCGATCGTCGTCGAGCGCATCGGCGAGATCCTGCGCGAGGCCAAGCGGCACGGCACCGCGGTGCTGCTGGTGGAGCAGAACCTGCGCTTCGCCACCACCGTCGCCGACCGCCACTACCTGCTGGACCGCGGCCGGATCGCGGAGTCGCTGGCCAACGACGACGTGCGCGAGCGCGAGCACGAACTCCTGGACTACCTGGGCCTGTAGCCCGGCCAGCGCAGGGGCCCTCACGGCAACGTCGACCACTTCAAGGAGGAAGCATGGGACACCCATGGTCGAAAGCCGCGGTCGCCACGACCACGGTGGTGGCGGTATCGCTGCTGGCGGGTTGCGGCGGCGGCGGACCGGGGTCTGGCGGCGGGAAGATCAGCGACGGCGGGATCACCCTGGGCGTGCTCACGGACCTCTCCGGCGTGTACGCGGAGCTGGCCGGCGAGGACGCGGTCACAGCGGTGGAGATGGCCGTGGCGGACTTCGAGAAGAAGCACGGCGGCGACGCGGTCACCGACGACATCGAGGTCATCTCGGCGGACCACCAGAACAAGCCGGACGTCGCCAACACCCAGGCGCGGGACATGTACGACCGGGAGAAGGCCGACGCCGTCTTCGACGTGCCGACGTCGTCCGCGGCGCTCGCCGTGGCGAACGTCGCCGCGCAGTCGAAGAAGCTCTACTTCAACATCGGCGCCGCGACCACGGAACTGGCCGGCGAATCCTGCAACCCGTACACGTACGCCTGGGCCTACGACACCTACATGCTGGCGAACGGGACCGGCACCGAGGTGACGAAGCAGGGCGGCGAGAGCTGGTACCTCATCTATCCGGACTACGCCTTCGGCCAGGACATGGAGAAGCAGTTCAGCAGCGCCATCGAGGCGGCAGGCGGTGAGGTGGTGGGCAAGGACCCGACACCGTTCCCCAACGACAACTTCTCCACCTTCCTGCTCAAGGCGTCCGCGAAGAAGCCCACCCCGGCCGTGCTCGGCACGCTCCAGGCGGGCGGTGACCTGGTCAACGTCGTCAAGCAGTACCAGCAGTTCAAGCTCAAGGACAAGGACATCCAGCTCGCCATCGGCCTGATGTTCGACACCGACATCAAGGCGATCGGGCAGGACAAGCTCGCCGGGACGATGTTCACCTCCCCCTGGTTCTGGAACGTCGACGAGGAGTCGAGGAAGTGGGCCGAGCGGTTCAGGGAGAAGGCGGGCACGTGGCCGACGTTCGACCACGCCGCCAACTACTCCGCCGCGACGCATTACCTCGAAGCCGTCCAGCGGGCCGGGACCGATGACCCGGAAGAGGTCAACAAGGAACTGGAGGGCATGACGTTCGACGACTTCTTCGCCCGCAACGCCGAGGTGCGCGCGGCCGACCACCGCGTCGTGCACGACGCCTATCTGGCCCGGGTCAAGGACCCCGCCGACAGCGAGACCGAAGGCGACTTCACCGAGAAGGTGGAGACCATCCCCGCCGCCGAGGCGTTCGGCCCGGCCTCACCCGACTGCTCGATGAACTGACCGGCGCACCCACGGCCGTGGCCCGCGGAACTCCCGCCGCGGGCCGCGGCGGACGGACGGACGGGACCACGATGACCTCCTTCCTGCAACAGGCGTTCAACGGCCTGGTCTCCGGCGGCTTCTACGCGCTGCTCGCCCTCGGCCTCGCCGTCATCTTCGGCATGCTCCACGTCGTCAACTTCGCGCACGGCGCGGTCTACATGCTCGGCGCGTTCGGCGCAGTGGCCCTGCAGGACTCCGCGGGTCTCGGGTTCTGGTGGGCGCTGCTGCTGGTGCCGCTCGCCGCCGCGCTGGCGGGCATGCTGCTGGAGCGGCTGCTCGTCCACCGGCTCGCCGCCCTCGACCCGCTCTACAACTTCCTGCTCACCTTCGGCATCGCACTGGTCTGCCAGGACCTGCTGCGCATGAAGTACGGCGCCCAGTCCACCCCGTACGACGAGGGCCCCTTCCCGGGCACCGTCGACCTCGGGCTCTTCGGCTACCCCGCGTACCAGGTCTTCGTTCTCGGCGCCGCGGCCGTCGTCTGCCTCGCCGTCTGGCTGCTGCTGACCCGCACCCGCGTCGGCACGGTGGTGCGCGCCGCCACCGAACGGCCGGAGCTGACCCGGGCGCTGGGCATCGACACCGCCCGCTGGGTCATGCCCGTGTTCGGCTTCGGCGTCGCGCTCGCCGCGCTGGCCGGGGTGCTCGCCGCGCCGATGCGCGCGGTCAACTCGGGCATGGGCGCGGACCTGATCATCGTCGTCTTCGCGGTCGTCGTCATCGGCGGCCTCGGCTCCATCCCCGGCGCGGTGTTCGCCGGCTTCGCCATCGGGATGCTCCAGGCCCTCGGCAACCTCTACGTCCCCGTCCTCTCGCAGACGTCGGTCTTCCTGCTGATGGCCGTGGTGCTGCTGGTCCGGCCGGCCGGACTCTTCGGCAAGGAGGAACACGCCATATGATCCTCGCCCTGCTCGACCGGCTCGGCAGCAGGCCCGCCTGGCTGCGCTGGGGGCTGCTGACCGCCGGCCTCGTGTCCGTCCTCGGACTGCCGTGGGTCCTCTATCCCCCGGTGGCCGCCGACATCCTCTGCTGGGGCCTGTTCGCCGTCGCGTTCGACCTGCTGCTGGGGCACGCCGGGCTGCTGTCCTTCGGCCACGCCGCGTTCTGGGGCACCTCGGCGTACACCACCGGGCTCATCGCCATCCACGCCGGCGTGCCGTTCCCGCTGGCGGTGGCCGGCGGCGCGGTGGCCGCCGCGGTTATCGCCGTGCCCATCGGGCTGCTCGCGGTCCGCCGCAGCGGCATCTACTTCGCCATGGTCACCCTCGCCTTCGCGCAGATGATCTACTTCATCGCCAACCAGTGGGGCGACCTCACGGGCGGCGAGAACGGGCTGCAGGGCATCCCGCGCGAACTGGGCGGCCTCGACCTGTCGGACTCCTTCGTCTACTACTACGCGGCGCTGCCCCTGGTCCTCGCCGGCCTGGCCGCCGCCTGGCGCATCGTGCACTCGCCGTTCGGCCGCGTCGTCGCCGCGGTACGGGACAACCCGGCCCGCGCCCGGGCGCTCGGCTACTCCGTCGACCGCTACAAGGTGGTCGTCTTCACCGTCTCCGCATTCCTCTCCGGGCTCGCCGGCGGACTGTACGCCGTCAACCACGGGTTCGCCTCGCTGCAGGAGGTGTACTGGACGACCTCGGGGAAGGTCGTCGTGATGACGGTGCTCGGCGGCATCGGCACCCTGTGGGGCAGCCTGCTGGGGGCGGCGGCGATCGTACGGCTGGAGGACTGGCTGTCGACCTCCGGGTTCGACGAGGTCGGGATCGTCACCGGCAGCCTGTTCATCCTCGTCGTCCTCCTGTTCCGCCGCGGCATCTGGGGCACCGTGGCGCACCTGCTCCGGCCCCGCGGCGACACCGCGAGCATGCGGTCCGCCGACTCCGGGAACGGTACGGTGCGTGACCCCGCCGCCGGCGACCGGCCGGAGCGCTCCCTGGTAAGGGAGCCGTGAGGGAGGAGGCCGCGATGGGCACGGACCTGCCCACCACCGCCCACGCCGCAGGCACGGCAGGAATGGCGGCCGAGCGCCTGCTGCGGCTCCTGCGCGACGGCGCGTCCAGGCGGGAGTACGAGGAACTGCTCGCCGGCGCGCAGGGCGAGACCGCGGCGGCGCTGCGCCCCCTGGTCGACGACGCGCTGGCGGTGCGCGCGCAGTTGGAGGAGCGCCGCCGGCGCGAGGCGGAGCTGGCCGCACTGTACGAGACGGCGGGCGACCTGTCCTCGCTGCGCGACCTGGAGGCCGTGCTGCAGGCGATCGTCCGCCGCGTACGCCAGCTCATCGGCACCGACGCCGCGTACCTCATGCTCAACGACGACGACCGCGGCGACACGTACATGCGCGTCACCGACGGCATCCGTACCGACTCCTTCAAGCAGGTGCGGCTCGCGATGGGGGCGGGGCTCGGCGGCCTCGTCGCCAAGACGGGCGTGCCGTACCACACCCCCGACTACCTCAACGACCCGCGCTTCGACCACACCATCGACGACGCCGTGGGCGGCGAAGGGGTCACGGCGATCCAGGGCGTGCCCCTGTCCCTGGGCGACCGGGTCATCGGGGTGCTCTTCGCCGCCAACCGCAGGGCCCGCCCCTTCTCGCAGGCCGAGGTGGCGCTGCTGGTGTCCCTCGCCAACCACGCGGCCATCGCCATCGAGAACGCCACCCTCTTCCAGGACGTGCGCCGCACCGTCGACGAGCTGACCGAGGCCAACGCGGTCATCCAGGCGCACAGCCGGTCCATCGAGCGGGCCGCGGCCCTGCACGAGCGGCTGACCACGATCGTCCTGGACGGCGGCGGCCTCGCCGACGTGGCCGACACCCTGGCAGAAGTGCTCGGCGGCGGCCTCCTGGTCCTCGATCCGCGCGGCCGCACCATGGCGGCGGCCGGCACCGACCCGGTGGTCGAGCAGGCCCGCGCCGAGGGCGCGCTGCCCGACACCTGTCCGGCGGCGCGGGCCGTACGCGAGGCGCGCGTGCTGAGCACCGACGCGCGCAGGACGCGCCGGGTGCCGGCCGCGGACGGCGGCGGTGCCGCCTGCGCCACGCCCGTGGTGGCCGGCGGCGAGGTGCAGGGCGTCCTGCTGCTGCTCTGCCGCCGCATCGGCGCCGACGACGTACGGCTGCTGGAGCGGGCGGCGATGGTCACCGCGCTGCTGCTGCTCGGGGAACGGACGGTGGCTGAGGCGGAGCACCGGCTGCGCGGCGAGTTCCTCGACGACCTGCTGTCGTCCCCCCACCGCGACCCGGAAGGGCTGCACCGCAGGGCCGCGCTGATGGGCATCGCCCACGGCCGTCCGCACACCGTGCTCACCGCCCGCTCGCGGGACGGCGCGTCCCGCCGGCGGATCGCGGACGCGGCGGCCCCCTACGCGGCCCGCCACGGCGGCCTGGCCGGGGAGCACCACGGCGACGTCGTGGTGCTGCTGTCGGGCGACACGGACCCGGGGGCGCAGGCCCGTGCCCTCGCCGAGCACCTGCGGCGCACCCTGGACGCGGCGGTGACCGTCGGCGCCGCGGCGGCGTCCGCCGGGCTTGAGGCCATAGTGGAGGCCCACCCGGACGCGGTGCGCTGCCTGGACGTGCTGCTCGCCCTGGACCGCGACGGCGAGGGCGCCTCCCCCGAAGAACTCGGCGTCTACGGCCTGCTGTTCCACCAGACCGGCCGCGACGAGCTGCGCCGCTTCGTACGCCGCACGCTCGGCCCGGTGCTCGACTACGACGAGCGCCGCAGCGGCGACCTGGCCCGTACCATGACGACCTACTTCGCCTGCGACGCCAACCTCACCCGCACCGCCGCCGCCCTCTACGTCCACGTCAACACTCTCTACCAGCGCATCGACCGCATCACCTCGCTGCTCGGCCCGCAGTGGCGGCACGGTGACCACAGGCTGCAGACGCACCTGGCGGTGAAGGTGCACGCCATACTCTCCGCCTCGGCGGAACCCGGCTGAGGCGGCCCGGCCGGCTCCCTCACGACAGCAGCCCGCGGTTCCCGTCACCCCACAGGGCGGTCATGACGATCCCGTGGATCCGCCAGCCGCCCGCGGTGCGCACGAGGTCGAAGCGGTAGGTGCCGCCCAGCGTCCACAGCGAGCCGCCGTACGCCTCCGCCCTGCGGTGCGTCGCCTGGAAGGAAGCGGTGCACACGGCAGAGGCGCCGGTGACGGTGACGAGGTGGTTGCCGAGCAGGTGCTGGGTGGTCTCGTACGCGCCGAACAGCTCCCGCCAGCCGTCGGCGATCTGGCCGGGGGTCATGACGGCGGGCTCGCCGCCGTTGAGGCTGGTGTAGTCGAGGGTGACGCTGTCGGCGAAGACGCCGGCCAGGCGGTCCCAGTCACGCTGGTCGGCGTACCAGGCCATACGGGTGCAGGTGTCGATGACATCCAGTCGGTCCATGCCGACGATCATGGCCGCGCCGCGGCGCCGCGGGCCGCCGGACTCGCTGCGCGGGAGGGTGCAGCCTCGTGCAGGGCGCGCGAAGCCTACAGCCCGGCCGCGCTCCTTGGGGGCCGCCCGGGCGAAAGCCGTCACTCTGTGGTGACCGTTGGGGCACACTGAGGTACATGCCCGACAACGCCGACCGCGAGCCCCGGCGGGTGACCATCCGCCTCCCCGATCCGGACGACCCGGTCGCCCGCGTCACCGAAACGGACGCCGCCCAGTACGCGATGCGCTACCCGTACATGGTGGTACGCGGCCCGCTGTTCGGCGTCGCCGAGCAGCGCCCCGGCGACGCGCCGGGCTGGCGGCTGTGCTCCGACATGGACTCCGGCATGCCGCAGGACGCCCGCGACGCGCTCAACTCGCAGTTGTGGTTCACCGCCCGGGACAAGGTCCGCGACCGCGAGCAGCGCCGCCGGCTGCTGGACGCGGTGGCGGTGCTGGAGCGGGAGCCGGTCGACGAGGTCAGGGTCGGCGACGTCCGCCACCGCATCGTGCGCGCCGACGAGTTCACCCGCACCGACGGCCGGCGCCCCGAGCCGCCGCGCCCGACGGACCCGGACTCGGACGGGTGGGAGGACGAGGACGTCCCCTCGCGCACCGAGGGCTTCGTCATCGACCCCCGCGCCGCGACCGGCCCGGCGGAAGCGCTGCTGCGGATGGCGCTGAAGGAGTACGCGTACTCGTCCCCCCGCTTTCCCCGCCAGGTGCTCGACGACTCCGCGGCGGCCGTCGTCTCCCACCCGGACGTGGTCATGCTCCCCCCGGCGTTCCGGGTGCTGGAGCAGCACGAGAAGTCGTGGGAGATGGTCGGCTGCCAGCACGCCACACCGCAGCAGGCGCGGCGCCTGCTGGCCGACTTCCTCACCAACGAGCACGGCTTTCCCCCGCCGATCGGCCCGCCCAAGGCGGACGCGGCGGCCTGCCGGCGGGCCGCGGACGCCTACCGCCGGCGCCGCCGGGGCAACGAAGTCGAGGTGTGCGGGCGGAAGTTCGTGATCGTGCGGGTGGAGCGGACGATGCGTATCGGAGCCGAAGGTCCGGAGACCCCGCGCCCTTCGGACGTGGACGACTACGGGCCGAGCCAGATCCATCCGACCATGGACGCGGACGGCACCGTCACCCCCAACTGAAGGCAGCCAGGCGGCGGCCCGCACGCCGTCAGCCCAGGGGCACGAAGGGCCGGTTCAGGTGCGCCGTGGCGAGCACCGCGCCGCGCTCGCGGGCCCGTTCCAGCAGCCGGCGCCGGGTGCGGCGGGCCAGGCCGGGGTCTTCTTCGAAGAAGTACCGTACGGCCGGATCGGCGAGCTGCACCGCGTGGACGAGGACGTCGCCGGCGATGACGATCTGCCGGCGGCCGCCGTCCACGACCACCGACTGGTGCCCGGGGGTGTGTCCCGGCGTCGGTACGAGCGTCACGGCGCCGCCGCGGCCGCCGGCCAGCCGGGTGCCGCCGTCGACGACGTGGAGCCGCCCGGCGGCGCGCAGCGGGTCGACGGCGTACCTCACCGCGGCGTCGCCCGGGGCGAGGGCGGCGAGTTCCGCGGCCTGGACGACGTAGCGGGCGCGGGGGAAGGCGGGGCGGCCGTCGGGGGTGACGGACCAGCCGTAGTGGTCCTCGTGCAGGTGGCTGAGGACGACGGCGTCCACGTCGCCGGGCGCGATGCCGGCGGCGGCCAGCCGCCCGGGCAGCAGCCCCGGCACCGGCGCCCAGCTCGCGGCGGGGCTGCCGGCCGGGCCGACGCCGGAGTCGACGAGGACGACCCGGCCGCCGGGCCGACGCACGGCGAAGCAGCGGAAGTCCAGCTCCCAGGCGTCGCCGGGCCCGAACGCCCGTGGGTCGACGCGCCGCGCGTCGGCCCACGCGCCGGCGGAGGCGCCGGGGAAGGCGTCCGTACGGGACAGGGGGAACGTCCCATGCGCGTCGAGCAGCGCCACCACCTCGAACCGCCCGGCCCGGCACACGGCCACCCCGGCGACCTCCGCCCGGGCGGGCGCCGCACCGGACGCCTCCGCGCGGGACCACCCCGGCTCGGACGCCGCCGGGCCGTCGGCCGCGGCGTCGGACCTCGCGGAACCGGCGGCCGGGCCGTCCGCCGGCAGGCGGCGCGACCGGGGCGCGGCCGCAGCCGCCGCTCCGGCCGCCGACGCGGCGACCGCCCCCGCGGCCACCGCCCCCACCCCCCGCAGCAACCGCCGGCGCCCCCACTCGCCGACGGCGGCCGCTCCTGCCCGCGGGCCCCCCGCCCCGCGGGTCACGTCGCCGGTCGGGTCCCCCGCGCCGCCGGCCGCCTCGCCGCCCGGCACGGGCCTTTCCCCACCGGCCCCCGCGTCCACTCCGTCCCCCGGTCCCGCGCCCCCGTCGTACGTCCGTCGCATCTCCGCTCCCCTCTCCGCCGGCCGCCCCGCGGGCCCCGGATGGCAGCAACCCTCGCGCCCATCGCCCCGCCCGCGCTTGTAAGTTCGTGCGCGATCCCCGTCCCCGTGTGCAAGGCTCAAGGGCATGGCCGTGATCCGGTCCCCGCTCCTCACCGCCGACGACCTCTGCGTCGCCGACGTGCGCTGCGACGATCCGCCCGCCGGGTGGACGCCCCTGCGCGCCGCGGACGTCTTCGGGCTCGTCCTCGTCCGCGACGGTGTCGTACGGGCGTGGGTGGACGGGGTGGAGCAGACGATGGACCCGGCGTCGGTGTACGTCGAACGGCTCGGCAGCGAGCAGCAGTTCGCGCATCCGCGCGGCGCCGACCGGTACACGGAACTCGTGCCCTCGGAGCCGCTGCTCGCCTCGCTGCTGGGCGGCGATCCCGCCGTACCCGAGGGCCTGGTGTTCACCACACCGGCGATGGCCCTGCGGCACCGCCTGCTGTGCGCGGCCGCGGGCCGCGGACCCGGGGACGCCTTCGGCGCCGCCGAGTCGGCCGTCGCCCTGACCGCGGCGGCGCTCGCGCAGCTCGACGCGCGCCGGGTGGCGAGCGGCGCTCCGGCCACGGCTGCGGCCCGGCGGCGGCTCGCCGACGGCGCCCGTGAGGCGCTGGCCGCCGACCCCCGGCTGGGGCTGCTCGCCCTCGCCGCGGAGCTGGGCTGCTCGCCGCACCACCTGAGCCGGGTGTTCCGGGCGGTGACCGGCGCCACGCTGAGCCGCTACCGCAACCGGCTGCGCGCCGCGCGGGCGCTGGAGTGCCTGGCCGCGGGCGAGCGCGACCTCGGCGGCCTCGCGGCCGCACTCGGCTTCGCCGACCAGGCGCACATGACGCACGTCGTACGCGCCGAATCCGGACTCCCCCCGGGCCGGCTCCGCACCCTCCTCGCACCCGCCGCCGCCCCGCCGCGGGGGGCGTGAACGCCGCGCGGCCGGCACTGCCGTCCGCTCCCGCGGGCGCCCGTCGGACCCACTGTGAAGTGCGGCCGCAAAGGGCAACCCCCCTGGTGGTGGCGGCCGATCTATGGGCATGGTCTCGGCATGAACGCAAACCCCACGCCCGAGTTCCCCCGCCACCTCGCCCGCACCCGCAAATTCACCCTCGGCCTGCCGCACGGTGTGACCGTCTCGCCGGACGGCGAGCGGGTGCTGTTCCTGCGCACCGGGAGCGGCACGGATGCCGTGGCGCGGCTGTGGCTGTACGAGGGGGGTGCGGAGCGGGAGTTGGCGGATCCGGGCGGGCTGGTGCCGGGCGGGGCGGAGCCCGCGGCGGAGCGGGTGCGGCGGGAGCGGGCGCGGACGCGGACGTCGGGGGTCACCTCGTACACCACGGACGCCGCCGTGCGGCTCGCGGTGTTCGCCCTGGGCGGCGAGCTGTGGGCGGTACGGACCGAGGGATCGGCGCCGTTCCGGGTGCCGGCCGCCGGGCCCGCCGTCGACCCGCGCCTCTCCCCCGACGGCACGCACGTCGCGTACGTCACCGGTGGCGCGCTGCACGTCGCCGCCGTCGCGGACGGCACCGGCCGGCTGCTCGCGGCGCCGGAGGGGCCGGACGTGACGTACGGGCTGCCCGAGCACGTCGCCGCCGAGTCGATGCACCGCGACCGCGGCCACTGGTGGGCCCCGGACGGCGGCGCGCTGCTCGTCGCGCGCGTGGACGAGTCAGGGGTGCGGCGCTGGCACCTCGCCGACCCCGCGGACCCGGCGGCCGAGCCGCGCACCATGCGCTACCCCGTCGCCGGCACGGCCAACGCGGACGTCTCGCTGCACGTGGTCACGCTCGACGGCCACCGTACGGAGGTGCGGTGGGACCGGGCGGCGTACGAGTATCTGGCCACCGTCCGCTGGGACGCCCACGGCCCGCTCCTCGGCGTGCAGAGCCGCGACCAGCGCACCCTGCTCACGCTCGCCGCCGACCCGGGCACGGGCGACACCCGCGTGCTCGCCGGGACACGCGACGCGCACTGGACCCGGCTGGTGCCGGGGACGCCGGCCAGGACCGCGTCCGGCGCGCTGCTCCAAGTCGGGAACGACACCGCCACGGACACGTACCGCCTCCTGCGCGACGGCGAGCCCGTCTCGCCCGCCGGGCTCCAGGTGCGCGCGGTGCTGGGGGTCGCGGGCGAGCGGGTGCTGTTCACGGCGGCCGAGGACCCGGCGGAGCGGCACGTGTGGTCGTACGAACCGGGGCCGGGCTGCGCGCCGCTGACCGAGGAGCAAGGGCACCACACGGCGGCCGCGGGCGGCGGGACGACGGTGCTGGAGAGCGTGACGCCCGCCGGTCCCGCGACGCGGGTGCTGGCCGCGGGCCGCCCGGCCGCGGCGCTGGCCTCCCGCGCCGAGGAGCCGGAGATCCGGCCCCGCCCGCAGCGCCTCGACGGGCCGGACGGGCTGCGCAGCAACTTGTTCCTGCCGTCGTGGCACAGCCCCGGCGACGGCCCGCTGCCGGTGCTGTGCGACCCGTACGGCGGGCCGGGGCTGCGGCTGGCGGTGCCGGCGCGCGGGTGGTGGACGCTGGTCTCGCAGTGGTTCGCGGAGCAGGGCTTCGCGGTGCTGGTCACCGACGGGCGGGCCACGCCCGGCGCGCCGTCGTGGGAGCGGATGAACACCGGGGACAAGCGGGACAAGGCCGTCGCGGACCAGGTGCGGGGGCTGCAGGCGGCGGCGGCCGGCAATCCGGACCTCGACCTGGACCGGGTCGGCATCCGCGGCTGGTCGTTCGGCGGCTTCCTCGCCGCGGCGGCGGTCCTCACCCGGCCCGACGTCTTCCACGCCGCCATCGCGGGCGCGCCCGTCACCGACGCCCGGCTGTACGACACGCACTACCAGGAGCGCTTCCTCGGCCACCCCGAGAAGTACCCCGAGCACTACGACCGTTCGTCGCTCGTGGGGCTCGGCGACCGGCTGCGCCGGCCCCTGCTCTTCGTCCACGGCCTGGCGGACGACAACGTCGTCGCGGCCCACACCCTGCGGCTGTCCGGTGAGCTGCTGGCCGCGGGCAAGCCGCACAGCGTCCTTCCGGTCCCCGGCGCGTCGCACATGATCTCCGACGCCGCGATCGCCGAGAATCTCCTCTGGTTCGAGCTGGCGTTCCTGCGGCGGGAGCTGAACGCCGACCCCCCGGCGTACGTATGACGGGCCTGAGGCACACGAACAGATCGCCGGGCCCGCCGGCCCAAGGCGGGCGACCGGCGCACCAGGAAAGGGCCCCACCATGACGCAATCCCCCAACCCGGCCCGGCTCACCGCCCGCCGCACCGTCGTGGCCGCCGTCGGCGCCGGCGGCCTCGCCGCCGCGCTCGCCGCCTGCGGCGACGACCCGGGCGACGGCGGCGGTTCGGGCGACTCCGGCAGCACGGAGGTGCGGCCGCAGGAAGGCGGCGACGACGGCGGCGCGCAGCTCGGCACCACGAGCGAGGTGCCCGAGGGCGGCGGCAAGATCTTCAAGGACCAGAAGGTGGTCGTGACGCAGCCGGAGCCGGGCGCGTTCAAGGCGTTCTCTGCGGTCTGCACGCACCAGGGCTGCCTGGTCAGCAGCGTCGAGGACGGCACGATCAACTGCGCGTGTCACGGCAGCAAGTTCGCCATCACGGACGGCAGCGTCGCGCAGGGCCCGGCCCTGGAGCCGCTGCCGGCGGAGGACGTACGGGTCGACGGGGACGTCCTCCGCCAGGGCTGACGGCGCACGGAGCAGATGGCGGGGGCGAGGGCAGGACGTACGGGGACGGGCGGCCGCGGGTGGGGCGGCCACCGGTCCCGGCGCCCCGGCCCGCGGCGCCACGGCTCCCGGCGCCGCGCGGGCCGCGCTCAGAGGGCGCGGCCCGCCGCCTGCAGGGCGCGTACGGCCTCCCTGATGGACGGCCGGCGGTCGGCGTCGGCGCGCCAGATCGCGTAGATGTGCCGCCGCATCGCGCCGCGTACGGGCAGGATGCGTACGCCCGCGGGCACCGCCCCGCGGCCCAGCCGCGGCGCGACGGCCACGCCGAGCCCGGCGGCGATGAGCGCGAGCTGCGTGTGGTGCTCCTCCGCGGTGTGGGCGATGTGCGGTTCGATGCCCTTGGCGCGCAGGGTGAACACCAGCCAGTCGTGGCAGAACTCGCTCTCCGGCCAGGAGATCCAGTCGTCGGCCCCGAAGTCCTCCAGGACCACGTCCGCGCGGTCCGCGAGCGGGTGCCCCTCGGGCACGGCGACGTCCGCGAGGTCGTCGAGCAGCGGCGCCCGGGACAGCCCCGGCGGCAGCGGGAGGGGTTTGTTGTACCAGTCCAGGACGACGCCGAGGTCGTGGTCGCCGCGCGTGACGCCGGGCACCGTCTCGTCCGGCTCCTGCTCCCGCAGCCGTACGCGCAGCTCGGGATGGTCGCGGCGCAGCGCCGCGAGCGCGGCGGGGAACAGCCCGCGGGCGGCGGTCGGGAACGCCGCGAGGCTCAGCTCCCCGACGGGCCGCCCGCGGTGCGCCTCCAGCTCGGACTGCGCGGCCTCGACCTGCGAGAGGATCAGGGTGGCGTGCTCGGCGAGCAGCCGGCCGGCGTCGGTGAGGCGGATGCCGCGGCCGTTCTTGGCGAGCAACTGCTGCCCGGTCTCCCGCTCCAGCTTGGCGAGTTGCTGGGAGACGGCGGAGGTCGTGATGTGCAGCCCGCCGGCCGCCGCGCTCACGGATCCGTGCCGGGCGACGGCCGCGAGGGTGCGCAGGCGCTCCAGATTCAACATGTAAGTGATGCTACGAGATAGGGGCCATAAAGTCTCGCTTGTGCTACGAGGAACCCGTGGCTCACCGTAGCTCCATGACCAGGGCACCGGCAGCAGCCACGGACACCGGCACAGCCACTCCCCGGCCGCCGCATCCCGGCGGCCCCTCCTCGACTGGCGCGTCCGTTTCACCGCCCTGTCGGTCGTCTGGGGCTTCAGCTTCCTGCTCATCAAGGTCGGCACCGACGGCTTCGCTCCGCTGCAAGTGACGCTCGGCCGGATGGCCTTCGGCTCCGCCGTCCTCGTCGCCGCGCTCGCGATACGCCGGGAGCGGCTGCCGCGCGGCGCCCGCACGTGGGGACATATCGCGGTGGCCGCCTTCTTCATCAACGCACTGCCCTTCTCCCTCTTCGCCTACGCCGAGCTGCACATCAGCTCCTCGCTCGCCGGGATCTGCAACGCCACCTCGCCGCTGTGGGCGATGCTGCTCGCCCTCGTCGCACTGCGGGAGGACCGGCCGACGCGCCGCCGGGTCGCGGGGCTCGGGCTCGGGTTCGCCGGGGTGCTGACCGTCCTCGGCGCATGGCGGGGCTTCACCGGCCAGGACCCGCTGGGCACCGTGCTCGCGCTGCTCGCCGCCGCCAGCTACGCCGTCGGCTGGATCTACGTCCGCCGTACGCTCGCCGGCCTCGGGCACTCCCACCTGTCGGTCGCCGGCACGCAACTGCTCCTCGGCACCGCCCAGTTGGCCGTGGCCACCGCGCTGTTCACCTCGGTGCCGACCGCGCTCCCGGCCGGGCCGCTGCTGGCGGTCGTCACGCTGGGGGTGCTGGGCACGGGGCTCGCGGTGCTCGTGCAGCACGGGCTGGTGGCGGACGTGGGGCCGACGACGGCGCACACGGTCACGTACGTCATCCCCGTCATCGCCACCGCGGCCGGGGTGGCGCTGCTCGGCGAGGAGCTGACGTGGAACACGCCGGTGGGCGCGGCGGTGGTGCTAGCGGGCGCGGCGCTCTCGCGCAGCCGCCCGCGGGAGGAGCGGACGTGACGGCCTGAGCGTTCTCCGTACGGGGTTCCGTACGCCCGTACGGACGGGCAGCCCTTACGCCCCTCAGACCCACCGCCGTCCGGGCGCGGGCCGTACCGCCGTCGCCACCGCGTCCGCCAGCGGCTCCACGTCCTCGCCCGCCAGCGGCGAGACGGTCAGCCGGATGCCGGGCGGCGAGGCGAGGCGGAAGCGGGCCCCGGGCGCCGCCGCCCAGCCGGACCGCAGGAGCTGGGTGACCGCGGAGGTCTCGTCGGGGACCGGCAGCCAGACGTTCATCCCGCTGCGCCCGGTGGCCTCGACTCCCCGCCGCCGCAGCGCCGTCAGCAGCGCCTCGCGCCGCTCGCCGTACGAGCGGGCGACCGCCGCCGGATCCAGGATCCCGCTGCGGCGCAGGTGGACGACCGTGTCCTGGAGCAGCCGGCTGACCCAGCCGGGGCCGAGGCGCTGGCGGCCCTCGACGCGGTCCACGGTCACCCGGTCCCCGGTGAGCACCGCGAGCCGCAGGTCGGGACCGTACGCCTTGGCGGCGGAGCGCACCGCGAGCCAGTGCCGTGCGGCGCCGGCCAGCGGCTGGAACGGCAGGTCGACGATCGCGTGGCCGTGGTCGTCCTCGACGAGCAGCACGTCCGGGTGCCGGGCGAGAACGGCGCGCAGTTCGGCGGCGCGCTCCCGAGTGAGCGCGGCGCCCGTCGGGTTCTGCGCGCGGGAGGTCACGACGAGGGCGCGCGCGCCGGAGGCCAGCGCCGCCGCGGCACGCTCCGGCAGCGGCCCTTCTTCGTCCAGCTCGACCGGCACCGGCCGCAGGCCGAGCGCGGGCACGAGGTCGAGGAGGCTGCCCCAGGCGGGGTCCTCGACCGCGACCGCGTCGCCGGGGCGCAGATGGGCGGCGAGGGCGCGCTCGATCGCGTCCAGCGAGCCGGAGGTGACGGCGACGGGGCCCGGGGGCACGCCGTCGGCGTCGAAGTCGGCGCGGGCGAGGCGGGCCAGCTCGGGGGCGACGCCCTCGTCGCCGTAGAGCACGGGGGACGTGCCGTGCCGGGCGGCCGCGGCGGCGAGGGCGCCGGCGAGCGGGGGCAGCAGGGCGGGGTCGGGGTTGCCGGTGGACAGGTCGCGGGCACCGGGCGGCACGGCGACGCTGATCTGCTCGCGGGGCGCGGTGGCGGGGCGGGCGCGCACCCGGGTGCCGCGCCGGCCCGCGGTCTCGACGACGCCGCGCTCACGCAGCATGCGGTACGCGGCGGCCACCGTGTTCGGGTTGACCGCCAGCTCCGCCGCCAGCGCGCGCAGCGGCGGCAGCGGGGCGCCGGGCTGCAGCGCACCGGCGCCGATGCCGCGCTCGATGCTGGCAGAGATCTCTGCTGCGCCCCGGCCTTCGATCCGATACTCTCCTAGCACAAAGAGCATATTGCACTAGTGCAATGAGGATCGCAACTCGACACCGCCGCCGCGCAGCCGGCGGCACGTACCGCCGAGCACCGCCGAGCACCGAGGGAGCAGCCCGTGTCCACCACGCCCCCCGCCGCCTACCGCCCCACCGACCGCACCGTGCCGACGCGCTCCCGCGAGCGCGCGTCGTACGACCGCGAAGTGGTGCACTCCGTGCTCGACGCCGGCTACGTCTGCCACCTCGGCTTCATCCGGGACGGCCGCCCCGTCGTCCTGCCCACGCTCTACGCGCGCGTCGGCGAGCAGGTGTACGTACACGGCTCCACCGGCTCCCGCCCGCTGCGCACCGCCGGGCGGGCCGGGGACGCCGGGATGCCGGTGTGCCTGACGGTCACGCACGTCGACGGGCTGGTGCTGGCCCGCTCCGCGTTCCACCACTCGATCAACTACCGCTCCGCGGTGCTGCACGGCGACGCGTACGCCGTGACCGACCACGACGAGCGGACCATGGCCCTCGACAGGATCGTCGACCACATCGTCCCCGGCCGGGCCGACGACTCCCGGCGCGCGAACGCCAAGGAGCTGGCCAGGACCGCGGTGCTCCGGCTCGCCATCGAGGAGGTCTCGGTCAAGACGCGCACCGGCGGCCCCGAGGACGAGCCGGAGGACCTGGAACTGCCGTACTGGACGGGGGTGGTGCCCGTCGCACCCGTCTACGGCCCGCCCGTACCGGCCGGCGACCTCGCCCCGGGCATCGCGCCGCCCGGCTACCTGCCTGCGGGCTGACCGTCCGGCGACGCGTCGGCGGTGGGTGCCGCGGGCGCGTCGCCGGACGGCTCCTCGCCGCCCTCGCGCGGCCGCGGCACGTTCCCGGCCACCGGCTCGCCCCGCTCGCCGGAACCGGACGCAGGCGCCGCCAGTTGCGCGGTGAACGCGCCGATCAGCACCAGCGCGCCGCCCACGATCTGCGCCGCGCCCAGGTGCTCCGACAGCAGCACCCACGCCAGCACCGACGCGACGACCGCCTCCAGACACGCGACGACCCCCGCCACCGGCGGCGAGAGCCGGCGCACCGCGAGGACGCCGAACAGATACGCCAGCACGGTCGTGACCAGGACGATCCAGACGATCAGCACCCAGGCAGGCGGCCGCATGTCGCCGAGTTCCGCGCGCTCGCCGAGCAGCGACCACTCCAGGTTCCAGGGCCGGGAGACGAGGGTGAGCACGACGGCGCCGACGATCAGCCCGTACGCGATGACGCCCAGCGGGTTCGGCGCCTTGCCGTCGGCGGAATCGGTGCCGTGCCCGGCGAGGACGAAGTACGCGCACTGGCAGCAGGCCGCGCCGAAGGCGAGGAGCAGCCCGAGCGCGTCGAAGCCGAGGCCGGCCCAGACCTCGACCACGCAGGCCAGCCCGGTGACCGCGAAAAGCACGCCGACCGCCGCCTGCCGGGTGACCGGCCGCCGCTGGACGAACCGCACCCAGCCCAGCACCAGGGCGGGCCCGAAGAACTCGATGAGCAGCCCCACCCCGACCGGGATCCGGGCGATCGCCGCGAAGTAGAACGCCTGCACGCCGGCGACCGCGAGCACGCCGAACCCGGCGAGCAGCGCGGGCCGCTCCCGTACCAGCGTGCGGTGCCGCCAGGCGAGCGGCAGCAGCACCAGCGCGGCCCCGGCGATACGCAGCCACACCACGTGCAGCGAGTCCATGCCCTGCTCGATGAGCGGCTTGGCCGCCACCCCGGAACCGCCGAACGCGAGCGCGGAGGCCAGCGCGAGCCCGAGCCCGGCGCGCCTGTCGAATGACTGCTGCATGCGGGCGATTATGTCAGCGCCGTACATGAGTGTCATTCTTCGTTGCTCCTGACATGAGGCGCGCGGGCGCAGACCGCGCATCCTCCCCTCCGCAGGCGGGCATCCCCTCGGTGGAACCGATCCCTCCCCGCACGGGTCCAACGACCGACACCCCACGATCTGGTCACTCCGAGCAGCCAGGGGGAAGACATGACACGACAGCCCGGCCGCGCCCGCACCCGCATCGCCCTCGCCGCCCTCGCGGCGGCGGGGCTGCTGGCCGCAGGCTGCGGCGCGAGCTCCGACGGCGGGTCCGCGGACGACACGGACAACGCGGGCAACTCCAAGCCCCTGCCGGCGCAGAGCGCCGACGGGAACGACAGTGCGCAGAACGGGGACGGGGCGCAGCAGGACACGCCCGCGAAGGACGACGCCGAACCGGAGAAGGCGGCCGGCGATCCGGCGGACGGCAAGGCGGACGAGGGCACGGCCGCGGAGCCGCTGAAGGCGGAGCCGAAGACGGAACCGAAGGCGTCAGCCGGCGATTCGGCGGCGGCCCCGTGGTGCCGTACGGGCGACCTGGCGGCCTCCGTACGCCCGCTCAACCCGGCGGCGGGCAACCGCTACGCGGCGCTCGTCCTCACCAACGACTCGGACGCCACCTGCCGCACCCGCGGCTGGACGGGCCTGCAACTGGTCAGGGCCGACGGCACGAAGGTCCCGACCAGGGTGGTACGGGACGGCAGCCGCACCCCGGCCATGCAGACGCTCGCCCCCGGCGCCTCGGCGTGGAGCCGGCTGCACTGGACGGTGGTCGCCAGCGGCTCGGACGACGCGAGCGGCGCCTGCCGCCCGAAGCCGGCGGAGCTGCAGGTGATCCCGCCGGACACGTACCACCACACGGACACCGCGTGGCCGCTGGGCGAGGTCTGCGACGCGGGCCGCATCGAGTCCCTGCCACTGGCGAAGGGAGCGGGCCCCGCACGCTGACGGGTTTCATGTGCGACTGAGCCGCGGCGCCCGGCCGGCCGAACCGGGCGCCGGGGCTCAGTTCTCCTCTGCGAGGATCAGGTAGAGCTTCTTCCGGGCGTCGTTGACGACGGCCAGCGCCTCCTGGCGCTGCTCGGGAGTGCCAGTGGTGTACACCTGCCGAAACGCCTCGGCAAGCGCGAAGCCCGACTGCCGGACCTCCTGCAGCGCCTCCCAGTCGACCCCGCGCCCGGCGTCCTCCCAGGGCGCCTCGGGCCCGGACTCGGCCTCCTCGCGCCCGGCGCCGGTGAGCGAGAACAGCTTCTTACCGCCCTCCGTGGCGCTGACGATCAGACCCTCGTCCTCCAGCAGTTGCAGCGTCGGATACACCGAGCCGGGACTGGGTTTCCAGGCTCCGCCACTGCGCTCGGAGATCTCCTGGATCATCTCGTACCCGTGCATACCGCGGTCCTTGAGCAGGGCCAGAATCGACGCCCGCACATCCCCCCGCCGAGCCCGCCCCCGCGGCCCCCCACGCCCCCGCCCGAAGGGCGGCCCGAACGGCGGCCCGAACCCCCCGAAGGCCGAGCGCCGCCCGCCACGCGGGCCGTATCCGTGTCCATGGGATTCCATGGTCCTCACCTCTTCCAGTTTCCTTCTACGATCGATTGCGATACGTCAACGATATATCGCCGACACTCGCAAAGCAACCCAGCCCGGAGCGAGCCTGTGACCTGTGGCTCCGGGCTCGCCCCTGCTGCAGAGCTCAGTCGGACACACCGGCGGAACCACGCCATGACGTACCGATTCACCGCCCGCGCCGCCAGAACCGAGGTCGCCCCGGACGGCCGCTTCACCCAAGCGGCCCTTGCGGTTTCCCGCAGATGCTCCGAGCGCCGGACGAAGCGTCGTACTCCAGTTACGGGTGTGCCGATTCGCCTGCGAGAACGCGGCCTGCACCCGACGCACCTTCGTCGCGCAGACACCGACCTGACCTGCAGGCACGCACTCTCCCGGCGGCCGGCCCACCGACCTGCTGCCCGCCGGGGAGACATCAACACCGCGCGATCCAGCGGCAGAACAGGCGGCCGGCGAGGTCGTCGGCCGGCGGAAAGAATTGGCTCACGCCGCCCCGGACGCTCAGCCGGTGTCGACAGTCGTCGGGGAACGGGTGGGGTGGCCCGGGCGCACCGAACCCCCGGGGGCCCGTTGCTCCCCGGGGGTCTGTTGCTGCCGTTACGGGCGGGTCGGCGTCAGCGGATGTTGACGTCGATGCAGGCGTAGAAGGCGTTTCCCGTGTCGTACACGTTCCACACGGCCAGGACCTTCTGCCGGCCGGTGATGTTGCCGAAGTTGACCGTGTGGCTGAACTGCGAGGGCGGCTGCGCGCCGCCGTCGTTGAACTCCGCGACCTTCTGGCCGCCGACGAAGTACTGCCACGTGCTCGTGCGGTGGTTGGCGGTGATCTGCCAGTTGAACGACTGGGTCCTGTTGATGTCGGTGACCGCCCAGCCCTTGCTGTCGTCGTTGAGCTCGGCGAACCGGCTGTTGCCGCCGTGACAGCTCGTCAGGCCCTTCGGGCCCTCGACGCTCTGCGGTTCCCACTGGATCTGACCACACGAGACCGTGCCCGCTTTGCACTGCTGCTGCCGGCTCGGGGGCGAGGTGATCCAGCCGTGTGCGCTCGCCTGCGGGGCCGGGAGGGCGAGCACGACCAGCGGGGTCACGGTCGCGGCGACGATCGCTGCACGCTTTTTGAGACTGCGCATCTTGTCTCTCCCTGCATGGGGGGCATTGGTCTAGACTTTATCTATTGTCAGACCACCGTCAAGACTGTGGAGCAGGGAGAATTGACCGCCGGCAACAGTCCACCGGGCCGGAGTCGTTCATTCCGTAGGCAGCCACCCCACCTTCCCCGCCAGCAGCGCGTACCCCACGAACGCCACGATGTCGATGAAGGCGTGCGCCGCCACCAGCGGCCCGACCCGCCCCCACCGCCGGTACAGCAGGACGAACAGCACGCCCATCACCGCGTTGCCGATGAAGCCGCCGATCCCCTGGTACAGGTGGTACGTCCCGCGCAGCAGCGAGCTGGCCGCCAGCGACGCCTTCGGGGTCCAGCCCAGTTGGTCCAGCCGGCGCAGCAGATAGCCGACGACGATGACCTCCTCCACCACGGAGTTCTGCACCGCGGAGAGGATCAGCACCGGGATCTTCCACCACACGTCGGGCAGCGACTCCGGTACGACGGTCAGGTTGAACCCCGCCGCCCGCGCGCCCAGGTAGAACGCCAGCCCCGTGCCGCCGACCACCGCCGCCACGACCGCGCCCCAGCCCAGGTCGAAACGCGGCCGCCGGTGGTCGAAGCCGACCGCGCTCAGCCCGCCCGCGCGCTCGCGCACCAGCAGGTACGCCACGAGCGCCACCGGCACCAGCGCGGTGGTGATCCCGAAGAGCTGCCACGCGAGATCCAGCCACGGACGCCCGGGCGCGGCAGAGGAGTTGAGGTTGGCCGACTGCTCCTTCAGCCCTTCGGACCGGGTCAGCGAGCCGATGAAGCTGATCAGGGCCGAGACCGCGCTCGCTCCCAGGGACAGCGCCAGCACCAGCAGCGTTTCGCTGCTCAGCATCCGGCGGGACTGGTCCTGCACTCGCTCCTCCAATTGGTCAATCCCTCCTCATGGGCCCCACCGTGTCGCTAGGGTCGCGGAAAAACACGTGACCAATATGCGGCTGTCCGGGGGGACGACCATGGGACGACACAGCTTGCCCGATGCGTACGGAACGGACGAAGCCGTGCTGCGGCGCAGCGTACGGGGCCGCACGGTGGTCATCGCGACCGCCCTCGTCCTGGCGATCGGCGCCGGGGCGCTGGTCGCCGTGCAGGCCGGGCTGCTGCCGCAGGACGACCCGTGCGCGGGTGCGGACCTCGAACTGGCCGTCGTCGCCTCGCCCGACATCGCCCCCGTCGTCCGCAAGACCGCCGAACGCGCCCGCGCCGCGGAGCTGAAGTCGGACGGCCGCTGCCTGGACATCGAGGTGAGCGCGCGGCCCGCCGCCGAGGTCGCCCAGGCGCTGCGCACCAAGGACACCCGGCCCGACTTCCAGGTCTGGATACCCGACTCCAGCATCTGGACGGGCATGGTCACCGCCGGCGGCGGGGGTGCGAGCATCGACGAGGTGACCCGGCTGGCCAGCTCACCCGTCGGCATGGCCGCCCTCCGGGACGGCGCCCGCAAACTCGGCTGGCCGGAGAAGACGTACGGCTGGGCCGAGCTGACGGACGCCGCGCTGGGCGACGGCGCCGGCCTGCGCCTCGGCACCGCCGACCCGGCCGTGAGCGCCACCGGCGCGCTCGCGCTGACGGCGATGCACCGCGCCGGCGGCAAGGACGCGGACACCCGTACCGCCGCGACCGCAAAGCTGCTCTCCGACCGCGTCGAGCCCGGCGACACGGCGGTGCTGGCGTCGCTCCCGGACTCCGGTCTCGACGACCCGAAGGACAACGACGCACTGTTCCTCTCCGAGCAGGCCGCGTTCCGCCACAACGCGGGCGCGAACACCGGCGGGCGGCTCGACATGTTCTACCCGGAGGGCGGCACGGTCGCGCTCGACTACCCGTACACGATCGTCGACAACGACGCCATGGCGATGGACCGGGTCCGCGCCGCCAGCCGCTTCCAGCGGCTTCTGACCGACGCCAGGACCACCGGCCTGCTGCGCCGCCAGGGCTTCCGCTCCCCCGAGGGGCGCCTCGACGCGGACCTGGCGATGGCCGCCGGCGGCGCCGCCCCGCAGCCCTTCGACGCGCCGCCCGCAGAACCGCCGGCCCCCGACGAGGTTGCCTCGGTCCTCGGTATGTGGACCGTCACGGTGCAGAGCGCCCGGCTGACAACGGTGGTCGACGTGTCCGGCTCGATGGGCGAGCCGGTCCCCGGCGAGGCGGGGCAGACCCGGATGGACGTCACGAAGAACGCGCTGATCCAGGCGCTCTCCCAGTTCACCGGCGAGGACGAGATCGGCCTGTGGCGGTTCTCCACCCGGCTTGAGGGCGAGCAGGACTACGAGGAGGTCACCGGCACCACGCGGCTGGCCCAGCGCACCGACGACGGCACCAGCCACCGCGAGCTGCTCGCGAGCGCATTCGGCGGCCTCCAGCCGGTGCCGGACGGCGCGACGGGCCTGTACGACACGGCCCTTGCGGCGTACGAGCGGCAGGTCAAGGAGTACGCGCCCGGCCGCTTCAACGCGGTCGTGCTGCTCACCGACGGCGCCAACGAGGACCCGGGCAGCATCTCCGCCGCGGACCTCGCCGCGCGGCTGCGCGAGACCGCCGATCCGGAGCGGCCGGTGGGCCTGATCGCGATCGGCATCGGCCCGGACGCGGACATCGAGGCGTGCGGGCGGATCGCGGAGGCGGTCGGGGGCGAGTCGTACCGGGTGACGGATCCGAAGGAGATCCACGCGGTGCTGCTGCGGGCGGTGACGGACGCCGGCGCGAAGGCGGCGCTGTCCTGAGCGGTACGGGCCGGGGCGCAGCCCGCAGGCGCCGGGACGCGGCCCGTACGCCCCGCACCACAGCCCGTACGGCCCGGGGCGCAGGCCGTACGCGCCGCAGCACCGGCCCCGCGCGCCCGGCGCGCCGCCTGCGCCGCCGGGCCCCGCGTCAGTCCACCGGCCAGCGGTGCACCGGCTCCTCCGTGCGCGTCAGCTCCACATAGCGCCGCGTCATCTCCGCGAGCGCCGCCCCCCGGTCCAGCCCGCGCCCCAGCGCCCGGTGGAACGCCGCCGACTGCCACGACGCCCCGTTGACCCGCCGCCGGCAGCGCTCCTCGATGACGCCGAGGTAGCGGTCGCGGTCGGCCGGGTCGACGCCCCAGGCGTCCAGCCCGGAGGCGGCCATGGGCAGCAGTTCGTCCCGTACGAGCTTGGCCACGGGCACCCGCGCCACCCCGCCGAGCCGCCGCCGTCCCGGCCACACGAGCGTGGCGTCGATACCGTCCCGGCAGGCGGCGGCGAAGTTGGCCGCCGCGCCGTCGAAGGGCAGCCGGCCCCAGACGGGCCGCTGCTCGTCGGCGAGGGTGCGCACGAGGCCGTAGTAGAACGCCGCGTTGGCGACGACGTCGGTGACTGTCGGGCCCGCGGGCAGCACCCGGTTCTCGACCCGCAGGTGCGGGACGCCGCCGGCGATGTCGTACACGGGCCGGTTCCAGCGGTAGACCGTGCCGTTGTGCAGCACCAGTTCCGACAGTTCCGGCACCCCGCCCTCGTCCAGGACGCGCAGCGGGTCCTCCGCGGCGCAGAGGGGCAGCAGCGAGGGGAAGTAGCGGAGGTTCTCCTCGAACAGCTCCAGCGGTTCGGTGATCCAGCGCTCGCCGAACCAGACGCGCGGGCGCACGCCCTGCGCGCGGTACTCCGGCGGCCGGGTGTCGGTGGCCTGGAGGAACAGTTCGGGCCGCGACTCGCTCAGCAGCTCCCGGCCGAAGACGAACGGCGCGTTGGCGCCGAGCGCGACCTGCACGGCCGCCGCCGCCTGCGAGGCGTTCCAGACGTCCGCGAACCGGTTGGGGGTGACCTGGAGATGCATCTGAACCGAGGTGCACGCGGCCTCGGAGGCGATGGAGCCGGTGGTGTACGTCAGCTCCTCCACCCCGTGCATGTCGAGGTGGATCTCCTCGCCGCGGGCCGCGAGGATCTGCTCGTTGAGCCGGTGGAAGCGGTCGACCTCGGAGAGGTTGGCGGAGACCAGGTCGGCGGCGGTGAGCGTCGGCAGGATGCCGATCATCACGATCCCGGCGCCCACCTCGCGCGCCTGCCGGTCCGCGTACCAGAGCCCGGTGCGCAGCTCCTCCGCGAGCTGGTCGAGCACCCGGCCGGCGAGCCTGTGGGGCGCGATATTGACTTCCAGGTTGAACTGGGCCAGCTCGGTCTGGAAGTCGGGGCTGGCGATGCGCTCCAGCACTTCCGTGTTCATCATGCGCGGCATGCCGTCCGCACCGACGAGATTCAACTCGATCTCCAGCCCCATCAGATTCTGCGGGCGGTCGAATCTCTTCTCTTCCAGCAGTCGCTCCAGCCCCACGAGACACTCGCGGAGCCGCTGCCGATAGCGGTGGCGGTCGGACAGGTCGAACCCGCCGGCCACGACCTTCTCGCCCATCGAGGTTCCTCCTCGGCTCGGCTGCCCGGGATGATGCCCAGACGCGGGTACCCTGACGCCCGCAGCCGCCGTATCGTCGGCTACGCTGGCCGCCCGCGCCGGACGGCATCGTTCCGACTGCACACCGCCGGGCGCGCGTACACCGCTCGCCGACTGGTCGCAATCACCGACGAGATCCGGCCGACCCCGGGTGCCGGCCGTTACCGCGCCCGTCAGGCGATTCTCGCTGATGTTCCGGAAAGACCAGCGGATATTCGACCGAGAATCCTCTTGCGGAATTCACCCGGACGGCCAGGCGGAAGGACTTCCACCGGTAGTCGTATAAAATTCGCGAACGAGGCAGAGAGTTGGCGCCCCCTTGCACGGATGCGGTCCCCTCTGGCCCCGCTAGCAGACAGCGCCGTCCGCATCTTGCCCCCTGCTCTGCTCCACGTCTGTCGAAGGTAGGCGACCCCTATGCCGCTCAGCGTCCTTACGCCCCCCTCCCCGGCTCTGCGCAGCGTCAACGCCGCGCTGAAGTCCCCGACGGCGGTGCGCGGGACCCGTGCTCTCGCACCGGCGTCCGGGAGCCCGGCGGACGCGACGGACGCGCTCCCCGTCCACGTTCTGGACGGGGTCGGCGCCGCGGCCGGCACACCGCACGCGGCGCTCACCGGCTGGCGGTTCCACCTCGCCGCCGAGGGCCTCGTCGTCGCCGCCGCGGAGGCGCGGATCACCCCGGACGGCTGGGCGTTCTCGCACTTCTCCGAGGGCCCGTATGTCGCCTCCACCCAACGCGCCCTGCGCCAGGCCGAGTCGCTGCCCGCCCTGCTGCAGCCGCGGCTGCTGTCCGTACCGGAGCTGTACATGGTGACGCTCTGGCTGCGCGCCGACGCCACCGCGCCGGCCGAGTCGGGCACGATCGACCCGGCGGATCTGCTGGTGCCGCTGGCGCCCGCGCCGCCCGGCATCCGGGCCCACCGCGCGCACCGCGCCGGCGACCTGCTGCCGGCGCTGCGCGACCGGCTGGCGGGCGCGCGGCTGCTCGGCTCCTCCGCCTGATCACGGCGAGGTCACGGTCTGATCACCGCTGTGGACTAGTCCACTCCCGGCCGGTGCACCCCCCGAAAGGATGGTCCGGCACCGAGCAACCGCCCGCGAGGGTGATGCGTCTTCTGCCCCGGAGACCACCTGCCGGTAAATCCCTGCGAATTGACGCGCGCGGGGGAACACTGGATGCGGAACGAGTCGACACGGGGGCGGCGATGACATCTGCAGACCGCAGGACCGAGACCACGAAACGACGAGAGTACCCAGCCATGTGCCAGCACCAGCCACCCTGCCCCACCGCCCAGTCCACCGACCGGGAGGCGGCGCGCCCGGTGGCGAACCACCCGGAGCAGGGCTGGAGCCTGCTCTGCAACGGCGTCCTGCTGTTCGAGGACACCGGCGAGCTGCTGCCCGACGGCCGGATCATCGCGCCGCACCGGCCGCCGAACGCCGACGACGTGACCGCCGCGGCCTGACCTGCCCGGGCGGCGGTCGCGGCCGCCGCCCGCCGGGCGGTCCCCGCGGCCGCGCGCCCGCCTCGCACGCCGCCGGCCCGGCGCGGGGGCGCCGGGCCGGGTGCGGTACGCGCGCGGGCGTACGTCAGGCGTCGTATTCGTCCAACGGGGGGCACGAGCACACCAGGTTCCGGTCGCCGTAGGCGCCGTCGATCCGGCGCACCGGGGGCCAGTACTTGTCCGCGGGCGTCACCCCGGCCGGGAAGACGGCCTCCTCACGCCCGTACGGGTGCTGCCACTCCCCCGCGAGCTGCGCCGCGGTGTGCGGCGCGCCGACCAGCGGGTTGTCGTCCTTGTCCCACTCCCCCGTGCCGACCCGCTCGATCTCCCGCCGGATCGCGATCATCGCCTCGCAGAACCGGTCGAGTTCGCTCAGGTTCTCGCTCTCGGTCGGCTCGATCATCAACGTCCCGGCCACCGGGAACGACATCGTCGGGGCGTGGAAGCCGTAGTCGATCAGCCGCTTGGCGACGTCGTCGATCGACACGCCGGTCGCCTTGGTCAGCGGCCGTACGTCGATGATGCACTCGTGCGCGACGAGCCCGCCGGGACCCGCGTACAGCACCGGGAAGTGCGGCTCCAGCCGCTTGGCCACGTAGTTGGCGCCCAGCACCGCGACCTGGCTGGCGCGGCGCAGCCCGTCCTCGCCCATGAGCTTCATGTACGCCCATGAGATCGGCAGGATCCCGGCCGAGCCCCACGGCGCCGCCGAGACCGGGCCCACGCCCGTCTCGGGGCCCGCGGCGGGCTGCAGCGGGTGGTTCGGCAGGTACGGGGCCAGGTGCTCGCGGACCGCGACCGGGCCGACGCCGGGGCCGCCGCCGCCGTGCGGGATGCAGAACGTCTTGTGCAGGTTCAGGTGCGAGACGTCGCCGCCGAACTTTCCGGGGCCCGCGAGGCCGACGAGCGCGTTGAGGTTGGCCCCGTCCACGTACACCTGGCCGCCGGCGGCGTGCACGGCGTCGCAGATCTCCGTGATGTGCTCCTCGAACACGCCGTGCGTGGAGGGGTAGGTGACCATGAGCACGGCCAGCTCGTCGCCGTACTGCTCGATCCTCGCGCGCAGGTCGTCCGCGTCGACCTCGCCGTTCTCCGCGGTCTTCACGACCACGACCTTCATGCCGGCCATCACCGCGGAGGCGGCGTTGGTGCCGTGCGCGGAGGACGGGATGAGGCAGACGGTGCGGCGCTCGTCGCCGTTGGCGCGGTGGTACGCCCGTACGGCCAGCAGGCCCGCCAGCTCGCCCTGCGACCCCGCGTTGGGCTGCAGGGAGACCTTGTCGTAGCCGGTGACGGCGGCCAGGCCCTCCTCCAGCTCGCGGATGAGGGTCAGATAGCCCGCGGCCTGGTCGGCGGGCGCGAAGGGGTGCAGCCCGGCGAACTCGGGCCAGGTGACGGCCTCCATCTCGGCGGTCGCGTTGAGCTTCATCGTGCAGGAGCCGAGCGGGATCATGCCGCGGTCCAGCGCGTAGTCCCGGTCGGCGAGCGTGCGCAGGTAGCGCAGCAGGGCGGTCTCGGAGCGGTGCCGGTGGAAGACCGGGTGGGTCAGGTACTCGTCGGTGCGCAGCAGCCCGGCGGGCAGCGCGTCGGCGGTGGCGGCGTCCAGCTCACCGACGTCCCGGCCGGTGACGCCGAAGGCGTCCCAGACGACGGCGAGGTGGTCGCGGACGGTGGTCTCGTCGCAGGAGATGCCGACGTGGTCGGCATCGGCGAGGCGGAGGTTGACGCCGGCGTTGCGGGCGCGGGCGGTCACCTCGGCGGCCCGGCCGGGGACGCGGACGGTGACGGTGTCGAAGAACGCGTCGTGCACCACGTCGGCGCCGCCCGCCCGCAGGCCCGCGGCGAGGATCGCGGCGAAGCGGTGGGTGCGCCGGGCGATCGCCGCCAGGCCCTCGGGGCCGTGGTAGACGGCGTACATCGACGCCATCACCGCGAGCAGCACCTGCGCGGTACAGATGTTGCTGGTGGCCTTCTCGCGGCGGATGTGCTGCTCGCGCGTCTGGAGGGCCAGCCGGTACGCCTGCGCGCCGTCCGCGTCCTTGGAGACGCCCACGAGCCGGCCCGGCAGGCTGCGCGCGAACTTCTCGCGTACGGACATGTAGCCGGCGTGCGGCCCGCCGAAGCCCATCGGGACCCCGAATCGCTGGCTGGAGCCGACCGCGATGTCGGCGCCGAGCTCCGCGGGCGAGGTCAGCAGGGTGAGCGCCAGGAGGTCGGCGGCGACGGTGACGACGGCGCCCAGCTCGTGCGCCCGCTCGATGACGGGCGCGAGGTCCCGTACGGCACCGGAGGCGCCCGGGTACTGCAGCAGCACGCCGAAGACGCCGCGCTCCGCGGCCTCCGCGGGGATGCCGCCGCTGAGGTCGGCGACGACGACCTCGACGCCGGTCGGCTCCGCGCGGGTGCGCAGCACGGCGACGGTCTGCGGCAGGGTATCGGCGTCGACCAGGAAGACGCCGTCCTTGACCTTGCCGACGCGCCGGGACAGGGCCATCGCCTCGGCGGCGGCGGTGCCCTCGTCGAGCAGCGAGGCGCCGGCGGTGGGCAGCCCGGTGAGGTCGGAGACGACGGTCTGGAAGTTGAGCAGCGCCTCCAGACGGCCCTGGGAGATCTCCGGCTGGTACGGGGTGTACGCCGTGTACCAGGCGGGGTTCTCCATGACGTTGCGCAGGATGACGGGCGGCGTGTGGGTGCCGTGGTAGCCGAGGCCGATCATGGAGGTGAGCACCTCGTTGCGCGCCGCCAGGCCGCGCAGCTCGGCCAGCACCTCGGCCTCGGAGCGGGCCGCGGGCAACGCGAACGCGCCGGTGCCCTTGATCGAGCCGGGTACGGCGGCCTCCGTCAGCTCGTCCAGCGAGCCGTAGCCGGCCTGGGCGAGCATCTTGGCCCGGTCGCCCGCGTCCGGTCCTATGTGGCGCTGCTCGAAGGGCGTGCCGCGCTCCAAGTCGGAAAGCGGGATGCGGTGGGCGTTCGTCTCGGACAAAGGGGCCTCCTGGTCGCGCGGACCTTCGCGGATACCCCTGGGCCGGGCACCCGTACGGCCTCCCCCTCTGTCATCCGGACCTGAGAGCTTCACCGGCACGCCCTGACTGGGCGCGGCCCGGCTTGCACCGTCGGTGAGGAAGGGCCGCGCGGCGGCCCGCCCTGCTTTCCAGAGTGACCTCGTCCGTGCGGTACGGGGGCCTGAGAGATTCCGGGGAGGAGTTGCTCCTTCGGCGCCTCCGGCTGGCGGGCGGAGGACTCTCCCGCACGGGGTCTGCGGCCACGATCAGCGTACCAGCGCACGCCCCGCGCATCCCGGCGCGGGGCGTGCGCTCACGTGCGCCCGGGCGGCGCCCGCCGAGTGGCCGCGGGGCCTCTTGTGCCGTTACGTGGAGGCAGCGGAGCTGTGACGAGACGTGGGAGGCACCGTGCAGACCGACATCGACCCCCGGAGCCTGATCGGCGTGCGCGCGTACGACAGCAACGGCGACAAGCTCGGGACCGTCGACGAGGTGTACCTCGACGACGCCACCGGCGCCCCGCAGTGGGCGGCGGTGCGCACGGGCCTGTTCCACCGGGACGCGTTCGTGCCGCTGGGGCCGAGCGAGCTGGCGGACGAGGGGCTGCGGGTGCCGTTCGAACGGGAGCTGATCAAGGACGCGCCGGACTTCGGCGTAGGCCGGCACCTCTCCCCCGCGCAGGAGCTCCAGCTCTACCACCACTACGGCATGACGCTGCCGCCGGAGGTCGCCAACACCCATCCGCAGCAGCGGCCGCCACAGGACCGGGACTTCGGCGAGGTCGCCGGCTCCGACGACTGACAGGCCACCGCCGGGCACCAGCCCCCCGACGTCAGCCGACCGGCACCAGCGGCAGCGGGTCCGCCGGCTCCAGCGCCGGGTCGTCCGCGGCGAACGTACGCACCCGCCCGGGCGCCGAGCCCGGCACTTCGAACCGCACCGTGACCCGGCCGACGCCGCTGCCCTGCACCCAGCCGGGGCCGTGCTCCGCGTGCCGCACGTCCAGCCCCGGCAGCCACTGCGGCGCGGCCGGCTCCGGCTCCGGCGCGGCGGGCGGCGGGGGCGGCCCGGGCGGCGGCAGCGCCACCGGGCCGTCGGCGTCCACCGGCCCGTGCTGCACCTCCGGCGCCTGGCCCGCCTGCGCGAACAGGTCCTCCTGCGTGAAGTCCGCGAGCCCGCTCACGCCGACGCCCAGCAGCCGCACGCCCGCGGTCGTCTCCACGCCGTCCAGCAGCCGCAGCGCCGCCTCGGTGACCACGGCCGGGTCGTCGGTGGGCCCGCGCAGGGTCTCGGAGCGGGTGAGGGTGGAGAAGTCGTACCGCCGGACCTTGAGGACCACCGTGCGGCCGGAGCGCCCGGCGCCGCGCAACCGCGTCACGCACCGCCGCGCCAGCCGCTCGACCTCGGTGCGGATCCGGACCCGGTCGGTGAGGTCGACGTCGAAGGTGTCCTCGACGGAGACGGACTTGGTGTCCCGGTCCGCCACCACCGGCCGCTCGTCCAGCCCCAGCGCCATCACGTGGATCCCGGTGCCGTGCGCCTTGCCCAGCAGCCGCACCATCTCGTCCTCGCCGGCGTCCGTGACCTCCCCGACCGTGGTGATCCCGGCCCGGCGCAGCGTGTCCGCCGTGGCCGGGCCGACGCCCGGCAGCGTCCGCACGTTCATCGGCCCCAGCAGCGCCCGCTCGCCGCCCGGCGGTACCAGGACGAGCCCGTCCGGCTTGGCCAGCTCGGAGGCGACCTTGGCGAGCATCTTGGACGCGGCGAGCCCGACGGACCCGGTGAGGCCCGTGGCGGCGCGGATGTCGGCGCGGAGCCGGCGCGCCACGCTCCGTAGCGCCGTCTCCTCCGCGGGCGTGCCGCCGGCTTCGAGGTCGACGAACGCCTCGTCCAGGCTCAGCGGCTCCACCAGTGGCGACAGCTCCCCGAGCAGCGCCATGACCTGGCCGCTGACCTGCTGGTAGAGCCGGAAGCGGGGGATGAGGAACGCGGCGTTCGGGCAGAGCCGGCGGGCCATGCCCATGGCCATCGCCGAGTGCACCCCGAAGACCCGCGCCTCGTACGACGCGGTGGCCACCACGCCGCGGGGGCCGAGGCCGCCGACGATCACGGCCTTGCCCTTGAGGCTCGGCTTGGCGGCCTGCTCCACGGCGGCGTAGAACGCGTCCATGTCCAGGTGCAGGACTGACGGCGCGCTTCTCACACGGTGATGGTCCCCCATGGGTACGACATCGGCCCCGCAGCGGCCGTCAGACGGCCGTGACGGCGTCGTACGGACCGGGGCGCGGGGCGGCCACCGGCCGGCCTGCCGGAGGGCGTCAGCCGGCGCGGCTGCGGCGGCGCGCCAGCTCGTCGGCGGCGTTGTGCCCGACCAGCGTCTCGCCGGTGTCGACGCGCTCCGCGTGCAACTGCACGAGGGCCGCCTGCACGTCGCTCCAGACCACGCCGACGGCGATGCCGAAGATCCCCTGGCCGCCCTGGAGCAGCTCGACGACCTCGTCGGGGGACGTGCACTCGTAGACCGTGGCGCCGTCGCTGATGAGGGTCATCCGCCGCAGCTCGGCCGGATCGGTCGCGCGCAGGTGGCGGACGGCCGTCCTGATGCTCTGCAGCGAGACCCCGGCGCCCAGCAGCCGCTTGACGATCTTGAGTACGACGACGTCGTGGGAGCCGTAGAGCCGCTGGGCGCCCGAGCCGTTCGCGGGGCGGACGCTCGGCTCGACGAGGCCCGTACGGGCCCAGTAGTCGAGCTGGCGGTACGTGATGCCGGCCGCGGCACACGCCGCCGGTCCCCGGTAGCCGACCTCCTCCGCGTCCGCGGACGCGGCCCGTGGCCGCCTCGCGGGCTCCACGCCGTGCCCGTACAGCGGAACAGCTCCGCCCCCGCCAGCCGATCTCCCGCCGCCCGTGACCACCACGCCGACCTCCCGCTCCCTGACCTGCCTCCCGACGGTAGGCAGTCGCCCCGGGCGCGTCAACGAACGCCACACGGGGCACGCCGGGTGCTCATCACCCTACGGGTGGTTTGCCGACGGCGCCCGCACGGTAGGCCCGGGCGGGCTACCGGGGGGCGGCTCTCACTGGGGATTCGTACCGAAGTCCTCGGGCGTGATCTGGTCGAGGAACTCGCGGAACTTCTCCACCTCGTCCTCCTGCTCGTCCGGGATCGAGATCCCCGCGTCGTTGAGCACGCCCTCGCTGCCGTAGATCGGCGTGCCGGTGCGCAGCGCGAGCGCGATGGCGTCGGAGGGGCGGGCGCTCACCTCGGCGCCGCCGGAGAACACCAGCTCGGCGTAGAACACGCCCTCCCGCAGGTCGGTGATCCGGACCTCGGACAGCTCCTGGCCGACCGCGTCCAGCACGTTCTTGAACAGGTCATGGGTCAGCGGGCGCGCGGGGGTCATGCCCTGCTGCGCGAAGGCGATCGCCGTCGCCTCCCCAGGACCGATCCAGATGGGAAGGTACCGGTCGCCGCCCACTTCACGCAGGAGAACGATCGGTTGGTTCGAGGGCATTTCCACCCGGACACCCACAACGTCGAGCTCGTTCACACAGCAACCCTAGGCCGACCCCGGCGGTTTTGGGTAGTCGAGCACGGGACCGGTCAGTTGCCGGCGACCCGCAGTGAGGACCGTACGAGGGTCGTGTGCAGCCGCGCGGACAGCTCGATCAGCCGTTCGGCGGTGGATTCCGCGTGGGCCCGCGTCTGCGGGCTGCGGTGCTGCCGGAGCGGGCCGATGACCTGTTCGACGAGGCCGGCCTCGCGGTCCGCGGCGGCCTTGAGGCCGCGCAGGTGGCGCGCCTGCAGCCCGTAGCTGCCCAGCTCGGCCACGAGACGGGCGACGGCGGCCGCGTCCGCGTCGTAGAGCCCGTCGGCGTCCGGGGCGACGAGACCGAATTCTTCCCAGGACGCCAGCTCGTCCTCGCCGACGGCGGCGGTGCGCAGCAGCGTCTCCCGGTCGACACGGGGATCGTGCGGGGCCTCCGCGACGGCGGAGGCCCCGGTCCCGGCGCCGGCCACGGGGTCGGCGTCCAACTGCTCACGGATGACCTTGAGCGGCAGGTAGTGATCCCGCTGCATACGCAGGATCCGGGCCAGCCGCTCGACGTCCGCGGTGCCGAACTTGCGATAGCCGCCCGGCGAGCGCTGCGGCTCCACCAGGCCCTCCGACTCCAGGAAGCGGATCTTGGAGATGGTGACCTCGGGAAACTCCTCGCGGAGCACGGCGAGGACGCCCCCGATGCTCAACTGCCGGTCGCGCGCCCGGCGTCGGTCCGGCCGGTCCGCTTCCGGAGCGGCGGTGCCGCCCCTCGGGGTGTCGCCCATCGCTTCCGTCCCGTGGTCGTGTGCTCCCCGCCGTCAGGCGGTGCGCCGACTGGCGAAGAACACCAGCCGGAACTTTCCGATCTGCACCTCGTCCCCGCTGGTCAGCTCGAACTCGTCGATCCGCTCGCGGTTGACGTACGTGCCGTTGAGGCTGCCGACGTCGGCGACCGAGAACCGGCCGTCAGGGGTCCGGCGGAACTCCACGTGCCGCCGGGAGACCGTGACGTCGTCCAGGAAGATGTCGCTCTGCGGGTGGCGCCCGACGGTGGTCAGCTCGCTGTCCAGCAGGAAGCGGGCCCCGGAGTTGGGGCCGCGGCGGACGACGAGCAGCGCGGAGCCGGGCGGCAGCGCGTCGACGGCCGCCTGCGCCTCGGGCGACAGCGGCGGCAGCGTCTGCCCGCCGCTGGCGACCTCGGCCTCGTATGCCTCGATGCCCGAGATGGAGATCGTGGTGGTGGTCTCCGAGGGACGCTCGGCCACACCGGCCCGCAGCGGGGCGCCGCAGTTGGAGCAGAACCGGCTCGCCTGGGCGTTCCGGGCCCCGCACCTGTTGCATACCGGCAGGTCCATGGACTGTGCCTCCTGCTGCGGAGCGCCCGCAGCGGCGTCGGGCGGATGCGAGCCGGGGGCGAACCCTCCACCCGCACTTGAGGTTGATGGTTCCCCGAAACCTATGCGGCCCGATGCGGCAGGGTCAACATAAGACTCGCCCTGACCACCCGAAATGTCGCCGGGCGGCGGAGGCGCCTGATCCCGGTACAAGGCGCGCTCGCCGGCCTCGCCGCCCTGGGACGCGGCGCGGTGCCGGCCCGGCCGATCCGCCGAGCCCCTCCCGAACAACTTAGCGAACAACTTCACGGGCGATTTCCCCTTGACCGTCGGACAGGCCCGTGTACGAGCAGGTCACTCGACACGCGCATCAGCGGCACCGGACATTCACTGAACGTCCACAACCCCCGGACAGTTTCCCTTACGCGACCGCAGCCGATGCGTCGACCCCCCGTAACCTTGAGGTCACGACGACGACCGAGCGTAGTCAGGCCGCTTCTCCCGCCGCAAGGCGTCCACGAGGACCGTATCCCGGGGCTCGATGGACACCGTAGCCTGCTCCTCCTCCATGGTCTGAACCACCCCACCGGGGATGTTCAGCGCGGGCTCCAGATCCTCGGCCCGGCCGATCACGCGGAAGACGTACGGCTGGGAGACCCGGCGGCCGTCGATGGCCACGTCACTCTCGCCGGCGTCGGCGAAGTGCGTACCCGCGACCACGCGCACGCCGTTGATCTGGATCGCCTCCGCACCGGCAGCGCGCAGCTCCTGGATGGTGTCCAGCAGCATGTCCGCCTCGACGGCGCCCTCGGGGCCACGGACGGTGATCTCGATGCCGGGGCCCTCGGCGGCAACCGTGCCGGCCAGCACGCCGAGCTGGCGCTCCTTGGCCTCGGTCTGGCGGCGCGCCTCCTCCGCCTGGTCGGAGCTGTTCTCCAGCTCCGCCTTCTGGTCCTCCAGCCGCTCGCGCTCGTCCTCCAACCGCTGGGTGCGGTCGTCCAACTCGTCGAGGATCCGTACGAGGTCCTCCTGCCGGGCGCCGCGCAGCGCGCTGGACTCGCCGGTGGAGCGGACCTGGATGGCCAGGCCCAGGCCGAGGATGAACAGCAGCAGGGCGACGATCAGTTGCGAGCGGGTCAGCCGGAGCGGCCACACGGCGTCGACCAGGCGGCGCCGTCCTGCGCCGAGCTCGGGCGCGGGCGGGGCGGGCGGGGCGGGCGGCTCGGGGGGCGCGGAGCGCTCAGCGGGCGCCGTGCGCTCGGGAGGAGAGGCAGGGCCGGGGAGCTGCGGCGCGGAGGGCCGCCGCTGCATGGGCGGACGCTGCTGCGGCACCGGAGGACGCGGCTGCCCGGAGGGGCGCTGCTGGCCGGGAGGCTGCCGCTGGCCCGGAGGCTGCGGCCCAGGAGGCTGCGGCCCCGGGGGCTTCCGGGTCGGCCGCTGGGCGGGCGGCTGCGACCCCTCGGGCCGCTGCTGTGACGGCTCCGGCCGCTGCTGCGGCGGCTTGCGCGGCGGCTGCTCGCGGGAGGCGTGGCGCGGCGGCTGCGGCGGCTGGTCGCGGGAGTGGCGCGGCGGCGGGTGCTCGCGCGAGGCGTGCCGCGGCGGCTGGTGCCGGGGCGCGGGCGGGCGCGGCGGTGTGGACGGTGTAGGCGCTGTGGGCGGTGTCGGCGGTACGCCCGGCGTGCCCTGCGGGTACGCGGCGGGCGGGTCGCCCGGGCGCGGGGAGTTCGGCGGAGTCTCGTCGGACACGGGCATCACGCCTGGAAGACGTGCCGCCGGATGGCGGCGGCGTTGGAGAAGATCCGGATCCCGAGGACGACCACCACGCCCGTGGAGAGCTGCGCGCCGACGCCCAGCTTGTCGCCGAGGAAGACGATCAGCGCGGCCACGACGACGTTCGACAGGAACGACACCACGAAGACCTTGTCGTCGAAGATCCCGTCGAGCATGGCCCGCAGCGCTCCGAAGACCGCGTCGAGCGCGGCGACGACGGCGATGGGCAGGTACGGCTCCAGGCCCGCCGGCACCACGGGCTGGACCACGAGGCCCATGACGATGCCCGCGACAAGGCCCAGTACGGCGATCACGAGGGGTTGTTCTCCTTCGGTTCTGCGTGGCGTAGGGACAGGCCGGTGGCGGCGGGCAGCCGGAGGTCGTCGCGTGCGGAGATCCCGGCCCTGATGCCGTAGTTGTCCTGGAGCACGTCCAGGTAGTGGCCGTCGGCGTTCTCCCGGAAGCGCTCCAGGAGGCGTTCGCCGTCGCCGATGGCGAGCACCGTGTACGGCGGCGCCAGCGGGCGGTTGTCGACGAGGATGGCGTCGCCGGCCGCGCGGATCGCGGACAGGGCGGTGAGCCGGCGGCCGTTGACGGAGACGGCCTCGGCGCCGGCGAGCCAGAGGCCGTTGACGATGCGCTGCAGGTCGCGGTCGCGTACCCGGCCGTCGTCGGCGAAGCTCGTGGAGCTGCGCGGGCCGCCGGCCGCGCCGGTGCCCGCATCGGCGGCGTCGTCCACCACGAGGCGTACGCCAGGACCCCGGGCCTCGGCGGCGCCGGCCAGCAGCGCGAGCAGCGCCGCCTGGTCGCTGCCGTCCTCCTCCAGCGCCTCGCGCTGCCGGTCGGCCACCTCGCCGTGCAGTTGCTCGACCGTGCGGTCGAGGTCGTCCGCCGCGGCGGTCCTGTCCTCGACCCGCTCGATCAGTTCCTCGCGCTCGCGGGCGAGGTCGGGTGCCTCGATCCGCGCCTCGGCGGCGCCGACGGTGAGGACGAGCGCGGTCAGCACCAGGCCGGCGGCGAGCCAGGCCCGCCCGCGCAGGCGCTGCGGAAGCCGCTCGCCGCGCGGGCGGGCGCCGTGGCGCGCGGCGGCCTCGGCGTACCCGTCGTCCAGGCTGTGATCCATCAGCCGGGTCAGCAGCGACATGGAGGCGTCCGGACGGGGGCGTGCCGGTGCGCTGCTCCGTTCGGGGGGCTGCTGCGGCATGCCGGACATCGTTGCACGCCGGGAGCCCTTATGGTGCCGCGACCCCTGGGTTGGGTGAACTCTCGCTCCGCTGTGCCCGCGTCAGTCGCCGCTCCCGTCGACGACCGCCGCCCACTCGTCGAGCAGGGCTTCGGCGGACGCCTGGTCGGGTCCCTCGGCCCAGAGGTGTGTGACCGCCTCGGCGCGGTCCGGCAGCACGAGCACCCAGCGGCCGTCGGCCTCCACGACCCGTACGCCGTCGGTGGTGTCGACGTCGCGGGAGCCCGCGGCTTCCACCACCCGGCGCATGACCATGCCCTTGACGGCCCACGGCGTGGCGAGGTCGCGGCAGAGCACGTACGCCTGCGGGATGCGGGCGTCGATCTGGCTGAGGGTGAGCTGGGTGCGTGCGACCAGGCCGGTGAGCCGGGCGAAGGCGGCCGCACCGTCGAAGACGGAGGAGAACTCCGGGACGATGAAGCCGCCGCGGCCGTCGCCCCCGAAGACGGTGTCGTCCATCCGCGCCACCCGGGCCAGGTCGTCGGGCGAAGTCGTCGTCCACTCCACCTGTGTGCCGTGGTACGCGGCCACCTGCTCGGCGATACGCGTCGTGGTCACCGGCATCGCCACCCGGCCGCTGCGCCGCTCCGCCGCGACCAGGTCGAGCATGACGAGCAGCGCCCGGTCGTCCTCGACGATCCGGCCCTTCTCGTCGACCAGCGAGATGCGCTCGCCGACCGGGTCGAAGCGCACGCCGAAGGCGGCCCGCGCCGAGGACACGATCTCGCCGAGGCGGACGAGGCCGGCGCGGCGCGACTGCGGCGTCTCGGTCGGACGGGATTCGTCCAGGCCCGGGTTGATGGTGAGGGCGTCCACGCCGAGGCGGCCGAGGAGGCTCGGGAGCACCAGGCCGGCGCTGCCGTGCGAGGCGTCCACGACGACCTTGAGGCCGGCCTCGGCGATGCCGCCGGTGTCCACGGCGCGCAGCAGTGAGCCGGTGTAGGAGTCGAAGACGCTGGCGGGGAAGCTCAGGTCGCCGATCTCGCCGGGGAACGCGCGGCGGTACTCCTGGCGGGCGTAGACGCGGTCGAGCTTGCGCTGCGCGGCCTGCGAGAGGTCGGCGCCGCGCTCGTCGAGGAACATGATGTCGACGGAATCCTGTACGCCCGGGGTGGTGCGGATCATGATGCCGCCGGCGCTGCCGCGCGCGGTCTGCTGCCGGGCCACGGGCAGCGGCACGTTCTCCAGGTCCCGTACGTCTATGGCGCTGGCCTGGAGCGCGGAGATCACCGCGCGCTTGAGCGCCCGGGCGCCGCGGGAGTGGTCGCGGGCGGTGGTGACGCTGGAGCCCTTCTTCAGCGTGGTCGCGTACGCCCCGGCCAGCCGGACGGCGAGTTCGGGGGTGATCTCGACGTTGAGGATGCCGGAGACGCCGCGGGCGCCGAAGAGGTGGGCCTGGCCGCGCGACTCCCAGATCACCGAGGTGTTGACGAAGGCGCCCGCTTCGATGGTCTTGAAGGGGTAGACCCGCACATTGCCCTGGATGATCGATTCTTCGCCGATCAGGCACTCGTCGCCGATGACGGCGCCGTCCTCGATCCGCGCGGCGCGCATGACGTCGGTGTTCTTGCCGATGACACAGCCGCGGAGGTTGGTGTGGCCACCGATGTAGACGTTGTCGTGGATGACGGTGCGGTGCAGGAACGCGCCCTGCTTGACGACGACGTTGGAGCCGAGGACCGAGTGCTCGCGGACCTCGGCGCCCTGCTCGACCTTGGCGTAGTCGCCGATGTAGAGCGGGCCGCGCAGGACGGCCTCTGGGTGCACCTCGGCGCCCTCGGCGACCCAGACGCCGGGTGAGATCTCGAAGCCGTCGAGATCGAGGTCGACCCTGCCCTCCAGCACGTCGGCCTGGGCCTTGACGTAGCTCTCGTGGGTGCCGACGTCCTCCCAGTAGCCCTCCGCCACGTAGCCGTAGATGGGCTTGCCGTCCTTCATCAACTGCGGGAAGACGTCGCCCGACCAGTCGACGGAGGTGTCGGCCTCGACGTAGTCGAAGACCTCGGGCTCCATCACGTAGATGCCGGTGTTCACGGTGTCGGAGAAGACCTGGCCCCAGGTGGGCTTCTCCAGGAACCGCTCGACCTTGCCCTCCTCGTCGACGATGGTGATGCCGAACTCCAGCGGGTTGGGGACCCGGGTGAGGCAGACGGTGACCAGCGCGCCCTTCTCGCGGTGGAACGCGATCAGGTCGGTGAGGTCGAAGTCGGTGAGCGCGTCGCCGGAGATGACGAGGAACGAGTCGTCCTTCAGGGCCTCCTCGGCGTTCTTCACGCTGCCCGCGGTGCCCAGCGGACGGTCCTCGTTCGCGTACGTGAGCTCCATGCCGAGCTCCTCGCCGTCCCCGAAGTAGTTCCGCACCAGGGAGGCGAGGAACTGGACGGTCACCACCGTCTCCGTCAGCCCGTGGCGTTTGAGCAGCCGCAGGACGTGCTCCATGATCGGCCGGTTCACCACCGGCAGCAGGGGCTTGGGCATGCTCGCGGTCATGGGGCGCAGGCGGGTGCCTTCGCCCCCAGCCATCACGACGGCCTTCATATCGGAAGCGTCCTCCTTGGGCGTGAGACGGCGATGCCGGCTGCCGCCTAGTCGGGGGTGGTGTCCGCGCGGGCGTCCCCTCGGATGAGACGGCGCACCTGGGTGAGGTAGAGGCCGCCGGCCCACCAGTACAGCGCTGTACCCCAGCCGGCGAACGCCCATCCGAAAATAGCAGAGAGTGACGAGACCCATCCACTTGCGTCACTGAGGAGGAGCAACGGAAAGGCGTACATCAGGCAGAAGGTGGCGGACTTGCCCAGAAAGTTCACCTGGGGCGGCGGATAGCCGTGCCGGCCGAGCAGCCAGACGGCCACCCCGACGATCGCGTCGCGGGAGAGCAGCAGGACGGTGAGCCACAGAGGGAGGATCCCGCGCCAGGTCAGGCCGACGAGTGTGGCCAGGATGTAGAGGCGGTCCGCGGCCGGGTCGAGGATGCGGCCCAGGTTCGAGACCTGGTTCCAGCGCCGGGCCAGCTTGCCGTCGAGGTAGTCGCTGATGCCGCTGAACGCCAGGATCGCCAGCGCCCAGCCGTCGGCGTTCGGGCCGCCGAACTCCGGCCAGAGGATGAGCCACAGGAAGACCGGCACCAGGACGAGCCGGGACATGCTCAGGAGATTGGGGACGGTGAAGATCCGGTCCTTCGATTCAGCCGTCTCCTGGACCTCCACCCGCCTGCCTCCCCGTCCGTTCCCGCCGGTGCAGCCAGACGCGCCGACGATGCGCTCTGACCTTACCCGTCGGCGGTAACGGGCCCGCGCGCAGGCCGGTTCGGAGGGCTGGGCACGGGGCGGGGCGGGGGGCGGTCCGGCGGGTTGCGCGGGGGGTTGCCCGGAGGCCGGGAGGGAGCTGGGCACGGGTGGCTTCCCTCGGTGCGGAATGGAAGGTTCCGATTGGTTACGCTTCAGGAGCGGCACGGCCCCCACGGATGCGGGCGGCGCCGACCCCCCGCTGTCTTCTGGAGGCCCCGGCATGACCCAAGTCTCGTCCCCGCTCACCGGCCGCGCCATCGGGCTCGCCGCCGTGCCCGACCCGGTCTTCTCCGGGGCGATGGTCGGTCCCGGCACCGCCGTGGACCCCGAGCGCGGGCCCTCCGAGGCGGTCGCGCCGATCGGCGGCCTGGTGCTCTCCCTGCACCCGCAGGTCTTCGTCGTCGTGGACGACGAAGGGCGCGGGGTGCTCACCCACCTCGGCATCGACACCGTGCAGCTCAACGGCGAGGGCTTCGAACTGCTCGTCGCCAAGGGCGACCGGGTCGAGCGCGGGCAGCCCGTCATCCGCTGGGACACCGCCGCCGTCGAGGAGGCCGGCAAATCGCCGATTTCGCCGGTGGTGGCGCTGGAGGCGGCCGAGGGGGCGCTGTCCGCGGTGGCGGAGGACGGGAAGATCAAGGCCGGCGAGGCGCTGTTCACCTGGGAGTGACCAGCCGGCGGTGACCGATCTGCGGGCCCGGTGCTGCGGCCCGTGCGCGTACGACAGCCGCGGCGGGACGCCGCCGCGCACTTGCGGAAGACTGGTGACATGGAGACGACCCTGCAAGGCGTCGGCGTGAGCCACGGGGTGGCGATCGGCGAGACACGGCACATGGGCACGGCGGTGCTCGAACCGCCGGCGAAGCAGATTCCCGCGGCGGAGGCGCCGCGCGAGCAGGAGCGGGTGCGCAAGGCCGTGGAGGCGGTGGCCGCCGACCTGGTGGCGCGCGGCAACCTGGCCGGCGGTGAGGCGCAGGCCGTGCTGGAAGCGCAGGCCATGATCGCGCAGGACCCGGAGCTGGCGGCGGACGTGGAGCGGCGGATCGCCGTCGGCTCCTCCGCGGAGCGCGCGGCGTACGACGCCTTCGCGGCGTACCGCGAACTGCTCGCCGGGGCCGGGGAGTACATGGCCGGGCGGGTCGCCGACCTCGACGACGTGCGCAACCGGATCGTCGCCCGGCTGCTGGGCGTGCCGATGCCGGGGGTGCCGGACAGCGACGAGCCGTACGTGCTCATCGCCCGCGACCTCGCGCCCGCCGACACCGCCCTCCTCGACCCCTCGCTCGTCCTCGGCTTCGTCACCGAGGAGGGCGGGCCGACAAGCCACAGCGCGATCCTCGCCCGCGCGCTCGGCGTGCCCGCGGTGGTGGCGCTGCCGGGCGCCGTCGAACTGGCGGAGGGCACGGTCGTGGCCGTCGACGGCTCGACCGGCGAGGTGTTCGTCGAGCCCGCGCCGGAGAAGCGCGCGGAGATGGCGCAGATGGCGGCCGAGCGCAAGGCGGCACTGGCGGCGGCCAACGGCCCGGGGGCGACCTCCGACGGGCACAAGGTGCCGCTGCTGGCGAACGTCGGCGGTCCCGCGGACGTGCCGGCGGCCGTCGCGGCGGGCGCGGAGGGCGTGGGGCTGTTCCGCACGGAGTTCCTGTTCCTGGACGACAGCAGGACGGCGCCGTCGGAGGAGGCGCAGATCACCGCGTACCGCCAGGTGCTGGAGGCGTTCCCGGAGGGGCGCGTCGTCGTACGCGTCCTGGACGCGGGCGCCGACAAGCCGCTGGAGTTCCTCACCCCGGCCGACGAGCCGAACCCGGCGCTCGGCGTCCGCGGACTGCGGTCCCTCCTGGCCCACCCCGACGTGCTGCGCACGCAGCTCACCGCGCTGTCCAGGGCGGCGGCCGGGCTGCCGGTGTACCTCGAAGTGATGGCGCCGATGGTGGCGGACCGGCAGGACGCCGCGGACTTCGCGGCAGCGTGCCGCGACGCCGGGCTGGCGGCGAAGGCCGGGGCGATGGTGGAGATCCCGGCGGCGGCGCTGCGGGCGCGGGCGATCCTCCAGGAGGTCGAGTTCCTGTCGCTGGGCACGAACGACCTGGCGCAGTACGCGTTTGCCGCGGACCGGGAGGCCGGGGCGGTGTCGCGGCTCCAGGATCCGTGGCAGCCGGCGCTGCTGGACCTGGTGTCCTTCGCGGCGGAGGGCGCCAAGGCGGAGGGCAAGAGCTGCGGGGTGTGCGGCGAGGCGGCGTCGGATCCGCTGCTGGCGTGCGTGCTGACGGGGCTGGGGGTGACGTCGCTGTCGATGGGCGCGGCGGCGATCCCGTACGTGCGGGCGGCGCTGGCGAAGCACACGCTGGCGCAGTGCGAACGCGCGGCGTCGGCGGCGCGGGCGGCAGACACGGCCGAGGAGGCCAGGGAGGCGGCGCGGGCGGTGCTGTCGGGCGAGTAGGGGGCTGTTCCGGGCCGGGGTGCCGGCTTGTGCGGGGCTGCGAAGGTGAGCGGGCTGCCTGGGAGTTGCGCACGCGGGGTTGCGGCGAGGGGTGCTCCCCGACCCCGCCCCTTCCCGAAACCGGGGCTGCCGCCCCGGACCCGGCACGGCGCGGCCCTCCGTGCCTGCAGGAGGCGGGCGGCGATCGCGCCCGCTCGCATGGGTGGGCGGACAGGGATGCCGCCCAACCCCTCCGGGCGCTCGGCGTCTGGCCAAGAGCCACCGCACCCGTTCCGCCCTCATCGGTGGCAGCCCTTCTCCGGGCGGGGCAGCGGCGTGCCGGCGCTGTAGGTGACGTCGGGTTCCGGGGGCAGGGGGGCTCCTGTCCTGGCGTTCGTGCAGTACGCCGCGTAGACCTCCTTCTCCGTCAACGGGGCCGGCCAGCCGTCCCGTAGCCGCCAGCCGCGGACCCGCTCCCTGCCGTCCGCCCCCGTCGTGCGGGCCACCACCCCGCCCGTGCCCGACGTGACGATGCCCGCCGCCAGCACCAGCCGCAGTGCCTCACCGTCCGGCGGGCGAAGGCGCGGCGGGCCCGGCGGGTCCGCGCTGCGGGCCACCGCGACCAGCGGGAAGCCCGCCGCGCGGACCGTGGTCACCACGTGCTGCGCGCCCGGGCCCAGGGCCTCCGTGAGGCGGTCGACCAGCAGGCCCGCGCGGGCCAGTGCCGCGTCGGCGCGGTGCTCGCCGCAGTCCTCGCAGCGGCCCGCCGCCGCCAGCAGCGTCGCCGCGCGTTCGCGGGAGCGGCTGCGGGCGGCCGCGTCGAGGAGTTGGGGCACCAGGCGGTCCATCGGCTGGCCCCCGTACGGCACCGCCGGGCCGCGGGCGGCGGACTCCGCCACGTAGCGGCAGCGGCTCACCGGGGTGTCCGGCTCCAGGCCCCGTTCCGCGCAGAAGCGGGCGAAGCCCGGTGGGTCGAAGAGCGCCACCGTCGTGTACGCCCCCTGTGTGGCCCGGGCCCGCAGGACCCCCTCGACCTGCCGCAGATACGCCGCGTGGTCGTCGAACAGAAAGCTCGCATACCGCCGCATCGCCGCGAAGTCCGCGGCATCCGCCAACAGCCCTACCGCACCCGGCATCTCCCGGCGCAGCAGCCGGGCATCCGTCCTCGTACGCGCCATGACTCCCCCTCTACGGAGCGCAACCGATCAATACGCACCGTAATCGAGGGGTCTGACAATCCCCGCGGGGTCAGCTCCGCGACCGCGCCAGCCGCTCGTAGAACCTCAGCAGGTCCACCCGGTCCACCGACCCCGGATTGACCGCCTTCTCCAGCGGCGTGCCCTGCAGCATCCGCTTCACCGGCACCTCCAGCCGCTTGCCGGTCAGCGTGTGCGGCACGCCCTCCACCTCGATCACCTCGTCCGGCACGTGCCGCGGTGAGAGCTGCTCGCGGAGCGCGGCACGGATCCGGTCCCGCAGGCCGTCGTCCAGCCGTGCACCCGTGGTCAGTTGGACGAAGAGCGGCATCCAGTACCCGCCGTCCGGCAGCTCCACGCCGATGACCAGCGACTCCCGCACCTCCGGCAGCCGCTCCACCACCTCGTAGATGTCCGCGGAACCCATCCGCACGCCCTGCCGGTTCAGCGTCGAGTCGGAGCGCCCGTGGATGACGACCGAGCCGCGCGACGTGAGCGTGATCCAGTCGCCGTGCCGCCACACGCCCGGGTACGTGGAGAAGTAGCTGTCCCGGTAGCGCTCGCCGTCCGGGTCGTTCCAGAACCGTACGGGCATCGACGGCATCGGCTGCGTCACCACCAGTTCGCCCACCTCGTCCGTGACCGGCTCGCCCGCCGGGTCCCACGCCTGGAGGTCCGTGGCCAGGCAGGCAGCCTGCAGCTCACCGATGTGCACCGGCAGCGTCGGCACCGCGCCCGCGAAGCAACTGCACACGTCCGTGCCGCCGCTGACCGACGCGATCCACATGTCCGCGGGACCCGCGGGGTCCGCGCGGTGGAACTCGTCGTGGATCCACCGGAATCCGTCCGGCGGCAGCGGCGAGCCCGTCGTGGCCACGCACCGCACCCGCGTCAGGTCCAGGTCGCGGCCCGGGTGCACGTCCGCCTTGCGGCAGGCCATGACGTACGCCGCGGAGGTGCCGAAGAACGTCGCCTCCGTGCGCTCCGCGACCCGCCACTGCGCCGCGACGTCCGGATATCCGGGGCTGCCGTCGTACGTGATCACGGTGGCGCCCACCAGGAGGCCGGAGACGAGGAAGTTCCACATCATCCAGCCGGTGGACGTGTACCAGAAGAAGCGGTCGCCCGGGCCGAGGTCGCAGTGCAGCGCGAGCTGCTTCAGGTGCTCCAGCAGGATGCCGCCCTGGGACTGCACGATCGCCTTCGGCAGGCCGGTGGTGCCGGAGGAGTACAGCACCCACAGCGGGTGGTCGAACGGCACCTGCTCGAAGACCGGTTCCGCGCCCGTGGCCACCAGCGCGTCCCACTCCAGCGCGCCCTCGGGCGGGGGCGTGCCGAGCAGCGGGACGTGCACGACGGCCCGCAGGGTGGGCAGTTCGCGGCGCAGTTCCGCGACGGTCTCGCGGCGGTCGTGCTCCTTGCCGCCGTAGCGGTAGCCGTCGACGGTGACGAGCACCACCGGCTCGACCTGGCGGAAGCGGTCCAGGACGCTGCGGGCGCCGAAGTCCGGGGAGCAGGAGGTCCACACGGCGCCGACCGCGGCGGTCGCCAGCAGCGCGACGACGGCCTGCGGGATGTTCGGCAGGTACGCGCCCACGCGGTCCCCCGGCCGTACGCCGAGCCGGCGCAGCTCCGCCGCCAGCGAGCCGACCTGCGCCCGCAGCTCCGCCCGGCTCACCGGCTGCGGCCCGCCGCCCTCGGCGACGTGCAGCAGCGCCGGTCCGGCGGCGGTGCCGACGTCGCGCAGCGCGTGCTCCGCGTAGTTGAGCCTGGCGCCGGGGAACCAGCGGGCGCCCGGCATCGCGGCGTCCGCGAGGACCGTCTCGTACGGGCTGGAGAACCGGACGTCGAACCACTCGGCCGCCGCCCGCCAGAACCGCTCCAGGCCGCCGTCCGGCGCCACCGACCAGCGGTGCAGCGCCGCGTAGTTCGCCTCCGGGTCGCCGGGTACCGGCGCCGGCGCGCCGTGGTGCTCCGCGGCCCAGCGGTGGAAGCGGGTGAGCTGCGCCTTCCCGACGCGCTCCGGACCGGGCCGCCACAGCGCCGCGGGCGGCTCGGGCTGCTCGGAAGGAGCGGCGCCCGCAGACGGCGCCGACGGCGCGGACGGTTCGGTGGGCGGCTGGCTCGGCATGGCGTGACTCCCGTGGTACGGCATCCGCATGAGGGTCTGCGCCGCCGCCGGCCCGGTGGGGCGGCCGCGGCGCGCACGGAGCGCCCGGCGAGGGTGGCCGGTGCTCCGGTGAGACGATGCCACGTGATCGAAAGCGGCACCAGTACGACCGGTCCGTGCCGTCGTGCGGCGTGCACAGGCGGCGCACGACCGCACTCCCGGTGAACAGCGGTTGAACTCTCTCGCCCGCCGTGGTGTGCGGTGGCAGGCTGATCAGCATGGATCCCTCCGCCCTCACCCGGCGTGCCCGCGCCCTGCGCGCCGCCGTGCGGAACCGGCGGGCCGACGCCGCCGCGCTCCCCCGCCGCCGTGTGGAGCGGGCCCGGGTGCCGGGGCTCGCGGTCGGGGCCGAGCCGGCGCCCGGCGGGGGCGTGATCCGCTTCGCCCGCTCCGTGCTGCAACTGCGGGTGACGACGACCGGCGCGGTGTTCTGCGGCTGGGACGGCGCGGAGCCGGAGCCGTCGTACGCGCTCGCCCGCGGGCCGGAGACGGACGCGCGCGTGGAGCTCGAACCGGACGCGGCGGGCGGCGGCTGGCGGGTGGTGTCGGAGCGGGTCACCGTGGCGGTGTCGCGGCGCGGGGCGGTGGAGGTGCGTACGCCCGCGGGCGTCGTGCTGCGCCGGGAGCAGCCGCCGCGCTGGTGGGAGTCGCCGGCCGGCTTCCCGGAGGACGACGCACGCGAGGAGGTACGGCGCTGGGTGCAGCGCGCCCACGTCGCCCCGGACGCCCAATTCTTCGGCCTCGGCGGCCGCTCCGCGGGCCCCTCCCTGCCGGACGGCCGCTACCGGCTGTGGAACAGCGACCCCGGCGGCGCCTTCGCCCCCGGCGACGACCCCTTGTCCCTGACGATGCCCGTGCAGTTCGTCGTCTCCGACGCAGGCTGCCATCTGCTCTTCCACGACAACTCCTGGGACGGCACCGTCGAGCTGTACCGCGGCGCGGAGGGCGCGGGCTCCGGCCACGACCGGCCGGGCCGCGTCGAGGTGCGCATGGCCGGCGGCCCGCTGCGCTACTGGGTGATGGCCGGCACCCCCGCCCGCGTCCTGCAGAGCTGGACGGCGCTCACCGGCGCCCCCGCCGTCCCGCCCGCCTGGGCGCTGGGCTACCAGCACGCCCGCTGGGACTTCGGCGGCGCCGAGGGCGTACGCCGCGTGGTACGCGGCTACCGCGAGCGCGGCCTGCCGCTGGCGGCGGTGCACCTGGACATCGACCACTACGACGGCCACCGCGTCTTCACCGCCGACCCGCACCGCTTCCCCGACCTGCCCCGGCTGGCCCGCGAGCTGGCCGCCGACGGCGTGCGCATGGTCTCGATCGTCGACCCGGGCGTGAAGGCCGAGCCGGGCTATCCGGTGTACGACGCGGGCGTGGCCGCCGACGCCTTCGTACGGGACGCGCGCGGCCGCCCCGTGCGCGGCGTGGTGTGGCCGGGCGACGCGGTCTTCCCCGACTTCACCGACCCTCGGGCGCGCAAGTGGTGGGGCGGGCTCTACGCGGAGCGGCTGCAGCAGGGCTTCACCGGCTTCTGGCACGACATGAACGAGCCCGCGTCCTTCGCCGCCTTCGGCGAGAAGACCCTGCCCCGCTCGACCCGGCACGCCCTGGAGGGACGCGGCGGCGACCACCGCGAGGCGCACAACGTCTACGCCCTGCAGATGGCCCGCGCCGCATACGGGGCGCTGACCGGACTGCAGCCCGACCGCCGCCCGTTCCTCTTCTCCCGCTCCGGCTGGGCGGGCCTCCAGCGCTACGGCGGCACCTGGTCGGGCGACGTGGCCACCGGCTGGCCCGGCCTGTCCGCGTCGCTGGCGCTCGTCGTCGGCCTGGGCCTGTGCGGGGTGCCCTACTCGGGCCCGGACGTCGGCGGGTTCAGCGGGCGGCCGGATCCCGAGCTGTATCTGCGCTGGCTCCAGCTCGGCTCGTACCTGCCGCTGTTCCGCACGCACTGCGCGTTCGACGCCGGGCGGCGCGAGCCGTGGGAGTTCGGGCCCGAGGTGCTGGAGCACGCGGGCGCGGCGCTGCGCGAGCGGGAGCGCCTGCGCCCGTATCTCGCGACGCTCGCCCGGCTCGCGGAACGTACCGGTGCGCCTTGGGTCCGTCCCCCGTGGTGGTACCACCCGGCGGACCGGGCGCTGCGCGAGACGGGGGACGCCTTTCTGCTCGGCGACGCGCTGCTGGTGGCCCCGGTGCTGGCCGCGGGAGCCCGCCGCCGTGCGGTGCGGCTGCCGTTGGGGCAGTGGTACGACACGGCGACGGGCCGCGCCCTGACCGGCCCGGGCACCGTGGAGCTGGAGGCGCCGCTCGCCCGGGTGCCGGTGCTGGCCCGGGCGGGCGCGGTGCTGCCGGTGGCGGGCGCGGACGGCGGTACGGAGCTGGAGGTCTGGGCGCCGCCGCCCGGCGTCACGGGCGGCGGCGTGGTCGTACGGGACGACGGGGACGGCTGGGAGGCGCCGCGGCTGGAGCGGTACGTGACGCGGTGGACGGGCCGTACGACGGTGCGGCGCGAGGACGGCGCGGAGCCTGACCTGCCGGTGCGGGTACGGGGCGAGTAGCCGCCCGTACGGTCGGGCCGCCCCGTTCCGTACACCCGGACAGTCCCGTGCCGTCCCCTTCCCCACGCGCCCCCGCTGCGATAGTGAAAGGGCCATGCCAATGAACGCCGCCCTCGCGCGCCCCCTGTCCCGGCTCGCCGTCCTGGCCGCCGCCGCGGCCCTCGCCGTCACGGCCACCGCGGCACCCCCGGCCGCCGCGAAGCCGGAGCCGAAGGCTCCGAAGGAGTTCGTCGCGCTCTCCGACGTGGACCCGACGATCCTGCACGACATCCGCTACGTCACCCCGCACAACTTCACCGGCGAGCGCATCGACGGCTACCGCAAGCCGATGTGCATCCTCACCGAGGACGCCGCCCGGGCGCTGAAGAAGGCGCAGCGGGCCTTCCTCCGGGACGGCTACACCCTGAAGGTCTACGACTGCTACCGCCCGCAGCGCGCCGTGGACCAGTTCGTCACCTGGGCCGAGGACCTGGGCGACCAGCGGATGAAGGACGAGTTCTACCCGCGCGTCGACAAGTCCCGGCTCTTCGACGACGGCTACATCGCCGCCCGCTCCGGCCACAGCCGCGGCAGCGTCGTCGACCTCACTCTGGTGAAGCTGCCGGCCGGGAGCACGCGCCCGTACGAGCCGGGCGAACCGCTCGTCGACTGCGCGGCCCCGCAGCAGGAGCGCTTCCCCGACAACTCGATCGATATGGGCACGGGCTACGACTGCTTCGACACTCTCAGCCACACGCTGGACGAGCGGGTCACGGGCGAGCAGCGCGCGAACCGGATGCGGCTCAAGGACGGCCTGGAGGCGGCGGGCTTCGTGAACTACGCGTACGAGTGGTGGCACTTCGCTCTCGCGGGCGAGCCGTTCCCGGACACGTACTTCGACTTCCCGGTCCACCGCCGCTCGCTGTCCGGTAGCGGACGCTGACGGAGCGCGGCCGGCGGCCTTCCGACCCAGTCCGCCCTTGTAGACTGGGCCGATTATGTTCGACCACATTCGGCATCGGCCGCCGGCCACGCTCACCGGAGAGCGCGAAATCGTCGTGGCCTGTGCTCCTCTTCGCACCCGCGCCAATCTGTCCAGCATCGTCCGCACCGCGGGATGCTGCGGAATCACCAGGGTCATCGCGTGCGGTAACGCGAAAGTCGACCCCGATGTCGCCCGGGACAGCACGGACCACGTCACGATCGAGGTCCGCAGGACCCTTCCGCCGGTGCTGAAGGATCTCCGCGCGGCCGGCTACCGGGTCGTCGGCCTGGAGCAGACGACCAACTCCCACAATCTGCACACCTACTCCTTCCCCCGGAAAACGGCCCTCGCCGTCGGAAACGAGCGGCTCGGCCTCACCGAGGAGGAGTTGAAGTTCGTCGACGACTGCGTCGAGATTCCCGTCTGGGGAATGCCGCACAGCTACAACGTCGCGACCGCGACGGCCATGGCGCTGTACGAGTACTGCAAGCAGTACCCCGAAGGCTGATCCGGAACCCGCCCGAATTCGATGAGAGACATGCAGATGACCGTGCCCGGCTGGCGGGAAGTCCGCGACACTTCCGTACTCCTGGAGGACGAATCGGTCCTGGTCCTGAACAAACCCGCCGGGATTTCCGTGATGGGTGAGCGGCACGGCACCGATCTCGTGGAACTCGCCGCCGAGGCGGGAGAACAGCTTTATCCCGCCCATCGCATCGACAAGGTCACCTCAGGCGTCGTTCTCTTCGCCAAGGACCTGGCCACGCACGGCGGCCTGACCCGGCAGTTCAACAAGCGGACCGTCGACAAGGCGTATCTGGTCGTCACCGCGACCACCGGACTGCCCGACCGGGGCACGATCGAACTGCCCCTCGGCGTCGGCCGGAAGAACAGGGTGCGTATCGCCGCGGCGCGCGAGGCGATCCGGGCGGATGAGGCGGAAGGCCGCTGGTGGGTCGCTGAGGAGGACGTGCTCGACGGGAAGAACTACCCGTCGACCACCCACTTCCGTACGCTCTGGAGCGACGGCGGGCGTTCGGTGCTCCTCGCCCGCCCGGTCACCGGCCGGCGGCACCAGATCCGCGTCCACCTCGCCTGGATCGGCCACCCGATCCTGGGCGACCCCCTCTTCGACAAGGCTGCCGCGGCGGCGGGTCTGCGGACGCATCTGCACTCCTGGCGGCTGGGCTTCGACGCCTCCTGGCGCGACGGCAGCCGCGTCGACGCGGTGGCGGAACCGGACGACGGCTTCTGGGGGCCGCTGGCCGACGCCCTCTCCGCCGACGCGGTCGACCGCCTGCTGCGCGACGGCGCGAGGCTCCTCCGCCCGGCGTGACGCGTGCGGTCCGGCCCCGGACCAGCGGTGTCGAAAATACATTTGAGGCCGTCGTGTCCAGTGTCTTGACGGTCCATCAGGGCAGGTGAACACTGCCGGATGTCAGTCGGGCATCGCCGCACGACGGCCCCGCCGCTCTGTCTCCCACCGGCGATACGCCTCGCTGACGCGCGCTCGCAGCGACGCCGGCCGGGGTGTGGACCTCCCTCCCCTGCCGGCGCTCGACGTCATGGCAACAGCCAGGGAAGAACGCACCCTTCGTCTCGGCCGGGACGGTGATCCCGGTGGTTGATCGAGGAGCCGCAATGGACTATCCCAATGGGGACATCTTCGCCGGTGAAGTGATCGGCACCGCCATTCTGATCCTGTTCGGCGCGGGCGTCTGCGCCGCCGTCACCCTGGAGAAATCGAAGGCCAAAGCGTCCGGCTGGGTCGTCATCGCCTTCGGGTGGGGCTTCGCCGTGCTGGCCGGCGCGTACACCGCCGCGCCGCTGTCCGGCGGGCACATCAACCCGGCCGTGACCCTCGGCGTGGCCGTCGAGAGCAACGAGAACTGGGGGAAGGTGCCGCTGTACATCGCCTCGCAGATGCTCGGCGCCCTCATCGGCGCCGTGCTCGCCTGGCTCGTCTACTACGGCCAGTTCGCCCGCAACGCGAACCGCGAGACGTCCGTCGAGACGCTCGGCATCTTCTCCACCCGCCCGGAGATCTACCACCCGTGGCAGAACCTCGTCACCGAGATCATCGCCACCGTCGGCCTCGTGCTGCCGATCCTCGCCTTCGGCCTCACCGAGGGGCTGGCCGAGTCCGGCACCCAGGTGCTCGTCGTCGCGCTGCTCGTCGTCGGCATCGGCCTGTCGCTCGGCGGCCCCACGGGCTACGCCATCAACCCGGCCCGCGACCTGGGTCCCCGTATCGCCCACGCGCTGCTGCCGATACCCAACAAGGGCACCAGCGAGTGGAACTACGCCTGGATACCCGTGGCCGGCCCGCTGATCGGCGGCGTGCTGAGCGCGCTGATCTACAAACTCGCCTTCTAGCAGCAAGGGGACGTCATGACGGACAAGTACGTCGCCGCCATCGACCAGGGCACCACATCGAGCCGCTGCATCGTCTTCGACCAGAACGGCGCCATCGTCGCCGTCGACCAGCGCGAGCACCGCCAGATCTTCCCCAGGCCCGGCTGGGTGGAGCACGACGCCACCGAGATCTGGGCCAAGACCCAGGCCGTGGTCGCCGGGGCGCTGGCCAAGGCGGGGCTGCGGGCCGACGAGCTGAGCGCCGTGGGCATCACCAACCAGCGCGAGACGACCGTGCTGTGGGACCGGGCCACCGGCAAGCCGGTGCACAACGCCATCGTCTGGCAGGACACCCGCACCGCCGCCCTGTGCACCCAACTCGGCGGCGAGGACGGCCAGGACCGCTTCCGCGACCGCACCGGGCTGCCGCTCGCCAGCTACTTCTCCGGGCCCAAGGCCGCCTGGCTGCTCGACAACGTGCCCGGACTGCGCCGCCGCGCCGAGAACGGCGAGATCGCCTTCGGCACCGTCGACTCCTGGCTGATCTACAACCTCACCGGCGGCGTGGACGGCGGCGTCCACGTCACCGACGTCACCAACGCCTCGCGCACCATGCTGATGAACATCGAGACCCACCAGTGGGACGAGTCCATCCTGTCGGCCATGGACCTCCCGGCCGCGATGCTGCCGGAGATCCGCTCCTCCGCCGAGGTCTACGGCACCTGCACGGGACAGCTCGACGGCGTGCCCGTGGCCTCCGCGCTCGGCGACCAGCAGGCGGCGATCTTCGGCCAGACCTGCTACGGCGTCGGCGAGGCCAAGAACACGTACGGCACGGGCAGCTTCCTGCTGCTCAACACCGGGACCCGGCCGGTGCCGTCGAAGAACGGGCTGCTGACCACCATGGGCTACCAGATCGGCGGCGAGGCGCCCGTCTACTGCCTGGAGGGGTCCATCGCCATCACCGGGGCGCTGGTGCAGTGGTTCCGTGACCAGCTCGGCATCATCTCCGCCGCCGAGGAGATCGAGACGCTGGCGGCGAGCGTCGACGACAACGGCGGCGCGTACATCGTCCCGGCGTTCTCCGGGCTGTTCGCCCCTTACTGGCGCGGCGACGCGCGCGGTGTCGTCACCGGCCTGACCCGGTACGTCACCAAGGCGCACCTGGCGCGCGCCGTGCTGGAGGCGACGAGCTGGCAGACGCGCGAGGTCGTCGACGCGATGTACCAGGACTCGGGGGTACGGCTGACGGACCTGAAGGTGGACGGAGGAATGACCGCCAACAATCTGCTGATGCAGCACCAGGCGGACGTCCTCGGCGTACCCGTGATGCGGCCGGTGATCTCCGAGACCACCTGCCTCGGTGCCGCCTACGCCGCGGGCCTGGCCACGGGCGTATGGCGGGACCAGGACGAGCTGCGCTCCCACTGGAAGCGCGACACCGAGTGGACGCCGCGCATGGACGAGGGCACGCGGGAGCGCGAGTACCGCAACTGGCGCAAGGCCGTCGAGCGCAGCTTCGGCTGGCAGGACGACCGGGAGGACGGCGCAGGCTGACGCCGCGGCGCCGCGGCGCGGCCGTCCGACGTCAGGACCTGCTGCCCCGCGGCGCCGCCGCCAGATGCTCGCCGACCCGCTTGACCAGCAGCGTCATCTCGTACGCGATCTGCCCGATGTCGGCGTCCGACGCCGCCATCACCGCGAGGCAACTGCCGTCGCCCGCCGCGGTGACGAAGAGGAACGCGTCGTCCAGCTCCACGAGTGTCTGCCGTACGGAACCCGCTTCGAAGTGCGTGCCCACGCCCTTGGCCAGGCCGTGGATGCCGGAGGCCACCGCCGCCAGATGCTCGGAGTCCTCCCTGCTCACGTCCTCGGAGACGCTCATCGGCAGCCCGTCGGAGGACAGCACCAGCGCCATCCGCACGCTCGCCAGCCGCCCCACCAGATCGTCGAGCAGCCAGTTCAACCGGCTCCCGGCCGGCTGCCGTCTGTTCCCACCCTGCACAACCATGCCCGCGTCCCTTCCCCAGTCGGCGCAGCCTACTACCGTCGCCCCGGCAACTCGTAGCCCCCTTCGAACGTTGACACATCGGAACGTGTGAACATGGGTACCCCGGGCTTTCGTCACCCCGCGTGCGGGGCAGTGACCCTGGACACCCGGCAGTCGAGCGGGAGAGGGAACTGATGGCTGCGGAGGAGGAGCTGCGGCGCCCCGAATCGCCGCTCTGGGTCGAGGAGCCCGTCGGCACACCGAGGCTTCCGGACCCGGTGCGGACGGCGGCCGTACGCGCCGTGATCATCGTGGCCCTGACCCTGAGCCAGGCGATGGCGGCCCTGCTGTTCACCGTCAGCGGGTCGTGGCCGGCCTTTCCGCTGCTGCTGAGCACGGTCGTGAGCACCGTGGTCGCGACCTGGGGCGTGCTGGACGTGTGGGTGACGCGGCAGGTCTGGAAGCAGCGGTACGGGGTGGAGTCGCGGCCCAGCAGCGCCGCCCGCCGCGCCCGCAGGGAGCGCCGCGGCGGCCGCCGTACGCAGCGCGACCGGCCGCCCGGAGCGGTGCCCGCGGGAGTCTGACGGGGCCCGCCGGCGGCTGCCGTGCCGCCGCGCGGCCGTGCGGTGTCCGAACCCGAGCGCCCCGGGCGGTTTCGGCTTGTTGTCGTTGCATCCGCCAACTACGGTTCTACCAGCAGGAGTCGGAACTTATTCATAGGGCGGCCGTTTCGTATGACCACAGGCAGCAGGGGGCTTCACCGCCTTGAGGCCGCACTGTCCGGGTGGGACTCCCCCTGGTCCCTCTGCGTGGTCGGCGAGGACCAGTCGCAGAAGTTCTCCCAGATGAGCAGCGCGCTGCGGGAGCCGTACTCCGAGACGGGCGACGGGAAGTACATCGCGTCCGGGTTCTCGTACTGGGGCGTCGCGTCGACCATGGCGTGGGTGCACGCCTGTTCCGACCTGTTCTATCCGGTGATGCGGGAGAGTATCGAGTCCTTCGCGCAGCGCTGGCGGCAGATCGCGGGCGAACTCGACGGCACGCCCCGCCACTACGTGAGCCTGGGCACCGGCACCGGGCAGAAGGACCAGACGATCCTGGACCGGCTGCGCCAGGGCCGGGAGCCCGGCTCCCTGACGTACGTCCCCGTGGACGTCAGCCCCGAGATGCTGCGGCTGGGGCAGCGGGAGGCGCTGCGCCACCTCGATCTGCCGATGGGCGGGGTCGTACCGGTGCAGCTCGACTTCGCGAACGTACGCAGCGTGCGCGAACTGCGCCGGCTGGTGGAGCACCTCGTCGGCGACGAGCCGGTGCTGTACTCGCTGCTGGGCAACACGCTGGCCAACTTCACCGACGACACGGGGCTGCTGACGATGCTCACCGGCAGCCTGCTGCGGCCGCAGGACCGCTTCCTGCTGGAGGTCGCCCGCTCCGCCGCGCTGGACGAGGACGCCGCGCACGAGGCGGCCCGCGAGTACCGGTCGAGCCCGCGCTTCGCCGAGTTCGTCACCAGCGCGATCATGGAGTACACCGACCTGCACATCGACATGGCCAGCGTCGAGTACGAGCCGTCGGTCGAGGACGACCGGGCGCTGAAGGTCAAGGTCGTCTACCGCAACCGCACCGGCGAGCAGGTGCTCCTCACCCTGCCCGACCGCAGCGGCGTCGAGTTCCCCGACGGGGACACCATCCGCCTCCTGACCACCCGCAAGTACTCGGCGGCCGGGCTCGGCAAGCTGCTCGCCGACGCCGGGGCCGCGGAGGTGACCCGGACCAGCTCCGGCCTGCACTCCGGGTTCGGCGAGACGGGCTTCGGCATGGACCTGGTGCTGCTGCGCCCCGCGGGGGAGGCGGCCGACGAGGCGCCGGCGGAGGTCCCGGCCCCGAACCCGTTCGGCTGAGCCGGGCGCGCGGGGAATGGTGCGTCCGACACGGAGCGCGTTCTACGGGGTGTTCACGGCCTCGGCGCTCGTCGTCGCCCTCGGGCTGTGCGTCGCCTGGCTGGTGCGCGCCTCGGACGGCGGCCGGTGGGAGCCGGCGATCCAGGTGCCGGCGATCCTCGCGGCGATGAGCGGAGTGATCGCGGAGCGGCGGGCCGCGGCCCGGGAGCGGGAGAAGCAGACGCTGCGCGCGCTCGCCGAGGAGCTGGTGAAGAACACCGCGGTCCTCGACGATCCGCGCTTCGCGCCCCTCGACCCGGCCCGCCCGGTGCACCGGGTCTTCCCGCGGCCGATGCTGTCCGCGACGGACGCGACGCTGGTCTCCGGCGTGCTGGCCGGGCGGGAGCACCAGGAGCTGCTGGCGCTGCTGCACCAGTGGCGCGACGCGGTACGGGAGTTCAACCGCCGTCTGGACCTGGCGGAGCTGCGCAGCTTCGTCGTGGAGGCCGACGGCCCGGAGCTGCTGCGCATCGACCGCGACCTGCACCGCGACGGCGGCCACCTGGACGAGACCCGCCGCCTGCGGGACGCGATCGAGGAGCTGCTGCGCACCCGGTACCGGGACAAGCCCGAGGTGGTCGAGGCGCTGGCCGCGGACCGGGGGCCGGGGCGGGCGGTGGAGCCGGGCCGCTGAGCGCGGCCGGCCGGCTCCGTACCCGATCCGTACCCGAAGGGGCCGCCGCTACGTCGCCGCGGGCGGGCGGCGGAAGATGCGGGTCGCCGTCACCTCGCCGACCGAGGTCTCCTCTCCGTCCCGCTGGGCCGGCAGTCCGGGGCGCAGGTGCTCCTCGACGGTGATGTACTTCAGTCCCGCGCGCAGGTCCGCATCGTTGCGCAGCCGGATCACCAGGGGGAACTCCGCGAGCGCCGTGGTGTCGAACAGGCCCGTGGTGTAGAGGAGCTGCACGCCGAGGGCGTCGGCGACGGCGCGTTGCAGCTCCAGCAGATAGGTGGCGTTGGCGCGGCCGATGGGGTTGTCGAGGAAGAGCGTGCCCGCGTGGTGGTGCCGGTCGTCGCCGCGGTCGTTGCCGCGGAGGGCGGCCATGGTGCAGTACAGCGCGATGGCGGCGGTGAGCAGTTGGCCGCCGGAGAACACGTCGCCCATCTGCCCGACGGGCACCCGCTCCGCGCGCAGCACCGCGTCCGGCTTGAGGATCTCCACCGCCACGCCCTTGGGCTCCATCGCGGCGTCCACGCCGCGCAGCAGCAGGGTCGTGCCGTCGCGGCGCAGGTCGCTGTTCTTGCGTACGGCCGCGCGCGTGGCCTCGTCGATGACCTCGCCCAGGCGCTCGGCCAGGGTCGCCTGGTCGGGGTCCTCGAAGCGGATGCGCAGGAACTCCTGGCCCGACCACTCCCCCAGCCCCTCCGGCAGCCGGGACAGCCGCTGCGCGGCGCGCAGCGTGGCCAGGCCGGACTCGACCAGGCCGCGCAGCCGGTCGACGATGCCGTCGCGGTTGCGCTCCAACTGCGCCAGCTCGTCAGTGAGTACGCGCAGCCGGGGCGCGAAGGCCCCGGCCCAGGCGGCGGCGTGCTCCGGGAGGGCGGCGGCGGGCAGTTCGCGGATCTGCTGCCGGGCGGGGGTGCGGACCTGCTCGTAGCGGGTGGAGTTGGCGTGCCGTACGAGGACGTCGCACGCGTCGCGCAGGGCGGAGTCGGCGGTGGCCAGGTCCGCGGCGCAGCCGCGCAGCGAGCGGCGGGACTCGGCGGCGGCCTGCCGGGCGCCGTCCAGCCCGCCGGGGAACGGCTCCGCCTCGCCCGCGTCGTCCTGCTCCTCGCCCGCGGCGGGACCGCGGAGCAGGTCGCGCAGCATGGCGGCGGTCTCGGCGAAGGCGCCGGCGGCGTCCTCGGCGGCGGCGCAGGCGCGGCGCAGCCCGGCGTGCGCCTCGGTGGCGGCGGCGAGTTCGTCGGCGCGCTCGGCGGCGGTGGCGGCGGCGGACCGCAGCAGTGCCTGGGCCTGCTCGGCGCCGTCCGGCACGAGGTCGGCGGGCAGTTCGGTGTGCGCCTCGCCCGCCGCGGGCGCGAGCCGTTCCGCGTCGCCGCGCAGCCGGCCCAGGGTCTCGCTGGCGGCGGCGGAGCGGGACTCCAGCAGGTGCACGACGGACTCGGCGCGGGCGGCCGCGGCCTGCCGCGAGGGCGCGTCGGCGCCGTCGGCCCCGGCGAGGAGGGTGGCGGCGCGGGTACGGACCTTGTTGCTGAGCCGGTTCAGCTCCGCGATCGCGGCGGACTCCTCGCTCTCGGCCCGCGCCTGCTCGGCGCGCAGATCGGCGCCGACGCCGACCTTCTCGTAGAGCTGGGAGGCGGCCCGGTACGCCTCCCGCAGCGCGGGCAGCGAGGCGCGGGCCGCGTCCGCGGCGGCGGCCTGGGCGAGCCGGGCCCGGTGCCGGGCACCGCCCTCGGGGCGCGGGGCGTCGGCGGCGGGATCGGTGCCGGCGTCCGCAGCCGTCTGGTCCTGCTCCTGGAGCGTTTCGGGCGACGGGCTGCCACCGGCCTCCGCCGCCTCGGCCTCCAGCTCCTCGGCCACGCCCGCGATCTCCGCGCGCTCCGCGCGGAGCGCGCGCGACGTGCGGCGGGCGTCGTCCGCGGCGCGCTGGGCGTCGCGGCGGTCCTCGTCGGCGGCGCGGGCGCGGGTGGTGCAGTCGGCGGCCCGGGCCTCGTACTCCAGGGCCTCGTCGGCGAGTTCGCGGCGGCGGGCCTGCCAGCCGGAGCGCTCGCGGAGGCGGTGGGCCAGGCCCGCCAGGGCGTCGGCGCTGCGGCGGGCGCGCTGGGCCTGCTCCTGGCGCTCCTCGCGGGCCCGGGTGGTCTCCTCGGCGGCGGCCGCGGCGTCCTCGGCCTCGGCGCGGGCGCGGATCAGCGCCTCGTCCGCCGCGGCCGATGCCGTACGAGCCGACTCCGCGGCGTCGGCCAGCTCCGCCAGCCGGCCTGCGGGGCAGCCCGTACGCCACGAAGCCAGCCGGGCCGCCAGCGTCCGGTCGGCCGCCAGGCGGGCGGCCAGGACGCGGATCTGCTCGTCGCGGTCGGCGGCGCGGGCGCGCAGGGCGTGGCGTTCGTCGTCTGCGGCGCGCTCGTCGTGCATGGCCGGGTTGGGCGGCACGAGGAACACGCCGCCGTCGCGCTCCCCGGTGGGCGGCGGCGGCGCGAGGAGCGCGGCGGCCGTGCCCACGGCGAGGGCCGAGCGGGGCAGCAGCGCCGCTTCGCGCAGCACCTCGCGGGCGCGGGCGTGCGTGTCCGGGTCGGTGATGACGACGCCGTCGACCAGCTCCGGGCGGGCGTCGAGCACGGCGGCGTGGTCGGCCGGGTCGACGGCCTGGGCGAGGTAACGCCAGCCGGGCAGTGCGGGAATGCCGTGCTCGCCGAGGCAGGCCACGACGGCCAGCACGTCGGGACCGGGCGGCAGCAGCCCGCCGTCGCCGAGCGCGGCGAGGATCCGGGCGTCGTCCCCGGCGGCGGTGCGCAGGTCGAACAGCCGCCGCTCGTCGTCCGTGACCCGCGCGTCGAGCAGGGTCCGCAGCTCGTCGGCCGCCCGGTCGAACTCCACGGCGCTCAGCGCCCGGTGTTCTCCGCCCTCGGTCCCCACCTCCGGCAGGCCCAGCAGTTCCACCAGCCGCCGCTCCCCCGCCAGCGACTCCGCCGCGCGGCGCTCCGTGCCGTACGACGCCTCGGCCGCCTCCGCCGCGTCCGTGGCGCGGGCCGCGGCCAGCTCCGCGCGGGCCAGGGCCGCCGCCGTCTCGCGGGCGTGGTCCGTCGCCGTACGGGCCGCCCCGCGGGCCTCGTCCCAGGCGGCGACCGCCGCCTTCTCGGCGTCCCCGGCGACGAGGGCCGCGCGGGCCGGGTCCGTGTCGGGGGCGGCGGGGTCGGTGTCGAGCCACCCGGCCCGTACCGCCTCCGCCGTCTCCTGCTCGACCTCCGCGAGCCGCTGGCGCAGGTGGTCCGTCTCGCTGCGGGCGCGCTGCGCCCGCGTGGCGGCGGCGACCGCGTCGGCGTGCGCCGTCTCGGATTCCTGCTGGAGGACGGCCGAGCGCTCCTCCTGCTCCGCCGCCAGCGTCTCGCCGTCGCGGGCTGCGGCGTGCAGCGCGCGTACGAGCCCGGTGGCCGCCGTCGCGCGGGCGGCGAGCGCCGGGGCGGCGTCGCGCTCGGCCTCGCGGATGGCGACGGAGACGCGCGCCGCCCGGTCGGCGGCGGCGCGGTGCCGCAGCACCGCCTCCGCGGCCTGCCAGGCGGCGTGCAGCGTACGGGCGTCGGTCAGCTCGCGGCGCTTGCCCGCGGCGCTCTTCTCCGCGGCGGCAAGCGCCAGCGACGCGTGCCGGTACGCCAGCTCCGCGGCGATCAGTTCGCTGCGGCGCCGGGACGACTCGGCCGCCGTCACCCGCTCCGCGGCCGTCCGCTCCTGGCCGGCCAGCTCCCCCGCCCTGGCGCGCTCCGCGTCGGCCCGCGCCGTGAGCCGCGCGGCCAGCGCCCGGGCCCGGCGCTCGGCACCGCCGAGGATGTCGCGGGTACGGGCACGCTGCTCCGCGCCCGCGACGATGTGCGCGAGGAGGTCCAGGGAGCCGGCGGTGAAGTCGCGTTCCGCGGTCAGTTCCGCGCGGCGGCCGAGCTTGTGCGCGAAGCCGTGGACGAGGTCGGCCAGCCCGTCGGTGTCGCGGGTGTCGGTGACGGCGCGGAGCAGCAGGTGGGTGAAGTCGGAGTCGTTCTTCACCGCGAACAGCCCGGCGGCCTCGCCCTCGTCGGCGTTCATCTCCCGCTGGTAGCGGAAGAGTTCCGGATCGAGGCCGAGGCGCGTCAGGTGTTCGTTCCACCGCTCGTGGATCTCCTCCCACGCCACGTCCAGGTGCGGGTACGCCTTGCCGGCCTCGGTCAGTACGTCCCGGAAGCCCTTCATCGTGCGCCGCCGCCCGTGCGCGCCGGAGGCACCCTCGGCGGCGGGGCGCACCGCCGCGGACTCGGCGACCGGCAGCGCGTCCAGGCCCATCCCGGGCCCGGGGCGGAACGAATACCACGCCTCGGCGAACTTCCGCGGGTCGCCGGAGACCTGTCGGCCGCGCCACTCGCTCACCTTGCCGACGACGATCTGCTCGCCGGTGACGGTGTGCTGCCACTCCAGCGCGACGTGCCCGGTGTCGTCGGCGAGCAGGAACTTGCGCAGCACGCCGGAGCTGGCGCCGCCCAGGGTGTTGCGGTGGCCGGGCAGCATCACGGAGAAGATCAGCTTCAGCAGGACGGACTTGCCGCCGCCGTTCTCCAGGAAGAGCACGCCCGCGGGCGCGGGCCGGCGCAGCGGGCCGGTCGGCTCGGCGGCGAAGAAGTCGCCCTGGGCGGGCGCCGGCTGGGGCACCTCGGCGCCGACGCCGCGCAGGTCGAGCACGGTGTCGGCGTACCGCGCACCGGCGGGTCCGATGGAGTAGAGGCGGATGCGGGACAGCTCGTACATGCGATTGCGGCCTTCGCTCGTGACGTCTCGACCGGCCGTCAGGCCCGCTCGTGCTGGCTGGGGAAGAACGGCAGCGCGCCGCCGGCGATCTCGCCGTCGTCGGCGGCGGGCACCAGGGTCGCGCTGCCGTCGGCGACAGGCACGACGCCCAGCTCCAGCAGCTCGGACATGGCCGCGCTGCCCGCCATGTCCCGCACCTGCAACTGGTAGCGGGCGGTGGTGCGGTACGTGCCGCCGGCGTCGTCCGACGTGCGCTGGAGGAAGCCGGAGTCGGTGAGGAACGCCATGGCCTTGCCGATGATGCCGGTGGTGGAGCCGGCGAGCCGGCGGGCGTCCTTCGTGGCGCCGGTGGCGCTGCGGCGCGCGTACACCCGCCAGGCGGCCTCCAGGCCGCGCTCGCCCTCGGCCGGGTCCGTGTTCTCGCCGGCCCCCTCGGCGCGCTCCTCCAGGCGGCGGCACGCCTGGCGGACGAAGGCGTCGACGCCGTTGACGCTGACGCGGCCGATGTAGCCGTCGTCCGCCAGGTCCTCGGGGCGCGGGAACGCCATGGCGGCAACGGCGAGATGGGCCAGGCCGTGCAGGAAGCGGTCGGCCGAGTCGGTGGCGGCACGGCGCGCGTAGTCGCCCATGCGGACGGCGAAGACGGAGTCCTCGGCGGCGGTGACGGCCATGCCCGTACGGGTCGAGACCTCCAGCACGACCAGGCCGAGGCCGGTGGCGACGGCGTCGGCGAGGCGGGCGAAGGGCGGCTCTTCCCGGTAGCGCCTGAGCAGTTCCGCGTACTCCAGGTCGCGGGCGGGCAGCAGCTTGGGCTGGAGGCCGAAGGAGACCAGGCGGGCGGCGTCGGCGGCGTCGGCCGGGGTGACCGCGGGCGGGTGCCCGTCGGCGCTCCCGGTCGCGGCGGCCGTCCCGGGGGCGGTCGCGGGGTCGGGGGTCACGAGGCGGCCTCCGTTCGACCTGCCGCCATCCCGGCGGCGTCCAGCAGTGCCGTGCCGACGATGAGGTCCGCGCCGCCGAACTCGGCGTCCTCCATCTGCGTCCCGTCGTCCACGGCGAACAGCAGCCTGGTCGTTCCGGAGGGGCGGCCCTGCCGGTACGCCGTCCCCACCGCGGGGCCCGCGGCGTGCACCGCGAGGAGGGCGACCAGATACGGCAGCCCGGGGTCGCGGCGGCGGGCGTCGGCGAGCAGCCCGGACAGCCGGCGCGGCGCGTCCGGCGGCAGGTCCAGCAGCTCGCCCGCGGCGGCGAGCTGCTCCTCGCTGAACCGGCTGTCGTCCGGGGTGGCGACGAGGTCGGGCTCGGGCATCTCGGCGCCCAGGTGGGCCCGTTCCAGCGGGGGCGTCAGCAGCAGCTCGGCGAGGTCGGCGAGGCGTACGGCGTGCGGGGCGCGCAGCCCGGTGCCGCGGGCGAAGAAGGCGTCCGTGACGCGGTGGGCGGCGGAGACGGGCAGGGGCAGCACCGGGGCGAGGAGCTGGCCGTAGAGGTCGACGCCGGTGCGGGCGGCGGGCGGTGCGAACGCCTGCCGGTCCTGCTCGGCGCGGAACAGCGGGCCGGCGTCCAGCAGCCGGGTCTGGAGCTGGGTGTGGCGGCGGATGCAGTCCTTGACGATGTCGACCAGCTCGGCGGCGCGGCGCTTGTGGTCGGGGTCCTCCGCTTCGTCGCGGGCGCGGCGGATGTTGGTGAGGATGGCGTTCTCGTGCCGGTACCGGTCGGCGACGTGGTCCAGCGCCTCGTCGATCATCGCCGGCACGGTCCGGAGCCAGTCGACCGCGCGCACGTTGCGCCGGGTGGCCTCCAGGGCGCGGCGCAGCGTCTCTGCGTACTGCACGGTGCGGTAGCGGGCCTGCTCGGCGGCGAGCTGGGCGTCGGCGAGCCGGCCGCGGCTGATGAGGACTTCGAGCTTGACCTCGGCGGCGATCTGCGCGCTGGTGACGTCGGTGTCGAGCGCACCCACCAGCACGTTGACGGCCTCGTCGGTGGTGCGCAGATAGACGGCGCCGCCGGGTCCGGGGACCTCTTCGAGGAGCTTGAAGTCGTACTCCCTGCGCACGTACGCGCCGTCGTGGCCGAAGGTGCCGTACACCGCGCGGAAGCCGCGGTCGACGCTGCCGACGTTGACGAGGCTGTCCAGCACCCAGTGCGCCACCCGCTCGTGCTCGGCGCGGGGGCGCAGCGGCGCCTGGGCGGCGACGCGCGGCAGCAGCCGGGCGATGACCTCGTCGGGCTCGGCGCCGGTGTCGAAGTCCATCTGCAGCGTGACCAGATCGATGGCGGAGAGGGCCACCTCCGCCATCGCGTACACCCCGAACTCGCCGGCGAGCATCGCCTTGCGGGCGTCCAGGTCGTGCAGCGGGGCCGTGCACGCCAGGGCGCGCAGCCGGCGGGCCAGCCCCTCGTCGGCGGCAGGACCCGGAGCGGGCCGCGGCGCGCCGGGCGCGGGCGTCGCGGTGGTCGGAGCAGTCACGACGGACAGATTAGGCGGTGCCACCGACATCGGCCGAAACGGCACGCACTGGCCTCCGGCCCGGACGGCGGGTCGGGAGGGCGGCCGGATCCGGCGAGCGGCGCCGGACCGGCGACCTGCGCGAAGGGGCCGGGGCCCTGGGCGGGCGGACGCGACGGCCGCAGCGCTCGGCTGTCGGGCAGGTGCCGCGCGGGGGCCGGACGGCTGCCCAGGGCGCGGCCTGCGGCCGACGCCGCGAGCCCGGCCGGACACCGCGGACGCCGCCATGAACCGCGATCGCCTTCACGCGCCGCAGGCGCGCGGCGTACCCGAACCCTGCGTTCGCTCAGTCCGGTTCGCCGTAGCCGCCGCCGCCCGGGGTCTCGACCACCAGCACGTCGCCCGCGTCCGCCTCCACCGTGTCGCAGCCCTTCAGCGGCTCCACCTTGCCGTCCGCGCGCTCCATGGCGTTGTGGCCGAGTGCGCCCGGCGCACCGCCCGCCATGCCGTACGGGGCCACCCGGCGGTGGCCGGTCAGCAGCGTCACCGTCATCGGCTCCAGGAACCGGATGCGCCGCACCGCACCGCGGCCGCCCTCCCAGCAGCCCCGGCCGCCGCTGCCGTCCCGTACCGCGAACTCCTCGACGCGCACCGGGTAGCGCCACTCCAGCACCTCGGGGTCGGTGAGGCGGGAGTTGGTCATGTGCGTCTGCACGACGTCCGCGCCGGGGAAGCCGTCGCCCGCGCCGGAGCCGGAGGCGATGGTTTCGTAGTACTGCGCCTTGTCGTTGCCGAAGGTGAGGTTGTTCATCGTCCCGGAGCCCTCGGCCTGGACGCCGAGCGCCGCGTACAGCGCGCCCGTCACGGCCTGGGAGGTCTCGACGTTCCCGGCGACGGTGGCCGCGGGGAACTCCGGCGCCAGCATCGAGCCGGGCGGGATGCGCACGTCCAGCGGCTTCAGGCAGCCGCTGTTGAGGGGGATGTCCTCGGCGACCAGGGTGCGGAAGACGTAGAGCACGGCGGCCATGACGACCGAGCTGGGCGCGTTGGCGTTGCCGGGCTGCTGCGGCGAGGTGCCGGTGAAGTCGACCACCGCGCCGCGCGCGTCGCGGTCGACGCGCACGGCGACCTCGATGGCCGCGCCGGCGTCCGTCTCGTAGCGGTACGTACCGTCCCCGAGGGCGGCGATGACGCGCCGCACGGACTCCTCGGCGTTGTCCTGCACGTGCCCCATGTACGCCTGCACGACGTCCAGGCCGAACATGCCGATCATGCGGCGAAGTTCGTCGATGCCCTTGTTGTTCGCGGCGATCTGGGCGCGCAGGTCGGCGAGGTTGGCATCGGGCGCGCGCGAGGGGTACGGGCCGGAGGTCAGCAGCCGGCGCGTCTCGGCCTCGCGCAGCTCGCCGTCGCGGACGAGCAGCCAGTTGTCGAAGAGGACGCCCTCCTCCTGGATCGTGCGGCTGAACGCGGGCATCGACCCGGGCGTGATGCCGCCGATCTCGGCGTGGTGGCCGCGGGAGGCGACGAGGAACAGCAGTTGTCGCCCGCCCGCGGCGCCAGCCGCTGATGTCACAGTGTCGAAGACGGGCGTGACGACGGTGACGTCCGGCAGGTGGGTGCCGCCGTGGTAGGGGTCGTTGATCGCGTAGACGTCACCCGGCCGCAGCCCGTGGCCGCCGTCCCGGTTGCGGCGCAGCACCTCTTTGATGGACTCCCCCATCGACCCCAGGTGCACGGGCATGTGGGGCGCGTTGGAGATCAGGTTGCCCTCGGCGTCGAACAGGGCGCAGGAGAAGTCGAGCCGTTCCTTGATGTTGACGGAGTGGGCGGTGCTTTCCAGCCGTACGCCCATCTGTTCGGCGATCGCCATGAAGAGGCTGTTGAAGACCTCCAGCATCACGGGATCCACGCCCGTGCCGACCGCCTGCGTCGCGGGCCGCGGCCGGACGCGGGTGAGCGTGAGGTGGCCGCGGTGGTGCACGGCGGCCTGCCAGCCGGGGTCGACGACGGTGGTGGAGCCCTCCTCGGCGATGATCGCGGGTCCGGTGACGGTGTCGTCCGCGCGCAGCTCCGCGCGCTGGAACAGCCCGGCCTCGCGCCACTGCCCGTCGGTGAAGATCCGTACGCAGTCGGCGGGTTGCGGCGCGCCCCCGGTGCGGGCGGCCTCGCCGACCTCCTCCCGCGTGGTGGGCGCCTGCTCGGCGGCGGCCTCGACGGACGCGGCCTCGGCGACGATCGGCTTGTCCATCGTGAACGCGAACCGCCTGCGGTGCACGGCGGTGAACTCCGCCCGCATCTCCGCCTCCGCCGCCAGCGGCACGGCGATCGCCGAGTCGGTGCCCGCGTACCGCAGGTGCACCCGCGTTGCGGTGTCCACCGCGGCGGCCGGAATGCCCTCGTCCGTGAGGTCCGCCGCGGCCCGCTCCGCCAGCTCCGCGCAGACCTGCCGGATCCGCGGCATCGACTCCCCGGTCAGCTCCGCCTCCACGGCCTGCTCCCGCATCGCCGTCGCCGCGGCGACCCCGATGCCGTACGCGGAGAGCACGCCCGGGTGCGGCGGGACGACGACGGTGGAGATGCCGAGCACGTCGGCGACCGCGCAGGCATGCTGGCCGCCGGCGCCGCCGAAGCTGGTGAGCGCGTACCGGGTGACGTCGTGGCCGCGCTGCACGGAGATCTTCTTGACCGCGTTGGCCATGTTGAGCACGGCGATGTCGAGGAACCCGGCCGCGACCTCCTCCGGCGAGCGCCGGTCGCCCGTGGCGGCGGCGGACGTCTCGGCCAGGTCGGTGAACGCCCGCCGCACCGCCTCGCCGTCGAGCGGCTGGTCGCCGCCGGGGCCGAAGACGGCGGGGAAGTGCCGCGGCTGGACGCGGCCGAGCATGACGTTGGCGTCGGTGACGGTCAGCGGACCGCCGCGGCGGTAGCAGGCGGGCCCGGGAACCGCGCCCGCGGAGTCGGGGCCGACCCGGTAGCGGCGGCCGTCGAAGTGCAGGATGGAGCCGCCGCCGGCGGCCACGGTGTGGATGCTGAGCATCGGCGCGCGCATCCGTACGCCCGCCACCCGCGTGTCGAAGTCGCGCTCGAACTCGCCCGCGTAGTGCGACACGTCGGTGGACGTGCCGCCCATGTCGAAGCCGATGACGCGGTCGTGGCCCGCCTCCGCCGAGGAGCGGACCATGCCGACGACCCCGCCCGCGGGCCCGGAGAGCACGGCGTCCTTGCCGCGGAAGTGCGTGGCCTCGCGCAGGCCGCCGTTGGACTGCATAAACTGCAGCCGGATGCCGGGGAGTTCGCCGGCCACCCGGTCGACGTACCGGCGCAGGATCGGCGACAGGTAGGCATCGACGACGGTCGTGTCGCCGCGCGGCACGAGCTTCATCAGCGGGCTGACCTCGTGCCCGCGACTGATCTGCGTGAAGCCCGCCCGGCGGGCCTCCTCGGCGACGGCCCGCTCGTGATCCGCGTACCGGTAGCCGTGCACGAGGACGACGGCCGCGCTGCGGTACCCGTCGCGGTACGCGTCCGCCAGCGCCGCCCGCGCGGCATCGAGGTCCAGCGCGCGGACGACCTCGCCGTGGGCGCCGACGCGCTCGGGGACCTCGATCACCCGCTCGTACAGCGCCTCGGGCTTGAGGATGCGGCGCTCGAAGAGCAGCGGCCGGTTCTGGTACGCGATCCGCAGCGCGTCCCGGAACCCCTCGGTGACCACGAGGACCGTCGGCTCGCCCTTCCGTTCGAGGAGTGCGTTGGTGGCGACGGTGGTGCCCATCTTGACCACCTCGACGCGCTCCGCGGGCACTGGCTCGTCGGGCCCGAGCCCGAGCAGCAGCCGCACGCCCGCGACGGCGGCGTCGTCGTGGGCGCCGTAGCGCCCGGGGTCGTGCGAAAGCAGCTTGCGGGCGACGAGGGTGCCGTCCGGTCGTCTGCCCACCACGTCGGTGAACGTGCCGCCGCGGTCGATCCAGAACTGCCAGCGCGCCGTCATGCGCTCATTGTCGCAGGGCGCGACCGTACGTGAAGGATGCGTGACGGGGTCAGCCGGCGGCGCCGTCCGGGGTGATGCGGGTGCGTACGGTGCTCTGCACGTCGCCGTCCTCCGCCGGGTCGGCGGCCAGGCTGCGCAGCCGGGCGACGACGCGGGCGTCGGCGGTCTCGGCGTGCCGGGCGCCGATCTCGCGGGTGGTGTCCTCGCAGTCCCACAGGCACTCGACGGCGAAGGAGGCGGGGAACGACGGGTCGGTGGCGGCCAGCGCGCGGGCGGTGACGCCGCGGAGCTGCGAGCTGCCCGTCTCGCGGTAGATGTGCCGCAGCACGGGGGCGGCGGAGGCGATCGCCAGCCGGCCGGCGCCGGCGACGAGATCGCACAGCTCCGCCGCGTCCGGACCCCCGTCGCGCACGCGGCGCAGCAGCACGGCCCGTACGGCACGGGCGTCGCGCGCGGCGCCGCGGCGGGCGAGCATCACCCCGGCGGCGGTGCCGAGCGCGTCCTCGCGGCCCGCCCAGCGGCGGGCGGTGCCGAGGGCGGCGGTGGAGCACATCCGGCCGAAGGTGGCGAGCGCGGCCTCGGCGAGGATCTCGGAAGGACCGCAGGCGGCGGCCTCGATGAGGTCGTACGTCTCGGGGTCGCCGGTCGCCGCGAGGTGCGCGACGGCGGCGGCGCGGGCGCCGTCGCCGCCGGCGCGGGCCGCGGCGATCAGTTCCGGCCGGTCCTCGGGCCCCGCGACGGCGGCGAGGCAGCGGGCCGCGGCGGCGTGCCGGGGCTGCGCCGGGTACTGTTCCAGGCCGTCCTGCGCCCACTGGAGGATCTCGGCCACGTTCCAGCCCGGCCGCGGGCCGCGGGAGCGGAGCTGGCGCTGCCAGCGGTCGAAACTCTCCTGCTCCTGTGCAGCGCGCACCCGGGCGCCCAGCCCGGGGTCCTCGGCCCACAGCCGCCAGGGCCGGGGCTCGAACGCGCCGCACATCTCCGCGGCCAGCTCGCGCTCGCCCTCGGGAGTGCGCGGGAAGCGGGCCAGCACGTGTGGGGCGAGGGCGCGCAGCCCGGCGTCGTCGTCACGCAGCGCGAGCTCGTCGAGCGCCCACTGCCAGCAGCCGCCGGCGGCGGCGTAGCGGCGGAGGAGCTTCAGGGCGTCGTCGCGGCCGTACGAGGCGAGGTGGCCGAGGACGGAGAGGGTGAGCCCGGTGCGCTGCTCATCGGGGCGCAGCACGTCGTCGGGGGCGAAGAGGTGGTCGGCGAGGGCATCCACGGGGGCGTCCAGCTCCAGGCAGAGCCGGGCGTAATAGAGCGAGCGGTTCTCCACCTGCCAGTCGTGCCTGGGGTCGTCGATCACGCACTCGTACAGCGCCTGGAGGGCTTCTGCCCTCGGCGCGGCGAGTGCGTGCAGGGTCCCGTCGCCCCGGCCTCGCTGGAGGAGGCCGAGGAGGGTGCCGCTGGGCGCTATGGCTGGCTCGAACATGACGTCAGCATCCGGGGTGGTGGGACCGCTGGCAACGGAATTTTCCGCGGAACGGACAGACCGGGCCACCGACCGGCTGCCGGCTCCATTGCCGCGGCAGCTTACTGGAGTGCGGAGGGCGGGTGAAGTGCGGTTGTGAACCGGACGGCGGGCATATGCCAAAAGCATCTGCTCGGGTCTCGCGAAACGCCTTACGCAGCGTCGTCGCCTGTGCCACAGTCGTAACGGCGAACCGCAGGCCGGCAACGACGCCGGAGCCCGGGCCGGAAGGTATCGGAGATCACGCCATGGCCGCCGCCTCACGACTCCCCCGCGCCGCGGGCCCGCACGCGCCGCAGCAGCCCGAGCGCAGCGCGGTGGCCACGCTCCTCGGCCAGATCGCCCGGCTGCGCGGCAGCCTGGAGGCGGTGCGGCGGGAGACGATCGCCGCCGCGGGGGACGCCGAGGAGGCCGAGCTGCGCTGGCAGCGCGCGCTGTGCGACCTCGCCGCGCGGCAGCTCGACTGCCTGACGGTCCAGCTCGGGCAGTTGCGCTCGGGTCACCCGGTCGACGCGGACCGCGAGGAGGGCGCAGGGCCGGAAGGGTTGTTCCCCGCGGACCCGCTGGACCGGCCGCAGCCCCGGGTGGGCAGCGCGGAGTGGCATCTGCTTTCGGACATCGTCGACTGGTCGGACGACCTCTTCGACATCTTCGGCAGGGACCCCGGCGACGGCCCGCTGTCGCTGGACGACCTGCCGTCCTGGTTCGACCCCGCCGACCAGCCGCGGCTGACCGCGATGGTCACGGACTGCCTGGTCGACGGCAAGCCGATCGACGGCGAGTTCCGCATCCGCCGCCCGGACGGGGCGCCGCGCACCCTGCACGTCGTCGGCGAACCCGTCCTGGACGCCGGGGGCGCGACCGAGTCGATGTGGACGGTCGTACGCGACGTCACCGAGCTGCGCCGCAGCCGCCGGACGGTGCGGGAGTCGGAGTCCGCGCTCCAGCGCGAGCGGCACTTCGCCGCCGCCGAGCGGCGCATCGCACAGGAGCTGCACGAGTCGGTGCTGCCCCCGTGGCACGGCGCCGTCCACCTGCCGGCCGGTGACCCGGCCGCGTTGACCGTGGCCGGACATCACTTTCCGGCCGCCGCCGACACCCCTGTCAGCGGCGTCTGGTACGACGCGCTGCCGCTGCCAGGCGGCGACACCCTCCTCGGCGTCGGCGACGTCGCCGGCCGCGGCGTCCCGGCCGCCGCCGGGATGACGATGCTCCTCGGCGCCCTGCGCGGCATGGCCCTCGGCGGTACGGATCCCGCCGCGCTCCTCGGCCGGGCCAACGAGCTGCTGGAGGTGTCGGCGCAGCCGGTGCTCGTCGGCACGGTCTGCTGCCGCTACGACCCGGCGGCGCGCACCCTGCGCTGGGCCCGCGCCGCGCACGTCTCGCCGCTGCTCTTCCGCGCCGGCTCCGGCCGCCCCCTGACCGCGCCGGAAGGCGTGCTGCTCGGCGCCACGGCGGACACGTCGTACGCGCAGGTCAGCGAGCCGTTACAGCCCGGCGACCTGCTCCTGCTGCACACCGCGGGCCTCGGCGCCCGCAGCCCGGAGCCGGCCCGCGAGCGGCTGCTCGCGCTCGCCCCCAGGTTCGCCGCCGCACCCGGTGCGCAGGACTGCCTGCGCGCCGTCGTCGAGGAGTTCGGCGGCGGACGCCGCGGGGACGACGCCTGCGTGCTCGTGGCCAGGGTGACGGGCTGAGCCACCGCGCCCCGGCGGCCCGGCCCGTCACTCCCATCCGTCCCCGTACGGCGGCTCCGGCGGCGCCGGTGGCCGCCGTCAGATGGGGCTCGTGCGCCCCTTCGGCGCCCTGGCCAGCGTGTCCCTCATCTCCTCGCGCAGCGCCTTGACCACCGGGTCGTCCGAGAACGGCGCGGTCAGCCGGTACGTCTCCCGTAACCGGTCCCAGGTGCGGTGCGAGGAGTTCTCGCCGATGCGCTCCAGCGCGAGCCGGGCGTAGTCCCCGCCCCGGTCCGGGTCGTCGGCGAGGAAGCCCGCCGCGGCCAGGGACACGTAGTCGAGGATCTGGGAGCGCTGGCGCCCGTCCGGCCGCTTGGCGAGGGCCAGTTCGCCGTGCTCGCGGGCCCGGAGCGCGGCGGACGGGTCGTGCTCGGCAAGCGTGCGGTAGGCCAGGGCCTGCATGCCGTGCAGGTCGGCCTCGTCGAAGAGCTGCATCCAGGTGGGCGCCGCCTCGTCCCCGCGGTCGGCGGCGAACAGGTCCTCCGCCTCGCCCAGGGTGCGCTGCACCGCCCCCGTGCGGCCCTTCGCCGCCTGCGCCCACGCCTCGATGGTGTGGAGCATCGAGCGCGTACGCGGGTGAGTCCCGGGCCCCGTCCCGGACTTGGCCAGTCCGATCAGCTCCAGCGCGTCGTCCGGCCGGCCCAGGTGGATCATCTGGCGGGCGGCGCGCGACAGTGCCTCCGCGGCGCGCGGCCGGTCGCCGCCCTCGCGCGCGGCGTGCGCGGCGATGACGAAGTACCGCTGGGCGGTGGGCTCCAGGCCCACGTCGTGCGACATCCAGCCGGCCAGCACGGCGAGGTTCGCGGCGACGCCCCACAGCCGGCTCTGCAGCGGCTCCGGGTGCCGGTACGCGAGCATGCCGCCGACCTCGTTGAGCTGGCCGACGACGGCCTTACGCTGCAGGCCGCCGCCGCGCTCGGCGTCCCAGGCGCGGAACACCTCGACGGAACGTTCCAGCGCGTCGACTTCCTGCGCGCCGACCGGCGTCGCCTCGTATCTGCCGTAGCGCGCCGGTTCGATGCTGAAGGGGCCGCTCCCGGCGGCGGTGCCCGGGGCGGCGGGGTCGGAGTGCAGCCACTCGTGCAGGGAACTGGTCAGGGCGGAGCCGGCCGCGAGCGCCGTTCCCGCGCCCACCAGGCCGCGTCGATTGAGCATGAGGTCCATTCCCGTGAATTCGGTGAGGACCTCGGCCGTCCGCTCGGGTGCCCAGGGCAGTGCGTCATCGGACTGCCGCCTGACCCGCCCGGGCCCTCCGGCCCGTTCGAACCCGAGATCCTCGGTGGTCACGACACGGCCGAGTCGCTCGGTGAACAGGGCCGCCAGCACCTTGGGCACCGGCTCGCGCGGGATCTCGCCCGTCTCGATCCAGCGCCGCACCCGCGAGGTGTCGGTCGAGAGCTGGGGGTGGCCGGTGGCCGCCGCCTGCCGATTGACCAGCCTCGCCAGCTCGCCCTTCGACCAGCCGGTCATCCCGAACAGGTCGGCGAGCCTGGTGTTGGGTCCCTTGCTCACGTCAAGCCCCCAGGGTCTCGGCTCACTTGACAGTACCGACGGGCCGAAGACCCGGCGAGCATTCGCCAGGGTTCGCCAGGGTGCGCCAGATGGTGTGCCACCCGTATAGCGGTGTGGGCTATGACTGCGCCAACCGGCCCCGGAGAACGGGGCACATGCCAGCCGCACTGCCCACCCGGATATCCCGGGCTCAGCGGCCGGGAACCGGCACCCCCAGCCGGTCACCCGGACGAATGACCAGGGAGGGTACGGCAGCGGACGGTGGCCCGCGGCGCGCAACCGGCCCGTGCCTGAAGGGATCTGTCTCGCCCATGTATGCAGCATCGGCATCCGTGTCCGCACCCGTCCGTACGGTACGCCCCCCGGCCCCGCACCGGACCGCGGCCGGCGGGGCGCCTTTCCTCGACCCGGGCCGCGCGCCGGCCGCCGGCGCACGCCTGCGACAGCTTCCCGCCACCGCACGCCGACCCGTCAGCGGCCGGCTCGACCTGACCGGCCCGCACGGCGCGCTCCTGCGCGCCGCCGTCGACTCCGTGCACCGCGTCGTCCCCGACTTCCACCCGGTGCAGGTGCTGCGCCGCAGCAGCCGCACCGTGCTGCTGGTCGGCTCCACCGGACGGACCACGGCGGTGGCGAAGTGCCTGGTCGACCAGTCGGCCGCGCGGGTGGAGAAGCTGCAGCAGGAAATAGCTGCCTACCGTACGTTCGTCCGGGCCCGGCCGCCCGTGCGGGTGCCGCGGCTCATCGCCGCCGACCCGGAGAGCTGCACGCTCGTCATCGAGCGCACCCCCGGCCGCGCCGCCGCGCTCCAGCGGCACCCGCTGGAGGTCCCGCCCCACGCCGACGTGCGCGCGACGCTCGCCGCGCTGGTACGGATCGGGATGTGGCGGCCGCCCGCCGGGGCGTTCGGCGCGCCGCTGGACTACGGCACCCAGCTCGGCCGGTTCCACGAGCTGGGCCTGCTGACCGACCGCGACATGGGCGACCTCCAGACGCTGCTGCACGGCATCGGCCCGGGGCACCTGCAGTTCTGCCACGGGGACGCCCTGCTCTCGAACGTGCTGCTGTCCCCCGCGGGCCCGGTCCTCGTGGACTGGGAGCAGGCCGGCTGGTACCTCCCGGGGTACGACCTGGCGACGCTCTGGGCCGTGCTGGGCGAAGGCTCGCCCGCGCGCAGGCAGATCAGCCAGCTCGCCCAGGCAGGCGGAACGGTTCACCGGGACGGGTTCCTGGTCAACCTGATGCTGGTGCTGGTGCGGGAGGTCCGTACGTACGAGGCCGCCGTGCAGCGCGCGATGAAGGACCCGGCGCCGCCGGTCGGCGCGCACAGCGGGATGAGTGCCGGGGAGGAGTACCGGCTGCTGCTGCGCCGGCTCCACGACGACGTGCAGATGGCGCGCCGCGCGGTGCGGGCGGCGGTCGGAACACGGTGAGCCCGGCGGGGTGGCGCGCCGTGACAGCGCCACCCCGCCCTCTCGCCCCGCGGTTCCGCGGTTCCGCGGTTCCGCGGTCCCTCGCTCCGTCGGTCCCGCGCAACGGCCTGACGTGCGGCGACTCGCCATTCACATGATTGACGGTCTGTCAGTCTGCCGATAGTGCTGGGTGATCGTTCGCCCACGCACCTCGGAGGACCCCGTGCCAGGACGCCTCGCGCGCTGCGCCGCCGCCACCGCCGTCCTTCTGCCGCTGCTCGCCGCGGGCTCGCCCGCGGCGGGCAGCGCGCGCTCCGGGGCCGGTGCGCTCCAGGAGTCGTTCGCGGCGGCCGCACGGCAGTACGGGGTGCCGGAGAGCGTGCTGCTGGGGGTGGCGTACCTGGAGTCACGCTGGGACGCGCACGGCGGGGCGCCGAGCGTGGCGGGCGGCTACGGGCCGATGCATCTGACGGACCTGCGCGCCGCGACGGGCGAGGGCGGCGGTCGGGGTACGCAGACGGTGCAGCGCGCGGCGCGGCTGTCGGGGATCCCGGCGGCCCGGCTGCGGAGCGACCCCCGCGCCAACGTGCGCGGCGGCGCGGCGCTCCTCGCCGACCACGGCCGCCGGCTGGGCTCGGCGCGCGCCGCCGGTGCGGCCGGGTGGTACCCGGCAGTCGCGGCGTACGCGCAGGCCAGGGACGCCGCGACGGCGAGGGTGTTCGCGGACGAGGTGTACGCGGTGCTGCGCGCGGGCGTGCGCCGTACGACCGACTCCGGCGAGACCGTCACGCTCCCGGCGGACACCACGGTCCGTACCGCCGCCCGTACCGCGGCCGCCCCCGCCGCCCACCGGGCCGCCCCCGCCGGGGCCGAGTGCCCCCGCGAGCTGGCCTGCGAGTGGCTGCCCGCGCCGTACGAGGTCTACGGCGGCAAGGACGGCAAGCCCGACTACGGCAACCACGACAAAGCCCGCCGCCCCCACGACCAGCGCGTCCGCTACCTCGTCGTGCACGACACCGAGGGCGGCTACGACGGTTCCGTCCAGGCCGTGCAGGACCCCGAGTTCGTCTCCTGGCACTACACCCTGCGCTCCTCCGACGGCCATGTCGCCCAGCACGTACGCACCGGGGACGTCGCCTGGCACGCGGGCAACTGGCAGGTCAACGCGCAGTCCATCGGCCTGGAGCACGAGGCGCGGCTGACGGACCCGGACGCCTGGTTCACGGAGTCGATGTACCGCTCGTCGGCGCGGCTGGTGCGTTATCTGGCGCAGGAGTACGACGTGCCGCTGAACCGGCACCACATCATCGGCCACGACAACGTCCCCGCCCCCGACCCGGAACACGTCCCGGACATGCACACCGACCCCGGCCCGTACTGGGACTGGGCGCACTACTTCGACCTGCTCGGCGCCCCGCTGGAGCCGGCCGCCCGGACCGACGGCGGCATCGTGACGATCCGCCCCGACTACGCCGCCCACCGCCCCGCCTACACCGCGTGCGCGAAGGACGCCGCCGCCCAGTGCCCGCCGCACGGCTCCGGCGCCGTCCGCCTCCGCACCCGGCCCGCCCCGGACGCCCCGCTGGTCGCCGACCCCGGGCTGCACGGTGACGCCCCCGCCTCCACGGGCGTCAACGACACCGGAGCCCGCGCCTCGACGGGCCAGCAGTTCGCCGTCGCCGGCCGCCGCGGGGACTGGACGGCAATCTGGTACCTGGGCCGCAAGGCGTGGTTCCACAACCCCGCCGCCGCCCCCACGGCGATCGCGGACGACGGTACGACCGTCACCCCGCGCCCCGGCGCGGGCCCGGTCCGGGTGTACGGCCGCGCGCTGCCCGAGGCGTCCGCGTACCCCGAGGGCGTCGAGCCCCAGGAGCCCAGGCCCCTGCCCTACGAACTTCGCCCCGGCCAGCGGTACGTCGTCGGCGGCACCATGCCCGGCGAGTACTTCCACGCCCCCGGCCTCACCGACGAGACCGGCGCCGCGAGCCGCGTGATCCGGGGCCGCACCCTGTGGCACCAGATCCAGGTGGGCCACCGGATCGGGTACGTGAAGGCGGCGGACGTGACCGTGGTGCGGCCCCGGAGCGGCGGTCAGCCGAAGGTGTAGCTGCGCCCCGCACGCGCGTTGACGATCTCCTCCCCGCCGGGGAACAGGTCACTGCGCAGGGTGAGCCGGCGCGTGCGGCTCGCGTGCAGCACGATGCGGGTCGCCCGGCCTTCGGCCCAGGTGATGTCGAGGGTGGCGCCGCCGCGGGCGCGCAGGCCGCGTACGGAGCCCGAGGGCCAGGCGCCCGGGAGGGCGGGCAGCACCTCGATGGGGCCGTGCTGGCTCTGCAGCAGCATTTCGGCGATGCCGGAGGTGGCGCCGAAGTTGCCGTCGATCTGGAACGGCGGGTGGGTGTCCCACAGGTTCGGCAGCGTCGAGGACTTCAACTGCTCGCTCAGCATCTTGTGCGCGTGGTCGCCGTCCGTCAGCCTCGCCCAGAAGTTGATCTTCCAGGCTTTGCTCCAGCCCGTACCGCCGTCACCGCGCGCGGTCAGCGACACCTTCGCCGCCTCCGCCCACTCACTGCCGACCTCGATCTGCCGCCCGGGGTGCAGGGCGAAGAGGTGGGAGACGTGCCGGTGGTCGTTGTTCTGGTCGTCCAGATCGGCCTTCCACTCCTGCAACTGCCCCCAGGACCCGATCCGCAGCCCGGGGTCCAGGTCCCGCAGCGCCCGCTCCAGCCGCCCGCGGAACGCCCGGTCGTCGCCCAGAGTGCGGGCGGCTTCGAGCGTCGAGGTGAGCAGGTCGTACACGATCTGCTGCGACATCGACGCCCCGGCGGTGAAGTCGCCCTGCTCGGGCGAGTAGCTGGGGGTGACCACCAGCTTGCCGTCGCGCGGGTCGGTGCGCAGGTTCGCGAGCCAGAACTCGGCCGCTTCCTTCATCACCGGGTACGCGGTGTTGCGGAGGTAGTCCGTCGAGCCGTCGAAGCGGTAGTGCTCGTACATCTGCTGCGTCAGCCAGGCCGCGGCCTCCGGGAACCAGAAGGACGACGCCCAGTCGTGCACGCCCGTGAAGCCGTACGGGTTGGTCTCGTTGTGCACCACCCACCCGTCGCTGCCGAACAGTTCCTGCGCGCTGATCCTGCCCGGGGCGCGCAGGGCCTCGACGAACTCGTCGTACGGGATCGTGGTCTCGGCGAGGTTGGTGATCTCCGCCGGCCAGTAGTTCATCTGCAGGTTGATGTTGACGTGGTAGTCGGCGCTCCACGGCGGGTTGGTGACGTTGTTCCACACGCCTTGCAGATTCGCCGGGGTCGACCCCGGCCGCGAGGAGGCGATCAGCAGGTAGCGCCCGTACTGGAAGAACAGCGCCTCCAGGGCCCGGTCGGCCGCCGACCCGCTGCCGTACCCCGCCAGCAGCGCGTTCGTCGGCACCGCCGGCACCTGCCCGCCGACGTCGAGCGCGACGCGGTCGAACAGCTCGCCGTGGTCGGCGACATGGCGCCACACCAGTTTGGCGTACGGGGAGCGGGCCGCCCCGTCGACGGCACGCGTGACCCGCTCGTGCGGGTCGGCGGCGCGGTAGTCGGGGTAGGTATCGGCGTAGTCGGTCCCGGCGGCCAGCACGAACCAGGCCGCGTCGGCGCCGGTCACGGTCAGCGTGCCGTCCCCGGCCGTGACCTCGCCGCCCTCGGTGACCAGGCGGATCTGCGTCTCGAAGACCAGCCCGTTGTCCTTCAGCGCGCCGCGGATCGTCAGCCGGTCGCCGCTCGCGGTGGCGGTGTAGTCGTTGCGCGGCGAGGTGTAGCGCAAGGTGAAGGCCACCCGTCCCGGGCGGTCCGCGCTCAGCCGGCCCACGGCCACCCCGTCCGGGTACGAGACGAAGAACTCCCGCAGGTGCCGGGCGCCCTCGTGCTCGTACGCGACGGTGGCCACCGCCCGCCGCAGGTCGAGCCCGCGGCGGTAGGAGGCGTCCGGGGCGCCGGGGGCGGTGGCCAGGTCGAGCCGGAGGTGGCCGAGCACCTGGTACGCGCCGAAGCCGTGCTTGGGCTGGCCCAGCTCCGCGGCGATGGTCTCGGGGCTGAGCCGCCCCTCGGCGTCGATACGGTCCTGCACCGCCTCCAGCGCCCCTGGCCGCGGCTCCGTCCAGTTGCCGAAGTCGTAGCCCGGGGAGCCGGGGCCGCCGGTCCACAAGGTCTTCTCGTTGAGCGTGAGTTGCTCGGAGCCGAGCGCTCCGAACACGCCGACGCCCAGGGCCCCGTTGCCCAGCGGCAGCGACTCGCGCTCCCAGTCGGCGGCGGGCTTGTCGTACCAGAGGCTCAATTCATCGGAGGAATCAACGGACTCAGAAGCGAACGCCTCCCCGGAGAAGACGGCCGGTCCCATGGCTATCGCGCCTGCGGCACCGATAGCGGACTTGACAGTGGTTCTTCGTGAGATCCCCTCAGTCATGACGCGTCACGCTAGAGGTCCGATGACTGCATGACAAGACATCGCGCAGTGCCGGACGTTGCCGGTGGGAGGGGTGAGGCGGAGGAGGGCGGATTTCAGCCCTGCTGGAACAGCTCCGCGGGCAGCGGCTTGAGCAGCGCGTACAGGTCCTCGGAGATGGGCCGGTCCCACGCGGCGATGGTGACGAGCACGTTGTCACTGCGGTCGAACTGCACGCACGAGACGCGGCTCTCGGAGAGCTTCAGCCGGCGCACGATCAGCAGATTGTCGCCCTGCATCACGGGCGCGTCCTCGACCTCGGTGACGGTCACCGGCTCCTCGTGCTCCAGCGCCAGCAGCAGTTGCGCCACCTCGAAGGGCGGCTGGCCCTCCGGCACGTCGCGCGCGGGCGAGCCCTCGGGCAGGTTCCCGATGATCATCGCGGGGCCGCGGCCGCCGAACAGGTCGTACCGCAGAAAGACGCCCTGGCAGCTCCCGTCGGGGCCGGGCAGCAGGCCGGCGCCGAGGTCGCCGGGCCAGTCGCCCGGGTCCATGGCCAGGACGTCGAAGTCCGGGCCCGCGGGCTTGGCGGCGCTGCTGCGGCGGCGGAGAAATGCCATGCACCAATCGTACGGGTCCTGCGGCACCGCCGGCCGCCGGGGCGGCTCCACCGCGTTGCCGATCCGGCATTGCCGGAAGAGGCGTACGCCCGCTGCTACGCGAGTAGTGTCTCCCCGTCGACGACAGAGGAGGGGTCGGATGGCGGAAGCCGGGGGCTTGCTGCGGGGACCGGAGGTGTGGGCGTACGTGCTGGACGGGCACGAACGACTGCGCATCGCGCTGGCAGAGCTCACCGAAGGAAAAGAGCGCGGATCGTCCAGACTGCCGGGCTGGACACGCGCGCACGTGCTGTCGCACATGGAAGGCATCGGCCGGGCGCTCACGCGCCAGGCGCGGTACGCCCTGAAGGGCGAGCTGATCGAGGTGTACGACGGCGGCCGGCCGGCCCGCGACGCGGGCATCGAGGCCGGTGCGGTACGGAGCGCCGCGGAGTTGACCGCGGCGGTCACGGCCACCCTGGCGGAGGCGGAGGCCGTCTGGGGGTCGGTGGGAGACGCGGACTGGGACCGCCCGGTGCGCTATCGCGACGGCGACCTGCTGGGCGCCCTGCACTGCTGGTGGCGCGAGCTGGAGGTGCACACCGCGGACGCGAAACTGGAGACCTGCTCGGCGGCCTGGCCGCGCGAGCTGTGCCTGCACCTCTTCGACTTCCTTGCGCCGCGCGTGCCCGCGGTGCTGACGCTGGTCGAATCCGACGGGCCGGTACGGCACACGTTCGGCGCCGGAGGCGCCGGCGGTCCGAGCGGTCCCGGTGATCCGGGCGGTTCCGGTGATCCGGGCGGTTCCGGCGGCTTCGCCGGTTCCTTCGGTGACGACTCGGCCGGTCGCGCCCCGGTGGTCAGGGGCCGGCTCACGGACCTCGCCTCGTGGCTCGCGGGCCGCCAGCCGCACCAGCGGCTCGACGGCCGGCTGCCCGAACTGGGGCCCTGGCCGTGACCCGTGTCGTGAACCTGTGGCGGGCCGGCCTCAGCGCCGTACCGCCACAGGTGTGGCAGGAGACGGACGCCGAAGTGCTCGTCCTGGCCGAGAACGCGCTGACGCACGTGCCGGACGACATCGCCGCCCTGACCCGGCTGCACACCCTGGACCTCGGGCACAACGCACTCGTGTCGGTGCCCGAGGCCATCGGGGAACTGCCGGCCCTCACCGGCTGCCTATATCTGCACCACAACCACCTCACCGTGCTTCCCGCCACGCTCGGCAAGCTCCACGCGCTGAGTTACCTGAACGTCGGCTCGAACCCGCTGCGCGCCCTGCCCGAGGAAGTGGGCGGCATGGCCTGCCTGGTGGAGCTGCGCGCGCAGGAGTGCGGGACGAGCGGACTGGCCTTCCTGCCGGAGTCGATCGGGCGGCTGTCCGCCCTGCGCGAGCTGTGGCTGCGCGGCAACGCGCTCAGTTGGCTGCCCGACTCGATGGCGGGGCTCGTCGGGCTGCGCGAACTGGAGTTGCGCGAGAACGCGCTGCCGGAGGTGCCCGACGTGCTGGCGGAGCTGCCGATGCTGCGCCGCCTGGATCTACGGGCCAACAAGATCCGCGACATCCCGCCGTGGGTGGCGCACATGCCCGCGCTGGAAAAGCTGGATCTGCGCTGGAACGAGGTCGAAGGCACCGAAGCCCCGCTCGCCGCGCTGCGCGAGCGGGGCTGCGTCGTGCTGGTGTGACGGGACGGGACACCCGGCGTGACGGACGGGTCGGGTCACGCCGGCGGTCCCGGATCCGGCATGCGGGGCGGGCGTCAGGTCAGGTCGAACTCGCCGTCACGGGCGCCGAGGACGAAGGCACGCCACTCCCCCGGGGTGAAGATCAGCGCGGGCCCTTCCGGGTTCCGCCCGTCGCGCATGGCGATGTATCCCTCCACGAACGCGATCTCGACGTCCCCTACCCCCTGGCTGCTCGACTGCCACGTGGCGCCTGTCAGATCGAGCTGCGGTTTCCCGCTGCCCGCCGCCGGCTGCTGAGTGGTGCTGTTGGCCACGTCCTGCTCCTCCCGGTGAGCGTCGTCCGCAGCCAGGGTATCCACGACGGCGGGCGAGGGAACAGGCCACGATAGAGGGACCGGGAAAGGTGGTAGAGGCGGCCGGATCGCGCGGTTCAGCCGAGGGTTCCGTCGGCCTCGGTGGCCAGGTCCGCGACGACCGCGCAGTGGTCCGACGGCCACACCCCGTCGACGGGCCCGTCCCCCGCCCGCCGCACGTTCCGTACGTGCCCCTCCCCCACCGGACCCGGCCGGCCCACCAGCACGTAGTCGATCCGCGTGTGCCACTCCAGGGTCCGCGCCGCGTACGGGTTGGCGAGATCCCAGGTGGCGCCGACCGCGGTCGGGTGGGCGTAGCGCCAGGCGTCGAGAAGGATCTGCCCCCGGACGGCGGGCGCCGTCTTCGTGCCGCAGAGCAGCCGCATCTCGTCGGAGTCGGGCTCGGCGTTGAAGTCGCCGGTCACCACCGGCGGGAAGGCGCCGTCCCCGGGCCGCTCGTGCACGAACCGGGCCAGCGCCGACACCTGCGCGGAGCGGGTGGCGGAGGCGTACGGGTAGGAGATCAGGTGGGTGGTGAAGAACGGCACCGTCACGCCCCCGGGCGCGGCGATACGCGCGTACAGCGCCTGCTGCCCGTCCGGTTCCTCCTCGCCCGCGGGCAGCACGGCGGTCTCCTGCTCGGCGATCGGCCAGCGGGAGAGCACGGCGTTGCCGACATCGACCGTAGGATCGTCGATCCGCCGCTGCCAGCGGCCGGGTTCGGGTGACGGCGCCCAGGCCCAGTGCATGCCCAGCTCGCCGGCGAGCCACGCGGCCTGGTTGTCGGCGCCCCGGCCCCAGACCTCCTGCAGCCCGACGATGTCGGGGCGTTCGCCGCGGAGGGTTTCCAGGATGGCCTTGCTCCGCTCCTGCCACGGCCCGAAGCGCCACCAGAGATTCCAGGTCATGACGCGGATCATGCGTTCGTATCCCAACCACGGGCCGACTGTGGATCAGAGGCTATCTCTACGGGACCGGAATGATGTGCGAGAGTCGCGGGGATGGAGCTGATCGGACGCCGACGAGACGCGGACGTGTACGCGCTGGTCGACGGCCGGGTCCTGAGCCGCTACCGCGCGGGCGGCCCGCAGCAGGCGGCCGCGGAGGCCCGGCTGATGACGTACCTCGGCGCACAGGGCTTCCCCGTACCGCACGTGTACGACGCAAACGCCACGGACCTGGTGCTGGAGCGCCTCGACGGCCCGACGCTGGCCACCGCGCTGCGCCGCCGCCCCTGGCGCTGCACCGCCTACGGCCGGATGCTCGCCCGGCTCCGGCCGGCTGGCCGGGGCGGTCAGGTCCGTCGCGACCGCGCATCCGCTGCGGGTCGCCGTCGACGGGCCGCCCGCCGCCGGGAAGACCACGCTGGCCGACGAGCTCGCCGCCGTCCTGCGCGCGGAGGGCCGCGACGTCGTCCGCGCGACGATCGACGACTCCCTCGTCCCCCGCGCGCAACGCTACCGGCGCGGCCGGTACTCCGCCGAAGGCTGCTACTTCGACGCCCACGATCGGGCGGCGCTGCGCCGGGTCCTGCTCGATCCGCTGGGCCCGGGCGGAGACCGACGCTTCCAACCCTCGGTCTACGACAATGACACCGACACCCCGCTCTCCCCGCCCCCGGCAACCGCCCCCGAGGACGCCGTGCTGCTCTTCGACGGCGTCTTCCTCCTGCGCCCTGAACTCCTCGACCGTTGGGACCTGCGCATCTTCGTGTCCGTCCCCTTCGAGGAGACGGCTGTTCGCGACCGGGTACGAAGTACAGCGCCGGCCGGATCCGCCGCCGACATCGAACGGTCCTGGCGCGACCGCTATATCCCCGCTCAACAGCTCTACTTCGCCACCGCCCGCCCCACCGAACACGCCGACATCGTCGTGTACAACGAACAGCTCCACCGGCCGACCTGGGAAGTCCGGCCACGGTGAATACGGGCTTGTAAGGTCGGAAGATGACGCGCAGTTTGCAGTGCATCGTGCTGGACTGTCCGCGGCCCCGAGACCTCGCCGCGTTCTACCAGGCCCTTCTCGGCGGGGAAGTCGACCGCGCCGACCCGCGATGGTCCCTCGATGACGACTGGTCGACATTGCACCTGCCCGACGGCGGGGTGCTGGGCTTCCAGCGGGCCCACGACTACCGGCCACCCCGCTGGCCGGACCCGGCCCACCCGCAGCAGTTCCACCTCGACATCGCCGTGGACGACGTGGCAGCGGCCGAGCGCAACGCGCTGGCCAACGGCGCGAAGGTCCTGCGGGACGAGGGCGATTGGGGCGTCTACGAGGATCCGGCGGGCCATCCGTTCTGCCTCGTACCGGAGTGAGAAGGACGCCGGGCGGGCGGCCGGAAAGCCACCCGCCTCGGTCTCAGACGTCGCCGAACTCGCCACTCTTGACGGCGGACACGAACGCGGTCCAGCCGTCGGAGGTGAAGGCGAGCTGTGGGCCCTGGGGGTCCTTGCTGTCGCGGACGCGCAGACGGTCGGGGTGGCCGTCGTGCACCTCGACGCAGTTACCCCCACTTCCACCGCTGTAGCTGCTCTTGCGCCAGCTCTGGGTAGTCATCCAGCTCCTTCGCCGCGGATTCGATCCGCTCCAGGGAGGCTTTGCACGGCCAGGCTTCGAGCATTAGCCCTACATACAACTCCTCATGTTGGGCCACCGTTACCGGCTCGTCTAGAAGCCTTCCGCTGGCTAGGCCCTCAACGTATGACATCGGCGGCTCGTCGGGGCAGGTGAGAAGCCGAAGCGGGCCCTCCAATGCGGCGTGTGCGCCTACGGCGTAGGGCAGGACATGCACGCGTACGCGATGACTGCGAATCACCTTCGCCAGATGACGGAGTTGGGCCGCCATCACCGCCCCGCCACCGACCGGGCGGTGCAGGACGGACTCGTCGAACATCACTGTGTACTCGGGCGTCTTCGGGTCGTCGAGCACCCGTGCTCGCGCGATCCGGGCCCTCACCGACTCTTGCAGCTCGTCATCAGGCATCACCTGATGCACCGCCCTGAATACCGCCCTCGCGTACCCCTCCGTCTGGAGCAAGCCCGGCACCAAGAGCGCCGAGAACTCCCTGATCCGTACCGCCCGCTGCTCCGCCTCGTACGCCTCCGCGAAGTGGTTGGCGATGCCCGCCGGCCTCGCGTCGTTGCATCGCCGGGCGAAGAACCCGTTCGTCTCCAGTACCCGGTCCGCCAGTTCGGCGATCTCCGGCTGCATCCTGCGCCGGCCCGTCTCCATGTGGCCCACCATGGAGGTGCTGACGAAGAGCATGTCGGCGAGTTGCTTCGTGCTGAGTCCTGCGGCCTCCCGGTGATACCGGAGTTCGTCGCCGAAGAATGCGCGCGTGGAGTGGGACGGATCCTGTCGTACCCACTGTTCGTCGGAGTTCGCCACCACCAGTACCTCCTGTGTCATCGACCGGCAACCGACAGTAGCCAGTACAGGTGTCCCGGTACTCCCAATAGTCCATTTGCGGCGCCTACAACCGTCGTTGTGCGCTGGTCTTGACAGGTCGAATCCCCTGGAAGAAAGTTTCACCGTTCCCGCGCGTTCGGAAGGATTCTTTCAGGAGGGGTTGGGATCATGACGGGTCAGTTGGGCCGACGGCGCTTCGCCGCCGGTGTCGTTGCTACTGGAGGTGCGCTCTTCGTGGTCCCCGGTTCCACCGGACTCCCCGCCCACGCCGCAGAGGCGTCGTCCGGCGGTGCGCCCGTGCTGCAGCGCGGGAGTGGCGCGCGGGCGGGGTTGCTGGAGCCGCATCTGCGGCAACTGGTGGCCGATGCCGAGACGTTCCTCGGGCCTTCGCCGAAGCATCCGTGGTACGCGGGGGCCGTCATTCTCGCCGGGCGGGGGCGGACGGTCGCGTTGGAGCGGGCGATCGGGAAGGCCGTGCGCTACGAGCGGTACGACGAGGCGACCGACACGGGGGTCGAGCTGCCGCCGGAGCAGCAGGTCGACATGTCGATGGACACCGTCTTCGACCTCGCCTCCGTCTCCAAGCTCTTCACCTCCCTCCTTGCCGTGCAGCAGATCGAGCGCGGTGCTCTCACCCTCGAAACACCCGTGGCCTCCTATCTCCCCGAGTTCGGCGCCGCGGGCAAACAGGACATCACCATCCTGCAACTGCTGACCCACACCTCCGGGTTCACCTCCTGGATCCCGCTCTACGCCGAGCCGACGTGGGAGGGCAAGCTCGCCCGGCTGTGGCGGGAGGCGCCGGTCAACCCGCCGGGGACCAAGTACCTGTACTCCGACCTCAACCTGATCAGCCTCCAGCTCGTACTGGAGAAGATCACGGGCAAGACCCTCGACCGCCTCCTCGCCGACGAGATCACCGAACCCCTCGGCCTGGACCACACCCGCTACAACCCGCCCGCCTCCTGGCTTCCCCGCATCGCCGCCACCGAGGACGCGCGCAAGCCGTGGTCGGGGCTGGACCGCGGGATGGTGCGGGGGGAGGTGCACGACGAGAACGCGTACTCCTTCGGCGGGGTCGCCGGGCACGCCGGGCTGTTCTCCACCGCGTGGGACCTGGCTATTCTCTGCCGGACCCTGCTCAACGGCGGGGTGTACGGGCGGACGCGGATCCTGGAGCGGGAGTCGGTGGAGCTGATGTTCACCGACTTCAACACGGACTTCCCGGGTGACGAGCACGGGCTCGGCTTCGAGCTGTACCAGCACTGGTTCATGGGCGCCATGGCCACCCCGGAGTCCGCCGGGCACACCGGCTTCACCGGCACGGCGCTGGTCATCGACCCGACGACCGACTCCTTCCTCGTCCTCCTCGGCAACTCCGTCCATCCGGTACGCAGTTGGCGCAGCGGCAGCGCGCCCCGGGTGGCGGCGGGGACGAACCTGGCGCGGGCGGTGGCCGTGCGGCCGGAGGACGGGCGCACGGCGTGGTTCAGCGGGACGGCGAATCAGAAGACGTCGACGCTGACGCTTCCCGAAGTGACGGTGCGGGACGCGGCGGCGGCGCTGGAGTTCGCGCTGTGGTGGGACACCGAGCCGCAGTGGGACAAGGTGTACCTGGAGGCGTCGGCGGACGACGGCGGGAGCTGGGAGCCGGTGCCGTTCACGACCCGCCGCCCGCGGGGCGGGGGTGTCCGGGAGCACGCGGACGGCACGGCCGACGGATGGTCCGGGCGGGTGTGGCACCGGGCGTCGGCCGAGCTGGGCGCGTGGCGCGGGCGGCCGGTGCGGCTGCGGTGGCGGTATGTGACCGACCGGCAGTACGCGGGCCGCGGGGTGTACGTGGACGACGTACGGGTGACGGACGGGCGCCGGGTGCTCTTCGACGACGGGCGACGTGGGGACGCGGAGCGGGTGGAGCCGGACGGCTGGACGGCGTCGGCGGACTGAGCGCAGGCGGGGGCCGCTTCGCGGCGGCCCCCCGCGCCCGGCGCGTACCGCATCGGGCGCGCCCCCGCGTTACCGGCCCAGCGCCGCCATCGCCGCGTTGTGACCCGGGATCCCGCTCACTCCCCCGCCCCGCACCGCACCCGCCCCGCACAGCAGCACGTTCGCGTGCTGCGTCTCCACGCCCCAGCGGCCCGTCTCCTCCGTCGCGTACGGGAACGCCAGCTCGCGGTGGAAGATGTTGCCGCCCGGGAGCCGCAGGTCGCGCTCCAGGTCGATCGGGGTCTTCGCCTCGATGCAGGGGCGGCCCTCGGCGTCGGTGGCGAGGCAGTCGGCCAGGGACTCGGCGAGGTGGGCGTCGAGCTGGGCGAGGGTGGCGCGCAGCAACTCGTCCCGGGTGGCGTCGTTGTCGGCGGCGAAGAGGCGGGCGGGGGTGTGGAGGCCGAAGAGGGTGAGGGTCTGGTAGCCGTCGCGGACCAGGTCGTCGGCGAGGATCGACGGGTCGGTCAGCGAGTGGCAGTAGATCTCGGACGGCGGTGCCTGCGGCAGCCCGCCGGCGGCGGCTTCCCGATAGGCGGTTTCCAGGTCGGCGTAGCCCTCGGCGACGTGGAACGTACCGGCGAACGCCTGCCGGGGGTCGACGCTCTCGTCGCGCAGCCGCGGGAGGCGCCGCAGCAGCATGTTCACCTTGAGCTGCGCGCCCTCGGGGGCGGGGTGCGGCGGGTCCTCGCCGAGGAGTTCGGCGAGGGCGGCGGGCGAGGCGCCGACGAGCACGGTGCGCGCGGCGACGGTCCCTTCGCCGTCCGCGTTCCGGTACGTGACCTCCGCCTGCTCGCCGTCCGTGTGCAGGGCGACGGCCTCGTGCCCGGTGGCGACCTCGGCGCCCGCCGCGCGGACGGCGGTCGCGAGGGCGTCCGTGAACGCGCCCATGCCGCCGACGGGGACGTCCCAGTCGCCGGTGCCGCCGCCGACGACGTGGTAGAGGAAGCAGCGGTTCTGGGCGAGGGACGGGTCGTGGGCGGAGGCGAAGGTGCCGATGAGCCCGTCGGTGAGCACGACGCCGCGCACGAGGTCGTCGGCGAAGGTCTCCTCCACGGTCTCGCCCAGGGGCCGTTCGAAGAGCGCGCGCCAGGCGTCGTCGTCGCCGACACGGGCGCGCAGCTCGCCGCGGGTGGGCAGGGGCTCGGTGAGGGTGGGGAAGACGCGCTGGGCGACGTCCTGCGTCATGCCGTAGAACCGCTGCCAGGCGTCGAACTCGTGGTCGCCGCCGGTCAGGGCGGCGAAGGACTCCCGGGTGGCGGAGCCGGGGCCGGTCTCGACGAGGAGCCCGGTGGGGCGGCCGGCGCGGACGGCGGGGGTGTAGGAGGAGACGGCGCGCTTGCGCACGGCGAAGCTGAGTCCGAGATCGTCGACGATGGTGCGGGGCAGGAGGCTGACGAGGTACGAGTAGCGCGACAGCCGGGCGTCGACACCGGGGAACGTACGGGCGGAGACGGCGGCGCCGCCGGTGTGGTCCAGACGCTCCAGCACGAGCACGGACCGTCCGGCGCGGGCGAGGTAGGCGGCGGCGACGAGCCCGTTGTGACCGCCGCCGACGACGACGGCGTCGTAGCTGCTACGGAGGGACATGGCTCTTGGTAACACGGAAGATCGCGGCGGGCCAGAGGGACACGGGGCGCCCTGCGGGCGGCGACCGGGGGGTGCCGGAAGGTTGAGTGCAGGTGGGCGGGTGCAGGTGGGCGGGTGCCCGGGCGATGCCGGTAGAGAGAAGCGCGAGGCTGGGAGCCGAGCCGGGCCCCGCTGCGAGGGACGTGAGCGGGGCTCGCGGCACGAGGGCGCGGCGCCGGGCGTGGGTCGGCCGGGTCACGTACGGCCCGTGCGGGACGCGGGGGCCGTACGGGCGGAGGCGCCCCGGCCTTCGGGGCCGGCGCCTCCCCCCGGGTGCTGCCCGCGGCACAGGACCCGCGGCCGGACGGTTCCCGGCGCGCGTTCCACGGCGCCTGGCCCGCCCTACCCCCGTCTCAGCCCGATGCGCGGCGGGACGCTGCCAGGCGGTAGACCTCCGCCGCTTCCGCCGTGCGGCCCAGTTGCTCCAGGCAGTGGGCCTCGTCGTGGCGGCTCGACAGGGTCTCCGAGTGGACCGCGCCCAGGGTGCGTTCGCGAGCGCGCGCGACCTCGCGGTGGACCGTCAGCGCCTCCGCCCAGCGGTTCAGCCAGCCCAGCGCGACGGCGATCTCGCGGCGGCCCGCGAGGGTGTCGGCGTGTTCGGGACCGAGGGCCCGTTCGCGTACCGCCGTGACCTCGCGGGCCTCCGTCAGCGCCTCCTGCCAGCGGCCGAGGCGGCCGAGGGTGACGCAGCGGATGTGGCGGGCGCGGAGCGTCTCGGGGTGGCGGGTGCCGAGGGTCTGGGTGCGGTCGGCGATGAGGGTCTCGTAGTGGCCGAGGGCTTCCTCGTGCCGGCCGAGGCGGCCCAGGCAGATGCCCGCCTCGTAGCGCGCAGCCTGGGTGTCGGGGTGGTCGCGGCCGAGGGTGGTGGCGCGGGCGGCGGCGACCTCGCGGTACGTCGCGAGGGCCTGCTCCCAGTGGCCGAGGCTGCCGAGCGCGTGGCCGACCTCGTAGCGGGTGACGAGGGTGTCGGGGTGGTCGGCGCCGAGCACGCGGGTGCGGACGGCGGTGACCTCGCTGGCGACGCGGTAGGACTCCTCGTAGCGGCCGAGGCGGCTGAGGGTGTACGCGAGGTTGTGGCGGCAGCGCAGGGTGTCGGGGTGTTCGTAGCCCATGGTCCGCTCGCGGTCCGCGAGCACGCCGCCGTAGACCTCCAGCGCCTCGGCGTGCCGGTTGAGTTGGCCGAGGGCGTACGCGGTCTCCTGCCGGACCGCAAGCGTGTCGACGTGCTCCCGGCCGAGCCGCCGCTCCCTGCCCGCGGCGGCGGTCCTGAACTCCTCCAGTGCCTCGGCGGTGCGGCCGAGGCGCGCGAGGCACAGGCCGGTCTGGTGCCGGGACGCGAGGGTGTCGGGGTGGTCGCCGCCGAGCGCGGCACCGCGTTCGGCGCCGAGGGCGCGGTGGGCGGCGGCGGCTTCCTCCCAGCGGCCGAGGCGGGCGAGGCTGACGGCGGCGTCGTGGCGGCCGGCGAAGGCGTCGAGGACGTGCTGGGGGGTGGCGGGCCGGCCGGGCTGTGTGGTGGGGGGCGCGTAGGGGTGCGGCGGGTGGGTGGAGTGGGGCGGGGTGTGAGAGGAGGGGGGCGCGTGGGAGAAGGGGTGATGCCCGGTGGGGGCACCGGAGTTGGCGGGGAGGGGCCCGTGGACGCTGGGGGCGCCGCCGGATCCGTACCCGCCGGCGGAGCCGTGACCGCCACCGGGCGTGTGCGCGCCTGGGCTGTGTCCGGCGTCGGGGGCACTGCCTGGGCGCTGCGCCCCGGCGGAGCCGTGCGACGGATCGCGGGAAGGGTCGGCACCGGCCGCGGGCCCGCCCTCGCCGTACGCCCCGCCGGGACCGGGACCGTACGGCGGGGGCAATACGGGGGCGTAGGCGGTGGCCGGGCTCGGCGTGCCGCCCGGGCCGTAGGTGCCGTTCGTGGGGATGCCCGGGCCCGTGCCCCGTTCCGGCCACGTGGGCGGGGGTGTGCCGTTCGTCGGGGGCCAGGTGCGTAGCAGCGCGTCCTCCGGCCGGCCGTGCGCCGGGGTCGTGCGGGGCGCGCGTACGGAGCGGGCGCCCGCCGTCAGGCGCGCGGTCCACGCCGGCAACCCGGCCTCGCCGCTCCCGCGGCTCTCCCTCGAAGTCGCCCCGCTCTCCCGGGCCTGCCCGTGCTCCCCGCTCTCCCGGCCGCCTCCGCTGCCCTGCCCCGTCCCGTTGCCCCGGCCCGCGGCCTCCGCCGCCGCGCGGCTCCCGCGCAGCCGCGTCGACAAGTCGCCCGCGTCCGTCGGCCTGTCCTCCGGGGCCTTCGCCAGCAGGTCCAAGACCACCCGTTCCAGCGGCTCCGGGATCTCCGGGCGGTGCGTGCGCAGCGGCTCCGGCGGCGTGTCGCGGTGGCCGACGAGGATCGCCCAGGCGTCGTCCATGTCGAACGGCGGGACGCCGGTGGCGAGTTCGTACAGCACGCAGCCCAGCGAGTACAGGTCGCTGCGGTGGTCGATGCCCCCGCCGCCGGAGATCTGCTCCGGCGACATGTAGTGCGGCGTGCCCATGGCCATGCCCCCCGCGCCGGTGAGGCGCGAGGTGAAGCCGATGTCGTGCGCGAGGCGCGCGATGCCGAAGTCGAGGATCTTCACCGTGCCGTCGCCGAGGCGCATGATGTTCGCGGGCTTCAGGTCCCGGTGCACGACGCCCTGGTCATGGGTGTACGCGAGCGCCGCCGCGACCTGCTCCGCGATGTCGATGATCTCCTCGACCGGCAGCGGCCGGTGCCCGCCCGCCTCCAGCAACTGGCTGAGGTTGCGGCCCTGGAGCAACTCCATGACGAGGTACAGCACGCCCTCGTCCTCGCCGAAGTCGTGCACGACGGTGACGCCGCGGTGCTGGAGCAGCGCCGCGACGCGGGCCTCGCGGCGGAAGCGTTCCTGTATCGCCGTGGACAGCGGGTGCCCCTGGCGGTGCTGGCCCGCGGGCTTCAGGCACTTGACGGCCACGCGGCGGCCCAGGGACTCGTCGCGGGCCTGCCAGACCTCACCCATGCCGCCGCGGCCGAGGAGTTCGAGCAGCCGGTAGCGGCCCTGGATCAGCCTGGTCTCCGCCATCTCCCCCTGCCGCCCCCGCTGTCGCTGCCGCCGCCTCGTCGTCACTCGTGGCTGTTACCCGTGGCCTTATCCCCCGACTCGTCCAGTATGGCTGCCGTTCGTACGAGCGTGGAAGGCGAGGGCCGCGATGTGGGACCGAGGCGGTCCATGGCTTTCAGTATGTTTCGCGGCGGAAGCCGCCAGCGCAGCCCGGCGGGTACGGCGCGCAGCAGCGCGGCCGTCGCGCGCAGCCTGCGGTCGACCACGGCGGGCGGGGGCGCGGGGCGGCCGTAGAGTTCGTGCGCGATCGGCGGCAGCGTGGCGTAAGCCAGGCCGGCGACCCGGCGCCAGAGCAGGCGGCGGGCGGGGACGAGGAGCGCGCTGACGGGCGGGCGGCGCAGGAAGTCGTCGACGTCGGCGGCCTCGGGGGTGGCGGCCAGCTCGGGGGCCACGCCGGCGAAGTATGCGGCGAGGGCGGCGGTGTCGCCGGGGACGGTGGCCGGGTCGAGGCCGACGAGGCGGGCGGCGGTGCGCTGTTCGCGTAGGTAGGCGTCGGCGTACGCGTCGGGGATCGTCAGGCCGGAGCGGCGGGCGACATCGAGATAGGAGCCGATCTCGGCGCAGTGCACCCAGAGCAGCAGCGCGGGCTCGTCCACGCGGTAGCCCTCGCCGGTGGCGGGGTCGACGGCGCGCAGCCGGCGGTGGATGCCGCGGACGCGCGCGCCGGCGCGTTCGGCGGCGGGAGCGGCGGCGTAGGTGACGGTGCCGACGAAGGCGGCGGTGCGCATGAGCCGGCCCCAGGCGTCGGCGCGGAAGTCGGAGTTCTGCATGACGCCGCGGACGGCACGCGGGTGCAGCGCCTGGAGGTAGAGCGCCCGGACCCCGCCGATCCACATCACCGGGTCGCTGTGCAACTGCCAGGTCACGGACGCGGGCCCGAACAGCCCCGGATCCGGCTCCCCTTCGGGCACGCCCATACGGACCCCTCCCCAACGGCGCGCGGGCGCCCGCCGTGCGCCGGGTCCATTGTCACCCGCCGGGCGCGCACGCCGGAGCCCGGGTTCCGGCCCGGTTCGTACGGACGAATGGGGCGTCCGGGGTCAGGTGGCGGCCGGGGGGCGTACGCGGATCTTGGACTGGCCGTGGGGCAGTTGCTCCCAGTCCGCCATGAACTCCGCCCGCAGCCCGTGCTTCTCGGCCAGCGCCACCAGCGTCTCGGTGCGGTAGTAGAAGTCCTCCCGCAGCACGTGGTGCTCCTCGGTCTCCGTACGGTCGAAGGTGAAGTCGAACCAGCCGTCGGGCCGCAGCACCCGGCCGACGTGCGCGAGGCATTCGTCGATGACGTGCGGCGGGGAGTGCGAGAAGACGCTGTGCGCGTGGACGACGCGGAAGTGCGCGGCCGGGAGGAAGGCGAAGGTCAGGTCGCGTACGGGCGTCAGCCGCGGCAGCTTGTCCTGCAGCTCGTGCCGCACGATGGTGTCCTGGGCGGCGAAGAGGATGTCGGGGGAGATGTCGAGGCCGTAGTAGCGGCCGCGCTCCAGGTAGTCGATGAAGCGCCAGCCGGCCCGCAGGTTGCCGCAGCCGATCTCCAGCATGCGGTCGCCCGGCCGCAGCCCGTGCTCCAGGAGGTAGTCGAACTGCATCTTGCCCAGCGCCAGCCACCGATCGTGCGACTTGCTGCCCACCGCCGCCTCCGGGTCGGCGGCGGAGTCGGAGCGCATCACGGCGCGGTAGTACCCGACGTGGTCGCGGGGGTGGCGCAGCCGCAGCCAGGCGTCGCGGCCGGCGCGGGCGAGGTAGCGGGGGACGCGGTCCGGGTGGCGGGCGGCGTAGCGGACGCGGTGGGTGAGGGTTGTCCGGTTTGCTGTCAGGTTCTTCCGCGGCAAGGTGCACCCCAGGTGAATTGCGGTGGAACGAGCGTGGGACGGGTGAGGGACGTGAGTCGTACGGGCCGGACGGTGGCCGCAGAGTCTAGGTGCCGAACACGCATGCGCAAGCGGGCCGCACCGGCGTGCGTCCGTTCGGGCGACGGCCGCCAAACCCCCCGCACGCGTATACCTCCGACGCCTGCCCAGGGAGTGACCGGGACCGCCGCTGCCGTGATACTGGGCAAGCCAGAGCCGATCGTCACCCGGGCGCGAACGCCACCGGAGGTACCCATGCGAATGCTCATCAACGTGCCGGAGACCGTGGTGCCGGACGCCCTGCGCGGCATGGCCGCCGCCCACCCCGACCTGACGGTCGACGTCGAGAACCGGGTGGTGGTGCGGCGGGACGCGCCCGTCACCGACAAGGTCGGCCTGGTCTCCGGCGGCGGCTCGGGGCACGAGCCGCTGCACGCCGGCTTCGTCGGCCCCGGGATGCTGGACGCCGCGTGCGCCGGCGAGATCTTCACCTCGCCCGTCCCCGACCAGATGACGCGCGCCGCGGCGGCCGTGGACGCCGGCCGGGGCGTGCTGTTCATCGTGAAGAACTACACCGGCGACGTGCTGAACTTCGACATGGCCGCCGACCTCGCCCAGGACGAGGGCATCCAGGTCGCCAAGGTGCTCGTGGACGACGACGTGGCGGTGACCGACAGCCTCTACACGGCGGGCCGGCGCGGCGTCGGCGCGACGCTGTTCGTCGAGAAGATCGCCGGGGCGGCTGCCGACGAGGGCGCGCCGCTGGAGCGGGTGGAGGCGCTGGCCCGCAAGGTCGTGGAGTCCTCGCGCAGCTTCGGCATCGCGCTGAGCGCGGTCACGACGCCGGCCAAGGGCAGCCCCACGTTCGACCTGCCGGACGGCGAGCTGGAGATGGGCATCGGCATCCACGGCGAACCCGGCCGCGAGCGGCGGCCGATGATGACGTCGCACGAGATCGCGGACGTGACGGTGGATGCGGTCCTGGAGGACCTGCGGCCCTCGGGCCCGGTGCTGGCGCTGGTCAACGGCATGGGAGCGACCCCGCTGATCGAGCTGTACGGCTTCAACGCGGAGGTGCAGCGGGCGCTGACGGAGCGGGGCGTGTCGGTGGCCCGTACGCTCGTCGGGAACTACGTGACGTCGCTGGACATGGCGGGGGTCTCACTGACGCTGTGCCAGGCGGACGAGGAGCTGCTGCGGCTCTGGGACGCGCCGGTGCGGACGCCGGGGCTGCGCTGGGGGATGTGAGGTCCTGCGGTAGGGGGCCCGCACACCGGTCCCGTAGTGGTAGCTCCGACGGAGTGTGCAGAGGCAGGTACGAGAAGGGATGCGGCACGTGCTCGACGCGGAATTCTTCCGCCGCTGGATGCTCACCACTGCGGCGGCCGTCGACCGGGAGGCCGACCGCCTCACCGAGCTCGACTCGGCGATCGGCGACGCCGACCACGGCGCCAACCTGAAGCGCGGCTTCACCGCCGTGCGCGCGGCGCTGACGGAGGAGCCGCCGCAGACGCCGGGTGCGGTGCTGGTGCTCTCCGGGCGGCAGTTGATCTCGAAGGTCGGCGGCGCCTCGGGCCCGCTGTACGGCACGCTGCTGCGCGCCACCGGAAAGGCCCTCGGCGACGACGTCGAGGTCACGGACGCGGCGCTGCGCGCGGCGCTGGACGAGGGGGTGGGCGCGGTCGCCAAGCTCGGCGGCGCGGCGCCCGGCGACAAGACCATGCTCGACGCGCTGACCCCGGCCGTGGCGGCGCTCGGCGACGGCTACGGCGCGGCGCGCGCGGCGGCCGGCAAAGGCGCGGAGGACACCATTCCGCTGCGGGCCCGCAAGGGGCGGGCCTCGTACCTCGGCGAGCGCAGCATCGGCCACCAGGACCCGGGCGCGACGTCGTCCGCGCTGCTGGTCGGCGCGCTGGCCGACACGGCGGAGGCGGTGTCCGGTGACTGAGGGGCCGCTGGTCGGCCTCGTGCTGGTCTCGCACAGCGCCGCGGTCGCCGAGTCGGTGGCCGGGATGGCGGTGGCGCTGGCGGGCGTGGACACGGTGGCCGTCGAGCACGCGGGCGGCACGGCGGACGGCGGCTTCGGCACGGACGCGGACCGCATCGCGGCGGCGGCGCGCGCGGCGGACCGGGGCGCGGGCGTCGGGCTGCTGGTGGACCTGGGCAGCGCGGTGCTGACGGTGAAGTCGCTGGTGGAGGACGAGGAGTTGCCGGCGAGGGCGCGACTGCTGGACGCGCCGTTCGTGGAGGGCGCGGTGGCGGCGGTGGTCACGGCGTCGACGGGGGCGGACCTGGACGCGGTGGAGGCGGCGGCGCAGGAGGCGTACGGGTACCGCAAGGTCTGAGCGGGCCCGCGGCGGCCCGTGGGGCGGCCGGGGCGGGCGTGTGCCGGGGGGATCCCGTCGGCGGTGGTCCGGATGGGAGCGCTCGCGGCGGGGAAGGCAGTCGGGGGTACGGGCGGCGCAGGCGTGCGCCGCGGGAGTCGGCGTGCGCACGGAGGCGCCGCCGGGGACGAAGGGGCGGGACCGTGAAGATAGCCGTGTTCGGCGCGGGCAGCATCGGCTGCCATCTCGGCGGCATGCTGGCGGAGGTGGCCGACGTGACCTTAGTCGGCCGGCCGGCGGCGATGGACGTACTGCGCTCCCGCGGCCTGCTGCTGACCGGCGGCGGGCGGGCGGACCGCCGCGTCACACCGGCCGAGATACGCCTGGCGACCGGGCCGCAGGCCGCCGCAGGGGCGGACTATGTACTGGTCACCGTGAAGTCCGCGGCCACCGCGCAGGCCGCCCGCGAACTGGCCGGGCACCTGGCCCCCGGCGCGACGCTCGTCAGCTTCCAGAACGGGCTGCGCAACCCGGCGGTGCTGAGCCAGGGGCTGCCGGGGCGGGCGGTGGTCACGGGCATGGTCCCGTACAACGTGGTGCAGGCCGCCCCCGGCGTGTTCCACCAGGGCACCGCGGGGGTGCTGATGGTCGACGGGGGCGAGCGCTCGGCGCCGCTGGTGGTGGCGATGGCGCAGGCGGGGCTGGAGATCGAGCAGCGCGACGACATGCCCGACGTACAGCACGCGAAGCTGCTGATGAACCTCAACAACGCGATCAACGCGCTGTCCGGGCTGCCGCTGCGGGAGCAGTTGGGGCAGCGCGCGTACCGCGCCTGCCTGGCACTCTGCCAGCGCGAGGCGCTGGCCGCCTTCCGCGCGGCGAACCTGGCCCCCGCCCGCCTGAGCCCCGTGCCGCCCGGCCTCATGCCGCTGGTGCTGCGCCTGCCCGACTGGCTCTTCCGCCGGCTGGCGGCGGCGACGCTGCGCGTGGACGAGCAGGCCCGGTCGTCGATGTGGGACGACCTCCAGCGGGGGCGCCCCACGGAGATAGACACGCTGCAGGGCGAGGTGACGGTGCTGGCGGCGCGCCACGGCCTGCGGGCGCCGGCGAACGCGCGGCTGGCGGAGCTGGTCCTGGAGGCGGAGGCCAGCAAGTCGGGCGAGCGGCGCCACTGGGGCGGCGCGGAACTGCTCGCGGAGCTGACGGCGGTGACGGGCGGCGCGGGGGGCTGACATAGCCGCTGACGGGGGCGCGAGGGCCGACAGGCGTGCCGGGGGCTGACAGGGCGGCTGAGGGGGCGTGGGCCGCGTGCTACGCGCCTGGTGTCGCCGCCGCCTCCGCGAACCACGTCGGGCCGTCCGCGAGCGCCAGCCGGATCCGGTGGCGGGCGAAGTCCTCCAGGTCCGGCGGCAGCGTGTCCGGGTCGAACCAGCCGACCTCCAGTCCCTCGTCGTCGTTCACCCGGGCCTCGCCGCCCGTCGCGCGGCAGCGCAGCGTGATGTCCATGAACTGGCACTTGTCCCCGTTCGGGTACTGGATCGGGTCCAGCCCCTCCACCCCCACGACCCGCTCCACCGTGCACACGACGCCCGTCTCCTCGCGCACCTCGCGGACCGCCGTCTGCGCCGGCTGCTCGCCCGGCTCAGGGATGCCGCCGACGATCGACCAGCGGCCCGTGTCGGCGCGCCGGTGGAGCAGCACCCGGCCGTCGTCGACGACGACGGCGCTGATGCCGGGGAGGAAGAGCAGTTGCTGGCCGGCGGTCGCGCGCAGCTCGCGGATGAAGTCGGGTGTCGCCATGGCCGCAAGCGTAAACGGGGCCGGGGGGCGGCCGGGAAACGCTGTGTGACCGGCGGACTACGCCTCGGCGGGGCCGCCGGTGAGGGGGTGGCGCAGGCGGTCGCGGATGGCGCGTACGGCCTCTTCCGCGTTGTCGACGGTGATCGTGAAGTCGTGGTCGTTCGCGAGCCGCAGCACCAGGCCCTCGCCGCGGCGCACGACCACGGCGGTGCCCTTGCCGGGGCGCCAGCGATAGCCCCAGCCGCCCCAGTGGCGGGGCGTGACGCGGGGCTCGAAGTCGGCGGCGAGCACCTCGGTCAGCGGAATGCGGCGCCGCGGCAGCCCGAAGTGGCCGCAGCGGATCTCCAGGGCGTGGTCGTCGACGCTGACCGCCACGTGCACGAAGGCGAGGGTGCCGGCCAGGACGAGCAGTCCCGCGGCGATGCAGCCGACGACGGACATGACCAGCGGGGCGAGCCCGCCGGTCCAGGGCGCGGCGACGGCCAGCTCGATGCCGAGGGCCATACAGGCAGCGCCGATCAGGGCGAGAAGCCACTGCACACGGCTCGTGGCCCGCCCGGTCCACACACGGGGGCGGTCGTCCTTCATGACACCGAGGGTACGCCAGCCGGGCGGCGGAAGCAGTGCGGCCGGCGGCTATCCGGGTACGGCCCCGGAGCGGGCCGGGGCACCGGCCAGCAGCCGCCCCTCCGCGTACCCGAGGGCGGCGGGCGGCAGGGCGCCGGGGCGGCCGGAGAGGAGGACGGTGAGGTCGCCGGAGGGCGCCGCGGCGGGGTCGGGGGCGGCGCCGAGACGGCGCAGCACCTGCCCGGCGACGGCGCCGGCGGAGCCGTACAGCGCGGGGGCCGGTGCGGCGGGCTGCCGGACGGCGGCGCGGATGCGTTCGCCGACGAGCTCATAGTGGGTGCAGCCGAGGACGACGGCGGTGACGTCGCGGGGGGTGCGGGCTGCGGCCGCGGCGATGGCGGCGTCGACGGCGGCCTCGTCGCCGTGCTCGACGGCGTCGGCGAGGCCGGGGCAGGGCACCTCGGTGGCGGCGACGCCGCCGGCGAAGTCACGGATCAGCCGGCGCTGGTAGTCGCTTCCGGTGGTGGCGGGCGTCGCCCAGACGGCGAGCGGACCGCCGCCGGCGGCGGCGGGCTTCACGGCGGGCACGGTGCCGACGACGGGCAGCGCGGGCTCCAGCTCGGCGCGGAGCGCGGGCAGGGCGTGTACGGAGGCGGTGTTGCAGGCGACGACGAGCGCGTCGGGCCCGTACGCGACGGCGGCCCGCGCACACGCGAGCACCCGCTCCCCCAGATCCCCGGGCTCGCGGGGCCCCCAGGGCATGCCGTCGGGGTCGGAGGACAGCACGAGCTCGACGTCGGGCCGCAACCGCCGCACGGCGACGGCGGCGGGCAGAAGCCCGAGCCCGGAATCCACAAGCGCGATCTTCACGCCGGTCACTGTAGTGCCTCCGGCAGGGCGGGCGGAGCCGGCCGATCCGTGACCACCGGCAGGTCGCCGACCCGGCACAGGCCGGGGACGCAGCGGACCCGGGGGTGGCACGACCCGCCGCGGCAGCCGCGCGGGACCAGGGGGTCCGGGAGGGCGGCGGGTGGCCGCGTGCAGGGACCGGCATGAGGGTCGGCCGCCGGTGGTAGCCGCTGGTGGATGTCGCGCGGCCACGGTGCCGACGGCGGGCAACCCACGCAGGACATGGGGACGGCGGTGGTGCGGGCCGCGACGAGCGGGGGCGCGCGGGCGGGTACGCCGCGGCCGCAGCGCGAAGCGCCTGCGGCGAGAGCGCCGCACGGAACGGCACGCCGCTCTGGCGCTGGCGGACCACGGCCGCCGCTCGCAATGTTCCCGCGCGGGACACCCCGAGTAGGCGCGGGGGCGGGGCGGCCCGGGGGGCGCGGGCCGCGCGCCGTACCGAGCCCTCACCATCAGCACGGGGCCCGCGCAGTGAGACATGCGCTCGGCGGCCGCGGGGCACGCGTCGGAGCGGGTTCTCAGACCGGGCCGGGGCCGCACCGCCGCGTGCCTTCGTCCCCCGCCGCCGCGCCGCTCCCGCGCCGATGTCCGTCGCGACCCGCCCCGTGGTGCTCGCCCGGCGACGGGTGGCGCGGGAGACTTGGGGGGTGACTCTTCTGGCGTGGATCGCCGTGTTTTCGCTTGGTGCCTGGGGCTGGTTGCTGCTCGGGCAGGGGCTCTTCTGGCGGACCGACGTGCGGTTGCCGCTGCGGCCGCCGCCCGCGCAGTGGCCCTCCGTGGCGGTCGTCGTGCCCGCGCGGGACGAGGCCGCCGTGCTGCCCGACAGCCTGCCGTCCCTGCTGGCGCAGGCGTATCCGGGTGAGGCCCGGGTGTTCCTCGTCGACGACGGCAGCACCGACGGCACCGCCGAGACCGCCCGCACCCTCGCAGAGAACGCCGGGGACCGCGCCCTTCCGCTCACCGTCTCCTCCCCCGGTGAGCCTCCCGAGGGGTGGACCGGGAAGCTCTGGGCGCTGCGGCACGGGATCGAGCAGGCGTACCGGGCCGACGCCGAGTATCTGCTGCTCACCGACGCTGACATCGCCCACCGGCCCGAGAGCCTGCGGGAGTTGGTCGCCGCCGCCGAGGCCGGCGGGTACGACCTCGTGTCGCAGATGGCCCGGCTGCGTACCGCCACCGGCTGGGAGCGGCTGGTCGTGCCGGCGTTCGTGTACTTCTTCGCCCAGCTCTACCCGTTCCGCTGGGTCAACCGCGCCGGCGGCAGGACCGCCGCCGCGGCCGGCGGCTGCGTGCTGCTCAAGGCCGATGCCGCCCGCCGGGCGAGGATCCCCGAGGCGGTGCGCGGTGCGCTCATCGACGACGTGTCCGTGGCGCGGGAGGTCAAGCGCACCGGTGGCCGGATCTGGCTGGGGCTCGCCGAGCGGGTCGACAGCGTGCGGCCGTACCCGCGTCTCGCCGAGCTGTGGGGGATGGTCTCGCGCAGCGCGTACGCCCAACTGCGGCACAGTCCGCTGCTGCTGGCCGCCGCCGTGGGCGGGCTCGCGCTGGTGTACCTCGTGCCGCCGCTGGCGGTGGCCGCCGGGCTGCTGGGCGGCGCGCCCGGGGTCGCCGTCGCGGGGGCGCTCGCGTGGGCCGTGATGGCGGGGACGTACCTGCCCGTGCTGCGGTATTACGGACAGCCGCCGTGGGCCGCCGCGCTGCTGCCGTTCACGGCCGGGCTGTATCTGCTCATGACGGTCGATTCGGCCGTACGGCACCACCGCGGCAAGGGCGCCGCCTGGAAGGGGCGTACGTACGCGTGAACGCACGCGTACGTACGCACGAGTAGCTCAACTCCCCCCGTCCACCTGCTCTTTACAGAATCTGAACACATCGAGAAGCCTGATTTACCCGTGTTGACACGCATTGATAAGGGTCGGTCACTTGGAACCCGCAAAACAACCCTCTTATCGGTCTCCCCAACGACCACATCGTGGGCTTAACTTATGGGGTATGACCTCCCCCCGCCCGTACGGCAGTGGCTACTATGCCGCGCCTGCTTTCCCCGACACCCCGATCTACGACAGTCTGGTCGAAGAGCGGGGTACCCCCCAGATCGCCCCGATCCGGGTCCCTTCGTACGACTCCGGCCCCCACCTGCCGGCCCTGCCCGCGCCCCGCGCCGCCCTGCCGCCCGCCCCGGCGCCGGCCCCCGCTCCCGCGCCGCACCCCCACCAACCGCACGGGACGCACATCGCGCACACCCCGCAGCCGACGGTGTACGGCCACCAGCCCGCCCCCCAGCCGGCACCGCCGCAGCCGTTCATACCGCAGCAGGCCGCGCAGCCGGCCCGCTGGGACCAGGGGTACGAGCAGCAGCGCCCCCAGCCGCAACAGCCGCGCCCGCAGCAGCAGTCGGCGCCACCCGGGTACGAGGCGATGCGCCCCGTCGCCCCGCGGCCCGCGCCGCCGCAGCCGGCCCAGCCCGCCCGGCCGGCGTCCCCGCAGACGTACGCGGATCAGTACGCCAGGCCGTACTACCAGGACGGACAGCGCTACTGAGCACCGGCCGGCCCTGAACAGTGGCCGGCCGACCTCGCCGCGCGCGCTACGGTGGTGCCTCAGCCAAGCCGACGCACGAGGTGGGGGCAGAGCAGGACATGGCACAGGGCTCCGTCCAGGTCACGCACACCGGCTCCGTCAGGACCGGTCGATGGCGCCGGCGCACCGGGGAGTACGGGTCGCTCGCGGCGGCCCTGGAAGCCGCGGGCGACGGCGACGTGCTGTCGCTGGCCCCGGGCACATACCGGGAAAACGTCGTGCTGGAGCGGGCGGTGACGCTGCGCGGCCCGGGCGGCGCGGTCGGCTCCGTCCGCATCGCGCCGGCCGACGGCGTGGCGCTGACCGTCCGGGCGTCCGCGGTGGTCGAGGGGCTGCACGTCGAGGGGGAGGACGCGGCGGTCCCGGCGGTGCTCGTCGAGTCGGGCCGGCCGGAGCTGACCGGGCTGCGGGTCGTCACCCGCTCCGCCGCGGGCATAGAGGTCCGTGGCGACGCCCGGCCCACGGTCCGCCGCTGCGCCGTCGACAACCCGGCAGGTACGGGGGTCACGTTCGCCGACGGGTCCGGCGGCGTGCTGGAGGGCTGCGAGGTGCTGGCCGCCGGGCGCAGCGGCGTCGCGGTGCGCGGCGGTTCGAGCGCGCACCTGTCGCAGTGCCGCATCCACCACGCGGGCGGCGCCGGGCTGCTGCTCACCGGCGAGGGCAGCACGGTCGAGGCGGTGGGCTGCGAGGTCTACGAGATCAAGGGCGCCGGCGTGCAGTTGACGTCCCGCGCCTCCGGGGAGCTGACGGACTGCACGGTGCACCGCACCTCGGGGGACGGCATCTCGCTCGACACCGAGGCCGTCGTCAAGCTCACCGACTGCGAGGTCCACGACGTCCCGGAGAACGCCGTGGACCTGCGCTCGCGCGCGCAGGCGAGGCTGGCGCGGGTCACCGTGCGCCGGTTCGGGCGCAACGGCCTTTCGGTGTGGGACGCGGGCACGCGCGCCGAGGCGGAGCAGTGCGAGGTCCACGACGGCACCGGCGACTACCCCGCGGTGTGGGTGAGCGACGGCGCCGCCGCGTCGTTCACGTCCTGCCGGGTGCACGACGTGCCCGACGCGCTCGTCGTCCTCGACCGCGGCTCGGCGGTCGAGGCGACCGACACCGACCTCGCGCAGATCCGCGGCACGGCGGTGTCCGTGAGCGACGGCGCCACGGTCGCGCTGGAGCAGTGCCGGATCCGGGACGCGGCGACCGGCGCCTGGTTCCGCGACCACGGCAGCGGCGGCACGGTGCGGGACACCACGGTCGACTCGGTCGCGTCGGGGATCATCATCACCAAGGGCGCGGACCCGGCGGTGGAGGGCTGCACGATCACCTCGCCCACGGAGGCCGGGGTGTTCGTCTCGGCGGCGGGGCGCGGCTCGTTCACCGGCTGCCGCGTCACCGGCAGTCTCGGGTACGGCTTCCACGTCATCGACGGCTGCCGTTCGACCCTGACCCGCTGCCGTACGGAGCGCTGCGCGCGCGGCGGCTACGAGTTCGCGGACGCGGGCCCGTCCGCCCCCGAGGGCTCCGGCGGCGGTCCCGTGGTGGAGGACTGCACGAGCGACGAGAGCGCGGAGATGGCGAGCGCCCGCCCCACCGTGCCCGCCGCCCGCACCGAGCCGGCACCGGACGGCCTGCTGGGCGCGTTCGCGCCGCAGCAGGCGGGCGCGGCGGGTGCCGTACGCCCGGCCGCCGAGGCGGCGCCCGCGGCCCGGCCCGCCCGGGAGGTGCTGGCCGAGCTGGACGCGCTGGTCGGGCTGGAGAACGTCAAGCGCGAGGTGCGGGCGCTGACCGACATGATCGAGGTCGGCCGGCGGCGCCGGCAGGCGGGTCTCAAGGCCGCCTCGGTCCGCCGCCACCTGGTCTTCACCGGCTCCCCCGGCACCGGCAAGACGACCGTGGCGCGGATGTACGGCGAGATCCTGTCGTCGCTGGGCGTGCTGGAGCGCGGGCACCTGGTGGAGGTCTCCCGGGTCGACCTGGTCGGCGAGCACATCGGCTCGACGGCCATCCGCACCCAGCAGGCGTTCGAACGCGCCCACGGCGGCGTGCTGTTCATCGACGAGGCGTACGCGCTGGCGCCCGAGGACTCCGGCCGCGACTTCGGCCGCGAGGCCATCGACACGCTCGTGAAGCTGATGGAGGACCACCGCGAGTCGGTCGTGGTGATCGCCGCCGGCTACACCACGGAGATGGAGCGGTTCCTCGCCGTCAACCCCGGGGTGGCCTCGCGCTTCTCGCGCACCATCACCTTCGGCGACTACACCGCGGAGGAACTGCTGCGGATAGTCACGCAGCAGGCCGAGGAGCACGAGTACCGCCTCGGTGACGGTACGGACGAGGCGCTGCTGAAGTACTTCACCGTGATCCCCAAGGGCGCCGGCTTCGGCAACGGCCGTACCGCCCGGCAGACGTTCGAGGCGATGGTGGAGCGGCACGCCGGCCGCGTGGCCCGGCTTCCTGACCCCACGACCGACGAGCTGACGCTCCTCTACGCGGACGACATCCCGGTTCTGCCCTGAGCCACCGCGCCGTCCGCGGTCTCCGCGGCCGGCTCCCCCGCGGGCCGCGGCACCTGCCGCGGCCACTCCTCCGCGGGTGCGGCGGGGGCGACGGAGATGCGGGCGATCAGCTCGGCGCGTTCGACGGCGAAGGCCGGGTCGGCCTGGTAGCCGGAGTGCGCGTTGATCGCGGCGGGCAGCGGGTGTTCGGGCGTGCGCTCGAAGGCGAGCGGGTCCTTGAGCGGCTTGCGGTCGACGTCGCTGGGCCGCCCGTCCGGCGGCGTGGGCCGCACCGGGCCGCCGATGGGGTCGGTCAGCCGCCACAGGTTGCGCCAGGCGTGCGTCTGGTCGTCGAGTTCCGCCAGCGCCCGGTCGCCGAAGTACGCCGGGAACCAGCGCCCGTAGAGCCGGCGCAGCGGTGACCCGTACGTCAGCAGCGCGACCCGGCCGCGGATGTCCGGATCGAGCTGCCAGACCGCGGCGGCGGCGAGCACGCTGCCCTGGGAGTGCCCGGAGATGACGAGGCAGCCGCCGGTGCGGGTGGTCCAGGTGCTGGTCCGCCAGGCGAGGTCGGGCACGGCGCGCTCGGCGTAGCAGGGGGGCGCGAAGGGGTGGGCGGCGCGCGGCCAGAAGGTGCCGACGTCCCAGAGGATCCCGACCGTACGGCGCGACTTGGGATCCCGGTACGCCTGCCGGCCCATGGCCAGCAGCAGGATGACCCCGGCGCCCATCATCCAGGAGCCGAGCGCCTGCCCGGTCTGGGCCAGCCCCGGCAGCGGTCCCGGGGCGCCGTGGGCGGCCTTGCCTGGAACCTCGTCGGTGAGCCAGGCGCCGAGGACGGCGCCCGCGCCGAGGACCAGGGTGGCGAGCGCGGCGGCGCCGAGCGCGGGCGGCGCGTCGTCGGTGAGCCGGGCGCGGGCGATGGCGCCCGCGATGCGGCCGGTGCGCGGGTCGTTGTCCTCGGTGTAGCGGTGTTCGGTGGGGTAGAGCCCGGCGACCTCGGTGGCGATCCGGCGGCGCAGCACCCACATCCGCCAGCCGCCGGCCAGCGCCAGCAGCAGCACGAGCAGGGCGATCAGCGGTATCGCCGTGGCCTGCCAGGAGAGCACCACGGGCGGGCCCGCGAGCGGGCCGTTCTCGCCGGGGGTGGCGCCGCGGTCCAGCCAGTCGGCGACACGCTGGGCGACGCCGCCCGAGAAGACCCCGGCCACCGCGCTGGCCAGCAGCGCCACGCAGGCGCCGCCGAGGCCGCGCAGCGCGGGCGGCTCGCCGGTGGCGCGGCGCTGGAGCACCCAACCGGTGACCGCGAGCCCGGCGGCGAGCACGCCCTGCGCCACGGCGAGGCCGCCGAAGACCGAGGTGCCGGGCAGCCGTCCGGTGGAGACCCAGTCGGGCCGGGACCAGGCGGTGTGCACGAGTACGGCCGCCAGCAGCGCGAGCGCGGCGAGGGGCAGGGCCCGTACGGCGCGGCGGTCCTCGCCCATGTCCGGCTCCGCCTCCGTACGGCCCGAGCGGCACACCAGGGCCACGACGGCGACCCAGCCGGCGGCGGTCAGGGCGCCGAGGACCCAGCCGGTGGCCCGGAGTCCGCCGCCGGTGTCGTCGTCGGCCGCCATGGTGACGGCGATGAGCGCGGAGGCGACGGCGAGCAGCCCGGTGGCGGTGTGCGCGGCGCGCAGCCGGGCCACCAGGCGGCGCCCGTACCAGAAGCCGGGCAGGGACAGCGCTGGCTGCTCGCCGGCGGTGCCGGGGGCGGCCGCGCGGGGCGAGGGCTTGGCCGACTCGTAGATGCTCCAGGTGCGCCGCGACAGCCACCACAGCAGCGCCGTCAGCAGCACGGGGACCAGCGCGGCCAGCGCGAGCCGCCGTCCTGGCCCGCCGAACCAGCCGCCGGACTCGGCGGACATGAAGCCGAGCCACGACTTGTCGGCGACGCAGTGCGTGCTGCCCGCGCACTGCCAGGCGAGCAGGTCGAGCGTCACCTCGCCGGCGGCCAGGACGAGCTGCACGGTGAGCGTGAGCGCGAAGATCCGCACGAGGATGTCGTACGCCCGGTGCGCGCCGTGCCGCGACGGGGCGGCGGGGCGCATCCAGTGCGCGAGGTTGGCGATCATGAACGGGAGGAGGACCAGCCACAGCGCGCGGGCGCCGTTGCCCGAGGTCAGGTTCGACCAGCAGTACGCCTCCTGCACCGGCTCCGTACGGGATCCGCCGCCTTCTCCCTGCTCCCCCGCGGCTCCCCCGGTAAGTTCCTCCGCCCGCACGTCGTCCGTGCGGCGGTGGATGCCTGCCGTGTGGTCGCCGGTGACCAGCTCCGTGCGCGGGTCGCCCAGCATCTCCTGCGGAGTGGCCCCGCCGACGCCGTGGACCAGCAGTTCCAGCGACGGCTGCGCGGCCGTGCCTTCGGGTCCGTCCGTCCTGCCCGGCGGTGTGCGCCCCTTGGCGCTCAGCGCTTCCGGCTGCATGCCTCTCGCCCCCCGTACCGTCCTGCGGTCACTACCGGTGTCCAGCATCCCGGGATCGGCCGTCCGGTGCAGCTTCCCGCGCGGGAGGCGAAGCAGAATCGTGACGCTGGGTTCCCACGTGGCCGAACACCCGCCGCCGCGTGTCGTACCCGCATGGGAAGATGACCCCGACAAGCGACCCCGGGACGAAGGGCGGACGGCGTGAGCGACAACCAGAACCTGCTCGCGGAACAGCGCCGGGCCCTCATCCTGGACGAGGTCCGGCGCCGCGGCGGGGTGCGGGTGAACGAGCTGACGCGCCGGCTGAACGTCTCGGACATGACCATCAGGCGCGACCTCGATGCGCTCGCGCGCCAGGGGGTCGTCGAGAAGGTGCACGGCGGCGCGGTGCCGCTGGCCGAGGCGAGCACGCACGAGCCGGGCTTCGAGGCCAAGTCCTCCCGGGAGACGGGTGCGAAGGAGGAGATCGCCCGCGCGGCGGCGCAGATGGTGGCGCCGGGCGCGGCCATCGCGCTCTCCGGCGGGACGACGACGTTCGCGCTGGCGCGGCATCTGGTGGAGGTCCCGGACCTGACGGTGGTGACCAATTCGGTGCGCGTGGCCGACGTGTTCTACGCGGCGCAGCAGCCGGGGGCGCGCGGCGCGACGGTGGTGCTGACGGGCGGGGTGCGGACGCCGTCGGACTCGCTGGTCGGCCCGGTCACGGACCAGGCGATCCGCACGCTCCACTTCGACGTGCTGTTCATCGGTGTGCACGGGATATCGGTGCAGGCGGGCCTCTCGACGCCGAACCTGGCGGAGGCGGAGACGAACCGGCATCTGGTGCGGGCGGCGCGGCGCGTCGTGGTGGTCGCGGACCACACCAAGTGGGGCACGGTGGGCCTGAGTTCGTTCGCCTCGCTGGACGCGGTGGACGCGCTGGTGACGGACCCGGGGGTGCGCCCCGAGGCGCGGGCGGAGATGGCGGAGCACCTGCCGGAGGTCGTGGTAGCCGGCGAGCCGCAGGAGCCGGTGGAGGGCTGAGCGGGGCGTTGCTGCGCGGGCGGCGCGCTGCCTCGCGCCCGGGTCGTCAGCAGGTCCAGCGGCCGGTGGCGAGGAAGGCGTCGAGGTGCGCGGCGTACGGGCCGATGTCGAGGCCCTGCCCGGTGAGCCAGTCGTCGGAGTAGTACTTGTCGAGGTAGCGGTCGCCCGGGTCGCAGATCAGGGTGACGACGCTGCCCTTGCTGCCCTCCGCGACCATCTCCCCGACGATCCGCAGCGCGCTCCACAGCCCGGTGCCCGTCGAGCCGCCCGCGCGGCGGCCGATGGCCCGCTCCAGGGCGCGTACGGCGGCGACGGTGGCCGCGTCGGGGACCTTCATCATCCGGTCGATGGCCGCGGGCAGGAAGCTGGGTTCCATGCGGGGGCGGCCGATGCCCTCGATGCGTGAGCCGCGGTCGACGGTGACGTCCGGGTCGCCGCTCTCCCAGCCGGCGAAGAAGCAGGAGTTCTCCGGGTCGGCGACGCAGACGCGGGTGTCGTACTGGAGGTAGCGGACGTAGCGGGCGATGGTGGCCGACGTGCCGCCGGTGCCCGCGGTGGCGACGATCCAGGCGGGCTCGGGGAAGCGCTCCAGCCGGAGCTGGGTGTAGATCGACTCGGCGATGTTGTTGTTGCCGCGCCAGTCCGTCGCCCGCTCGGCGTAGGTGAACTGGTCCATGTAGTGGCCGCCGGTCTCCTCGGCGAGCCGGGCCGACACCTCGTACACCGTCCGCGGGTCGTCCACCAGATGGCAGGTGCCGCCGTGGAACTCGATGAGGCGGGTCTTCTCGCTGCTGGTGGTGCGCGGCATCACGGCGATGAAGGGGACGCCGATGAGGTCGGCGAAGTACGCCTCCGAGACGGCGGTGGAGCCGGAGGACGCCTCGATGACGGGCTTGCCGGGGCGGATCCAGCCGTTGCAGAGGCCGTAGAGGAAGAGGGAGCGCGCGAGGCGGTGCTTGAGGCTGCCGGTGGGATGGGTGGACTCGTCCTTGAGATACAGGTCGATGCCCCAGCGCTCGGGCAGCGGGAAGCGGAGCAGATGGGTGTCTGCGGTGCGGTTGGCGTCCGCCTGCACCTTGCGCACGGCCTCCTTGAGCCAGGCGCGGGCGGCGGGGTCGCTGCGGTCGACGTCGAGGGTGGGGAGGGCGCCGCCGGGCGCGGCGGCCGGGGGCTGTGCGCTGGCGGTCACCACCCGATCATATGCGGGGCCTCTGGCCACCTCGGCCGGTCGTGGGCACACTGGCAGGAGTGCTGGTGCCGCCTCCTTGTCGCGGGGCGGTGCCGCCCATGCGCGCTCATCGCTTCAGGGGAGCGCTGTGGGGGAGCCGAGGAGGGTCGGCGTGGCGGAGACGGAGTACACGGCTCACGGGGTACGGATAGGGCGTTGGTTGCGCTCACTGACCCGGGCGGGACAGGTGCATATCAAGGACGGCCGGCTGGAGTTGCTGACCAGCTACGGCACCCAGATCGACAGCGCCCCGGTCGAGGAGGTGCGCGCGGCCCGCCCGTGGTTCGGCCGCGGCGACCGGGCGGTGGCGTCGGTCAACGGCAGACAGTACGTGCTGACGCTGACGGGCGAGCGGGGCAGGCACGAGGAGTCGGGCGAGAAGGCGGCGGGCCGCTTCCTCGAAGCGGTACGCACCGCCCGCGGCAGGACGGACTTCGGCTGAAGTGACGACGGCCCGTCCCGCTCCCTGCGGAGCCGGACGGGCCGTGTGCCGCGTACCTGCGCCGGTCACTCCGTCGCTATCGCGCCAAGGACGTCCAGCTTGGCCGCCCGTCGGGACGGACGCCAGGCTGCCAGGGCGCCTGCGGTGAGGCCGACCAGGGCGACGATCGCCAACTGCAGCGGCGGCACCGTGAACACCCCGTCGCCGGAGGAGTCCGTCGCCTTCGTCATGGCCCAGCCGAGGAACGCGCCGAGCGTCAGGCCGCCCGCCGTGCCGAAGGCGGCGACGAGCACCGACTCCCAGCGGACCATGGCGCGGAGCTGCGCCCTGGTCTGGCCCACCGCGCGGAGCAGGCCCAGCTCGCGGGTCCGCTCGTGCACGGCGAGGGTCAGTGTGTTGGCGATGCCCAGCAGCGCGATGAGCACGGCGAGCGCCAGCAGCGCGTACACCAGCGTCAGCATCATGTCGACGCCCGCCGCCGAGGACTCGGCGAACTCGTCGCGCGTCTGCACCTCCGGGTTGCCGTACCGCTCGGCGGCCTTCTCCACCGCCGCCTTGCCGTCCGCCTCGGCCACGCCGTCCTTGAAGGCGACCGGGACCAGCGAGTCGGAGTCCTGCATGCGGTGCGGCTCCCACGCCTCGCGGGTGAGGACGTAGTCACCGGCCAGGTCCGCCTGGTCGTAGACGGCCCGTACGGTGAACGGCTGCTTCTCGCCGTCGGTGAAGGCGAACCGCGCGGTGCTGCCGACCTGCCAGCCGTGGTCGTCCGCCTCGCTCTTGGAGACCGCGACCCCGTCCGTGCCCAGGCCGGTCAGGCTGCCCCGGACCGTGCCGAGGTCCAGCACGTCGCCCATCCGCCCGGGATCCGTGACCGTCAGCGCCCGCCCGTCGCCGTCGACCCGGGCCACGCCGGTGCCCAGGCCGAGCGCGTGCTCCACCTCCGGCAGCTCCGCCACCGCCGGGGCGACCTTCGGGCTGAGCGCGCCGCTCTCCGGCCCGAACGCCGGTACCCGCACCGCCACGTCGCCGGCGAAGGCGCGCGAGACGGTCTGGTCCATCGTCGACTTCAGCGAGGCGCCGAAGACCGTGAACAGCGACACCACGGCGACGCCTATCATCAGCGCGGTCGCCGTCGCCGCGGTGCGCTTCGGGCTGCGCAGCGCGTTGCGGCGGGCCAGGCGGCCGTTCATGCGGCGCAGCGGGGCGCCGAGGATCCGTACGGCGTACGAGGACGCCACCGGGCCCAGCACCACGAACGCGGCGAGCGTGACGACCGCGCCGAGGACCGTCAGCATCACCGACGGGCCGGAGGACGCCCCGTACACCGTCAGCACGGCGCCCGCGGCGGTCAGCACGCCGCCGACGAGGGCGCGTACCCGGGAGGAGCCCGAGTCGTCCACGGCCGTCTCGCGCAGCGCCGCCAGCGGCGACGTGCGGCCGGCGCGGACGGCGGGCGCCAGCGCGGAGGCCAGGCACACCACGACGCCGGTGGCGAACGGCAGCGCGAGAGACAGCCCGCTGATCACCAAGTCGCCGTCGGGGAAGGGGAATCCGACCGCCGGGAAGAGCGCCTGGAGCCCGGCCGCGATCCCCACGCCGCCGGCGAGCCCGACGAGCGAGGCGAGCACGGCGACCACCAGGGCCTCGGCCATGGTCTGGCCGACGACCTGCCGCCGGGTGGCGCCGAGCGCCCGCAGCAGGGCGTTGTCGCGGGTGCGCTGGGCGACGACGATCGCGAACGTGTTGTAGATGCTGAACGTCGCGACCAGCATGGCCACGCCCGCGAAGCCGAGCAGTCCCGCGGTGAAGCCGCTGAGGAACTGGCCCGCGATCTGGTCCTGGTTCTCCTCGGTGACCTCCTGCCCGGTGACGGCCTCGATGCCGTCGGGCAGCGCCGGGGACAGGGACTCGACCAGCGCGGTCTGGCTCTCCCCCGGGCCCGCGCGGACCTGGATGCTCGTGGCCCGGCCCGGCTCGGCGGTCAGGTACTTCTCCGCGTCGGCCCGGGTCAGCGCCGTGAAGCTGGTCTGGCCCATGGCGTCCTCGCCGCCGAAGGTGGAGATGCCGACGATCGTCACCTTGAGCGGGTCGGGGGTGCGCACGGTCGTGCTGTCGCCGATGCCCAGGCCGGCGTCCTTCGCGGCGCCCCGGTTGATCACCGCCTCACCGGAGCGCTCGGGCGCCCGGCCCTCGTCGATCTGGTAGGAGTTCAGCTCCTTGTCGGCGATCCAGTTGCCGGCCAGGGTCGGAGGGCCCCCGCCGCCCACCGGCTCGCCGTCCTCGTCGAGGAGTTGCCCGGGGCCCTCGATGCGGGGCTCGGCCGCGGCGACGCCCGGCATCCGCGCGATCTCGTCCGCCAGTTCCGTGGGGACGGTCCTGCGGGTGCCGAACGACTCGCCAGGGGTGGTGATCATGTCGTCGCCGCGCACCACCGCGTCCGTACCGCTGGTGGCGCGGCCGAACATGGCGTCGAAGCTGGATCTGAGAGTGTCCCCCATGACGAGGGTGCCCCCGAGGAACGCGACGCCGAGGAGCACGGCGAAGAACGTGCCGGCGAAGCGCCGCTTGTGCGTGCGCAATCCGGCCATGCTCAGCCGGAGCGACGCGCGGGTGCCGCTCATGACGGGCTCTTCCTCTCCGCGGTGGTGTCCAGGGACGGTGTCGTACGGGGGCTCTCGCCCACGAAGCGCTGCATGCGGTCCAGTACGCGGTCCGCGGTGGGCGCGGCCATGCGGTCGACGAGGCGGCCGTCGGCGAGGAAGACCACCTCGTCGGCGTAGGCCGCGGCGACCGGGTCGTGGGTGACCATGACGACGGTGCGGCCCAGTTCGCGCACGGTGCCGGCGAGCAGGCCCAGGACCTCGGCGCCGGAGCGCGAATCGAGGTTGCCGGTGGGCTCGTCGGCGAAGACGACGTCGGGGCGGCCGGCGAAGGCGCGGGCCACGGCGACGCGCTGCTGCTGGCCGCCGGACAGTTCGGCGGGCCGGTGGTGCAGCCGGTCGCGCAGGCCGACCACGTCGATCAGCGAGTCGATCCACGCGGGGTCGCCGCGGCGGCCCGCGAGGTCCATCGGCAGCGTGATGTTCTCCGCGACGGTCAGCGTCGGCAGCAGGTTGAACGCCTGGAAGACGAAGCCGATCCGGTCGCGGCGCAGCATCGTCAGCCGCTTGTCGTCGAGCGCGCCCAGCTCGGTGTCGCCGATGAAGGCGGCCCCCGCGGTGAGCGTGTCGAGGCCGGCCGCGCAGTGCATCAGCGTGGACTTCCCGGACCCCGAGGGGCCCATGATGGCCGTGAACCGGCCGGCCGGGAAGGCGACACCGACGCCGTCGAGCGCCCGGACCTCGGTGTCGCCACTGCCGTAAACCTTGACGGCGTCGATGACGCGGGCGGCCGCGCCGGTGCGTACGGGGGCGGTGGTCGCGGATGTCATGCCGCACCGCCCTTGGTCTCGCCGCGGCGGCCGAACTCCTCGTTCAGCACGGACAGCCGGCGCCAGTACTCGTCCTCGTCGATCTCACCGGCGGCGAAGCGCCGGCCGAGGACGGCGATCGGCGACTGCTCGCCGTAGCCGGAGCCGCCAGGGCCGCCCGGTCCGCCGGGACCGCCGCGGAACCGCTGCCAGGGGGTGCCGCGGCCGCGCCAGACGACTCGGCGGACGAAGAAGAACAGGCCGCCGAGGACCAGTGCCCACATGAGCGGGAAGAGCAGGATCCAGGGTCCGGGTCCGCCGTCGTTCCAGTGCGCCAGGGTGTTCATCGTTCTCAACTCCTCGATGGTTTCTGTGGTGCCGACACCATCGAGACTCCCGCCGGGAGGGGGTCCGGGTCGTCGTACGGCCAGCGGCACCTGACCTGCTCCCGGCGGAGTATTCGGGCGGTCTCCGGCTGCTTCCGGCCGCCGTCCACGGGGGGGCGTGAGCCGGTTCGTACGCCGGCGGCCGTCACCGTGCGTGACTTATTCACACGGGGTGCGCCCGGAGCACGTGCATATGCACCCTCCACACGCTGCCGCGCGCCCCCTGGTAGCGCTTCCATGGAAGCGGACACGGGGCACGGACGGGACGAAGGAGAACAGACCGTGGCCACGGAAACCGACACGAGTGCGGTCGTGTCCGAGCTCGCCGAGATCCGGCGCTCACTCGACGTGGGCCTGGCCCGCATCGACGGGCGGCTCGCACTGCTGTCGCAGCGCAGTCAGCAGATGGAGCGGGAGATCGACGAGCTGACGGCACGCGTCACCTCGCTTGAGCACGCGCGCTGGCCGCTGCCGTCGATCGCCGCGCTGACCGGCGCGGCGGCGATGGTACTGGCGTTATGGCAGGCCCTGGGCCGGTGAGCGGCGCACACGGCCATCGAGCACCGGCCGCCGGTCCCGCAGTGGCGGGGCCGGCGGCCGGGTGTGCGCTGGTCAGGCGCCGAGGCGGAGGTGATGGAGCATCAGCAGCGCGGCGGCCATATTCGCGGCGGGCACCTCCCCGCGGCCGACCATGTCGGGCACCCCCTTCAGGGGCACCCACTCGCGTCTGTCGGACTCGAAGTCGTCCTCGGGGTCGCCGATCTGCACCGCCTCCGTGGCGTAGTACATGAGGTGCCGGGCGTCCGTCAGGCCGTTGGACGGCTCGACGGTCATCAGGTGCGTGAGCGGGCCGGGCCGCCAGCCGGTCTCCTCCTCCATCTCGCGGGCGGCGGCGGCCTCGGGGTCCTCCCCGTCCTCCACCACCCCGGCGGCCAGCTCCCATCCGTAGACGTCGGTGATGAAACGGTGCCGCCAGAGCAGCAGCACCTCGTTCGCCTCGTTGACCGCGGTCGCCACGGCGACGGGTCGCAGGCGGATCAGGTAGTGGTCAAGGTGGCGCCCGTCCGGGAGTTCCACGTCGGCCAGGTTGACGCGGAACCAGCGGTTTTCGTACACGGTGTGCTCCCTGAGATTCCTCCATCGCACGTAGTCCCCCTTGTCGCCGTCCAGTGGCGGTGACGGCCCCCGCCTCAGAGCGGAACGCGCAACGCTGCGTCGATCAGCTCTGCCGCCTCGGCGGTCCCCCCTCCGCCGGTCTCGGTCAGATGGCGACGGACCGCGCGCAACCTGTCCCGCAGCCGCTGCGACTCCATCCCTCTGGCCGCTCTTGCCATTTCCAGCGCCGCCTGCGCCGCCTCCTCGGCGTCCCCCTGACGCAGCTCGACGTGGCTCAGAATCGCCAGCCGGTGCACCCGCCCCCGGTCGTGGGCGGGCCGGTGCACGGCGGTCGCCGCCTGTTCGCGGGCGGCGCGCAGGTCCCCGATGCGTAAGAGCGCCTCGGCGACCTGCACGTTGACCAGACCCGGCTGGACGTAGTCCGTCTCGGCCGGCTCCTGGCGTGCGCTGATCCGCCCGGCGGCGGACTCGGCGCGACGGATGCAGTCCAGGGTGCCCGAGCGGTCGCCGAGGAAGGCGTACGCCTTGGCCTGCATCGCGTACAGATCGGCCGCCAGGGCGGGGCTGACGTCCTGGTCGGCGGCCCGCAGCGCGGCCTCCGCGAACGCGACCGCCTGGCGGTACTCCCTGAGGAACAGCGACTGGTTGACGAGCATGGCGATGACGTACGCGCCGAAGCCCCGGTCCCCGCTGGCCTTGGCCAGCCGCAGCGCCTGGTGGAAGTAGCGCTGGGAGAGGCCGAGGGCGTCCGAGTCGTACGCGCAGATGCCCGCGACGGCGACGAGGCCGCCGGTGGCCCGGTGCAGCCGGCGGCCGATTTCGTCGCCGTACGAGCCGCGGAGCAGCGGCGCCGCCTCGGAGTTGAGGAAGCGCACGACGCGGGCGCGGGTCGCCATGCCGCCTGCCTTGCGGTACATCTGCTCGTAGTGGGCGCGGGCGGCCTTGAGGGTGGTGACGTCGGCCTCGCTGACGTGCACGGGTCCGGTACGGGAGACGTCGCCGTCCTCCGGCGGGTTCTCCCACTCCCACACCGGGATGACGGCGGGGGTGCCGGTGAGCGCGCGGGCGCTGACGACGTGCGGGTGCTGCTGCTCGTCGGAGCGCCACAGGGCGGTGGCGCGCTCGACGAAGCGGGCCAGCGGCGCGGCGGCCGAGGGGCCGCCGGCGGCGCCGAAGCCGATGTCGTCCAGCGTGACCGGGCGGTCGAGCCGTTCGGCCAGCACTTCACAGATGACGTCGGGCACCTGGCCGCGTGGTCGCTGGCCCTTGAGCCAGCGGGCCACGGCGGTGTGCTCGTAGCGCAGCCGCAGTCCGCGGGCCGCGCCGGCCCGGTTGACGTGCGCGGCGAGCCCGGCGTGGGAGATCCCGGCTTCGTCGAGTGCCGCGTCGAGCAGGGTATTGGGCTCCATGTGCCCTCCTGCGAGCAGGGTGTTCGCCAGCGTAACCGAGGGACTTTCACACGGGGTGTGAAGTGCGCGCCCGCAGTCGTGGCGTGTGCGCCCTCCCGGTGGCCACGGGTGGCGAGTTGACTGTGCGGCATCGGGTCCGCTCGCTTCCCCGCAGCCTGGCGGCGGTTCCGTAGCCGCCCCGCCCGGCCGTGCCGGACCCGGCACCTGGCCGGCCGGGCGGGCGGCAACCCCCCACCGGCGCGGGCGCCGGGGACCGGACGGCGGTCCGGGCCGCGGCAGCCCGCGACCGGGGCGGCGGGTCCGTACGGCCGCTCAGCCGACGACGCGCAGCCAGATGCCGGTGCAGTGCGGCAGGGCGGACACCTGTACCTGCTCCAGCCGGATCCGGGTGCCGCCTGGGCGGTCGAAGAGCCGGACGCCGTCGCCGAGGAAGACCGGCGTGGTGAAGACCAGGACCTCGTCCAGCAGGCCCGCCTCGATGCACTGGCGGGCGACGTTCGCGCCGATGACGTTCACGTAGCCGTCACCCGCGGCGGCCTTGGCGGCGGTGACGGCGGTGTCGAGGTCATCGGCGAAGGTGACGCCCGGGACGGGCTGGACCGGCGGGTGGTGGGTGAGCACGAACTGCTGCCCCTCCCAGCCGCCGCCGAATGCCTCGCCCTCGTTCTCCGTGCCGCGGTGCGGGTCGTCGCCGAAGAAGCTCCGCGCGCCCGAGAGGATCGAGCCGACCCGCGGGACGAGCCCGTCGACCGTGGGGTTGTCCCCGAGGTGGTCGGCGAGCCAGGACATGTCGCCGCCCGGTCCCGCGATGAATCCGTCGAGCGACATCGTCGCCGAGAACAGCAGCTTTGCCATGGGGCGCCTTTCCTCCGGTGGTCTGCGGACTGCCGAGTCTGCAGGGTGGGACCGGCGGGCGGCCCGGAAGTCATCGGTACGCGGCGGGGCGGCCCCGCCCGCGCTCACCCCGCGAGGACCCCGAGGGGGTCGTCGAGCACGGGCTGCCAGGCGAGTTCTGCCGCGCCGACCAGGCTGTTGTGGTCGAGCGTGCACTCCAGCACCGGGACGCCGCCGCTGCGCCCCCACAGGCTGCGGTCCGCCACCCGCGCGCGCAGCCGCTCGGGGGCGGCGGCCAGCAGGACCTGGTGCAGGCCGCCGAGGATGATGCGGTCGGGGTTGAGGATGTTGACGAGACCCGCGAGGCCGAGGCCGAGGCGGTCCACGACCAGTTCGACGGCGGCGGCGACGGCCGGGTCCGCGTGCTCGTCGCGTACCAGTTCGCGGGCCTGCTGGAGCAGGGAGACCTCGGGGCCCGGCGCGCGGCCCGCGGCCGTCAGCAGCGCCAGCGGGTCGGTCTCGACGTCCAGGCAGCCGCGGCTGCCGCAGTGGCAGGGCAGGCCCTCGTCGGGGTTGACGGTCAGGTGGCCGACCTCCAGCGCGAGCCCGGCGCTGCCGGTGTGCAGCCGCCCGTCGAGGACGAGCGCCCCGCCGACGCCGCGGTGCCCGGTGGCGACGCACAGCAGGTGCGCGGAGCCGCGCCCCGCGCCGTGGCGGTGCTCCGCCAGGGCGGCGAGGTTGACGTCGTTGCCGGTGAACGCCCGCGGGGCGGCGGCGAACTCGATGCCGGAGGCGGTCAGGCAGTCGTGGAAGATACGGCGTACGGGCGCGCCCGCGGGCCAGGCGAGGTGCAGCGGGTTGAGCGCTTCGCCGTCCGGTTCCGCGACCGCGGACGGCACGGCCAGACCCGCGCCCACGCAGGTCCGCCCGGTGGCGCGGAGCAGCTTGGCACCCTCCTCGACGACCGCGGCGAGTACGTGCGCGGGGTCGGCCGGGACCGTACCGCAGCCGGGGGCAGTGGCGACGATGCGGCCGCCGAGCCCGACGAGCGCGGCGCGGAAGCCGTCCGCGTGCACCTGCGCGGCGAGCACGACGGGGCCCCCGGGGTTGACGGACAGGCCGTGCGAGGGCCGGCCCTGGTGTCCGGCGGCGGCGGGCCGGGAGTCCACGGTGATCAGGCCCAGCGCCGCCAGCTCCGCCGCGACGGCGCCCGCGGTGGCGCGGGTCACGCCCAGTTCTGCGGTGAGCACGGCGCGGGTGGGCGCCCGGCCGGTGTGGACGAGCTCCAGCGCGGGGCCCAGCGCGCTGCGGCCCCTCTCGGGTCCCGCGGGCCTTGTACGAGTCGGCGTCACGCTTCTATTCTGTCTTTGTGCCGACGCTAAACAAAATACGGGCGGCGCTCCCCCGGTCACTGCGCGGCACCACCGTGCCCCGCGGCCCCGCCGGAGCCCAGCTCGCCCGCCTCCGTACCGTCCTGACCGTCTTCTTCGCCCTCGACGGCTTCGTCTTCGCCGGCTGGGTCGTCCGGATCCCGGACATCAAGGACCAGACCGGCGCCTCGCCCAGCGCGCTGGGTCTCGCGCTGCTCGGCGTGTCCGCGGGCGGGGTGGCGACCATGGTGCTCACCGGCGGGCTCATCCGCCGCTACGGCGCGCACGCCGTGACCGTGGGCACGGCCGCGCTGCTGTCGGCCGGCGTGGTGCTGCCGCCGCTGACCCGCTCCGCGCTCGCGCTCGGCCTCGTCCTGGTGGTCTTCGGCGCCGCGTTCGGTTCCATCAGCGTCGCCATGAACAGCGCGGCCGTCGACCTGGTGGCCGCCCTGCGGCGGCCGGTGATGCCCAGCTTCCACGCGGCGTTCAGCCTCGGCGGGATGCTCGGCGCCGGGCTCGGCGCGCTCGTCGCGGGACACCTCTCCCCCACCCGGCACCTGCTGCTCCTCGCGCTGCTCGGGCTCGCGGTCACCGCCTTCGCCGGGCCCGCGCTCCTCGCCCTTCCGGCCGCGAAGCGACCGCCCGCGCCGGCGGTCGCCGACGGCTCGCACGCGAACGCCCCGGAGGCCGGGGCGGGCAGCGGGCCGGCCGCGGCGGAGCGGCCGGCCGGGCGCACCCGGCTGCTCGTCGCCGTGCTCGGGCTCGTCGCGCTGTGCACCGCGTACGGCGAGGGCGCCATGGCCGACTGGAGCGCGCTGCACCTCAAGGAGTCCCTGGACGCGGGACCAGGGCTGGCCGCCGCCGGCTACTCCGTCTTCGCCCTCGCCATGACCGCGGGGCGGCTCTCCGGCACCGCGCTGCTGCTGCGGCTCGGCCAGAACCGCGCCCTCGTCGCCGGCGGCGCCACCGCCTGCGTCGGCATGCTGCTCGGCTCCTTCTCCCCGTACGTCTGGGGCGCCCTGGCCGGCTTCGCCCTCACCGGACTCGGCCTGGCCAACATATTCCCCATAGCGATCGGCCGCGCCGGCGAACTGGCGGGCCCGAACGGCGTCGCCGCCGCGTCCACGCTCGGCTACGGCGGCATGCTCCTCGGGCCGCCGGCGATCGGCTTCCTCGCCGACTGGTTCTCGCTGCGCGCCGCGCTGAGCACGGTGGCGCTGCTCGCCGGGGCGGCGGCGCTCATCGCGTACGCGATGCAGGCCGTGCAGAACGGCGGGCGCCCGCGCGGGACGTGAGGAGCCGGGCCCGGGAACCGGGCCGGCCGGTCATCTGACGCCGACGGTGCGGGCGAGCACCGCCCGCTGCACCGGCAGCGCCTCGGCGTGCAGCCTGCGGCCCGCGTCGGTGACGCACACCTGCACGCCCCTGCGGTCCTCGGGGCACATGCCGCGGGTCACCAGACCGTGCTTCTCCAGCCTGCCGACCAGGCGGGACAGGGCGCTCTGGCTCAGGTGCACCCGGTCCGCCAGCTCCTGCACCCGCAGGCTCGCCTTGTCACCCGAGTTCGCCATGCCGAGGAGCACGTCCAGCACCTCGAAGTCGCTGGCCCCGATGCCGTATCGATGCAGCTCACGGTCCAGCTCGCCCACCGCCCGCGCGTGCACCGCGCGGATCTCCCGCCATTGAGAAACGACCGCGCCTTCGGCGCTCCCCGTTGCCATGGCATGGCACCGTACCAGCCCGTGAGCGGGATGTGACGGCCGGTGTGCAACGGATTGAACACGGCGCTCCGGGGATAGAGTTCGGAGTATGAGGGGGCTGGAAATGCGGGGACCGAGGACGCAGAGCCAACGGGACGCAATGACCGTCGAGATCGTGTACGCGGCCGTCACGGCCGCACTGCTTGCGGGTGCGGTGTTCCTCGCAGTCGCCGCGCCCGCGCTGTTCTTCGACGCGGTGCGCGGCGACGCAAGGGTGGGGGTGCTGACGGCCGCGAAGGCGGCCGGGGCTACGGCGTTCGTGATCCGCGTCGCGCTCGTGCTGCGTCGCTGGTGACGAGCCGCCTGACCAGGGGCCAGAGCAGGATCAGCGCGATGACGGCGTAGAGCGTGACCGCGAACGGGGTGTTGACGAGGCCGCTCAGGCTGCCGTCGCTGAGCTGGAGCGCCCGGCGCATCTGCTGCTCGGCCGCCGGGCCGAGGATGACGCCGATGATCGCCGGCAGCACCGGCAGCCCGTAGCGCCGCATGCCGAGCCCGATCAGGCCGATCACCAGCAGGATGACCAGGTCGACCGCCTCGCCGCTGACGGCGTACGCGCCGACCGCCGCGAAGAAGAGGATGCCCGCATAGAGATACGGCCGCGGGATGCGCAGCAGCTTGGCCCAGACCGGCGCCAGCGGCAGGTTGATGAGCAGCAGCAGGAACATCCCGACGAACAGCGACGCGATCAGGCCCCACACCAGGTCGGGTTCGCGGTCGAAGAGCAGCGGGCCCGGCTGGATGCCGTACTGCTGGAACGCGGCCAGCATCACGGCGGCGGTCGCGGTCGTCGGCAGGCCGAGCGTAAGCATCGACACCAGCGTCCCGGCCGCGGAGGCGGACGCCGCCGACTCCGGCCCCGCGACGCCCTCGATGGCACCCTTGCCGAACTCGTCCTTGTGCTTCGACAGCCGCTTCTCCGTCACGTACGACAGGAAGGTGGGGATCTCCGCGCCGCCCGCCGGGATCGCCCCGAACGGGAACCCGATCGCCGGCCCGCGCAGCCACGGCTTCCAGGTGCGCCGCACGTCGGAACGGGCCAGCCACGGCCGGCCGACGGGTATCGCGCCCTGGTTGTCCGAGCGCAGCCTGGCGGCCACCCACAGCGCCTCGCCGACCGCGAAGAGACCGACCGCGACGATGATGACGTCGATGCCGTCGGCGAGTTGCAGTGAGCCGAACGTCAGCCGCTCCTGGCCGGTCATCTGGTCGAGTCCGACCAGGCCGATCGTGAGCCCGACGAGCAGCGAGGCGAAGCCGCGGATGCGGGAGCGGCCCAGCACGGAGGTCACCGCGATGAACGCGAGGACCATGATGGCGAAGTAGTCAGGCGCGCCGATGTCGACGGCCAGGTCGGCGATCACCGGGGCCAGGGCGACCAGCAGGATCGTGCCGATCATGCCGCCCGCGAAGTGCCCGATCGCCGCGGCGGCCAGGGCCTGCGGGCCGCGGCCCGACTTGGCCATCGGATTGCCCTCGATGGCGGCGACCACCGCGGCGCTCTCCCCCGGTGTGTTCAGGAGGATCGAGGTGGTGGAGCCGCCGAACATGCCGCCGTAGTAGATGCCGGCGAACATGATGAGCGCGGCGGTGGGTTCGAGACCGTACGTCACGGGGAGCAGCAGCGCGACGGCCATCGCCGGGCCGATGCCCGGCAGTACGCCGATCGCGGTGCCGAGGAGGACGCCGACGGCGGCCCAGAGGAGGTGGGCGGGCGTCAGCGCGGTGCCGAAGCCGTCGATGAGAGAGGTGAAGGAGTCCATCTCACAGCACCTCCATGAGCGGCCCGCCGGGCAGCGGGACGCCCAGCAGGTTGTTGAAGACGGTGTACGTGAGCACCGACAGCACGGCGGCCACCAGCGGGTCGGTGGCGAACGCCCGGCTGCCCAGGGCGTAGGCCGCGCCCCAGAACAGCAGGGCGCCGGCGACGGGGAAGCCGACCTCGCCGATGAGGAAGGCGGAGGCGAGGAAGACCCCGGCGAGCAGCAGCACGGTGCGCCACTCGGAGGCCGCCTCCAGGTCGATGTCCTCGCCGCCCTCGGCCTGGCCCTTGCCGCCGCGCAGCACGTCGACGGCGAGGAGGGCGGCGACGACGAGGAGGGCGATGCCGATGACGGTGGGGACGGCCTCGGGGCCGACCGGGCCGCGCTGGGCGTAGTCGGTGTCCATGGTCAGCGCGTCGATCAGCACCAGCACGCCGAGGGCCAGCAGCAGGACGCAGACGCCGAGTTCGGACTTGCCGCGCAGCAGGGCGAGCGGGCCGCCGGGGGCGTGCCTGCCGTCCGGGGCCGGGGTGCCGTCCGGGGCGTCCTTGCCGTCCGGTGGTTCCGCGGGGGTACGGGTCCCGCCCGCCGTCGGCCCGTTTCTCGTCGGCTCGTTCGTCACAGGCCCAGCTCCTTCAGCACCGAGACCACGCGCCGGTCCTGCGCGTCGAGGTAGTCGCCGAACTTCTCGCCGGTGAGGAAGGCGTCGGTCCAGCCGTTCGTCTTCAGCGACTGCCGCCACTCGTCGGTGTCGTGCAGCTTCTCGAAGAGGTGGATGAGGTTCTTGCGTTCGGTGTCGGACAGCCCCGGCGGGGCGACGAAGCCGCGCCAGTTGGTGAACGCCACGTCGATGCCCGTCTCGCGCAGCGTCGGCGCGTCCAGACCCGGGTGCCGCTCGCCGCTGGTGACCGCGAGCACCCGCAGGTCGCCCGCCTTGATCTGGTCGAGGTACTCGCCGACGCCGGAGACGCCGAAGGCGACCTTGCCGCCGAGGATCGACGCGAGCAGTTCGCCGCCGCCGTCGTACGGCACGTAGTTGACCTCCTTGGGCACGATCCCGGCGGCCCGGGCCATCAGCATCGGCGCCAGGTGGTCCGGGCCGCCGGGGGACGAGCCGCCGCCGACCGGGGTCTTGCCCGGGGATGCCTTCCAGTCGGCCAGCAGGTCATCGAACGACTCGTACGGGGAGTCCGCGGGGACCACGACGATGTCGGGCTCCTCGGTCACCCGCGCGATGGGGGTGGTGTCGGCGAGCGTGTGGTCGGTGGTGTTGGTACGCACCGCGCCGCTGACCCCGAGTCCCATGGACATCGCGAGCTTGCCGTTGCCGTGCTCGTTGACCAGCCGGGACAGGCCCACGGTGCCGCCGGCGCCGGGGAGGTTGAAGACCTCGACGTTGCTGCCGAGGTCGGCCTCCTCGATGTTCCTGGCGATGGTCCTGGCGGTGATGTCGTACCCCCCGCCCGGGGTGTTGGGCACCATCAGCTCCAGGCCGGGGATCCGGCTGCCGGTCGCCGCGCCGTCCCCCTCCGTGATGAGCGGAGGGCCGAGGAGCACCAGCAGCGCCGCTGCCGCGAGCGCGAACGGGGTGCGTAGAGTGGTCGGCAGACGCACGGTTCGGGTCACCGCCTCTTCGTCGAGGAGCCGGCTCCGCGGAGCCGTGGATGATCACTGGGGTCCGGATGTCGCCACATGCTCCCGCCGCGGTCCCCAGGTGTCGCGCTTGTGAACGCAAGGAAACTTCTGGTCGTTCTGGTCCCGGCGCGGACCGCCCCGGAGCGCTAGCCTGACCGCCGTGATCCGGGTACTGGTGGTCGACGACGACTTCATGGTGGCCAAGCTGCACAGCCGCTACGTCGCGGCGACCGAGGGCTTCGAGGTGGCCGGCGTCGCGCACAGCGGCGCGGAGGCGCTGCGCGCCGTGGCGCGGCTGCGCCCCGACCTGGTGCTGCTCGACGTCTATCTGCCGGACATGGACGGCATCGGGGTGCTGCGGCGGCTGCGCGCGGGTGAGCACGCGGACACCGACGTACTCATGATCACCGCGTCCCGGGACGCCGAAACCATCCGCGGCGCGCTGCACGGCGGCGCCCTGCACTACGTGATCAAGCCGTTCAGCCAGGCCGCGCTGCAGGAGCAGTTGCGCCACTTCGCCGCCACCCGGGCCCGGCTCGACGCGCTCGACGACACCGGCGGGGTCCAGCAGGCGCACGTCGACCGCCTCTTCAGCACCCGCCCCACCGTCTCCGGCGCGCTGCCCAAGGGGCTCAACGTGCGCACCGCGGAGCTGGTGGAGCGGGTGCTGCGCGAGCACCCCGGGGGGCTCTCGGCCAGCGAGTGCGCCGAGGCGGCGGCCATCTCCCGGGTGGCCGCGCGGCGTTACCTGGAGCACTTCGCCGACTCCGGGCGCGCCGAGCTGTCGCTGAAGTACGGCGGCACGGGGCGGCCCGAGCACCGCTACCGCTGGGCCGGCTGAAGTGCACGCATACGGCCGCGCCCCGGCGCGGGAGCGCGCACGCCCGGACCGTACGCCCGCGGGCGGCGCCGTATACGACCCGTAACCCACCCGCACGCGCGCCCCGCGCGTCACCCCTACGGGTGTCTCCCGGGGTGCCGGGGCGACGCCGGGGGTAGTGCTGCCCCGGGCGCTGGACGCGAACGAACCCGGGGAGGGGCGGATGCCGCCTAAGCAGCCGTTCGAACTGCCGACCTTCTATCTGCCGTGGCCCGCGCGGCTCAACCCGCACGTCGAGCAGGCGCGGGTGCACTCGCGGGCGTGGGCGCGCGGGATGGGGATGCTGGAGGGCTCGGGCATCTGGGACTCCGCCGACCTCGACGCGCACGACTACGCGCTGCTGTGCGCGTACACCCACCCCGAGTGCTCGGCGGACGTGCTGTCCCTGGTCACCGACTGGTACGTGTGGGTGTTCTTCTTCGACGACCACTTCGTGGAGGCGTTCAAGCGCGACCGCGACCGGGCCGGGGCCAAGGCGTACCTCGACCGGCTGCCCGCGTTCATGCCGCTGGAGCCGTCCGGCGCGGACATGCCGGAGCCGCGCAACCCGGTGGAGGCAGGGCTCGCGGACCTGTGGGCGCGGACCGTGCCCGCGATGTCGGCGGGGTGGCGGCGGCGGTTCGCGCAGAGCACGGTCAACCTGCTCGACGAGTCGCTGTGGGAGCTGGCCAACATCGACGAGGGGCGGGTGGCCAACCCCGTCGAGTACGTCGAGATGCGCCGCAAGGTGGGCGGGGCGCCGTGGTCCGCGGGCCTGGTGGAGTACGCGGCGGCGGCGGAGGTGCCGGACCGGGTGGCCGCCTCCCGGCCGCTGCTGGTGCTGCGCGACACCTTCTCCGACGCCGTGCACCTGCGCAACGACCTCTTCTCGTACCAGCGAGAGGTGGAGGACGAGGGCGAGCTGAGCAACGGCGTGCTGGTGATGGAGACGTTCCTCGGCTGCGGTACGCAGGAGGCCGCCGAGCGCGTCAACGACCTGCTGACGTCCCGGATGCAGCAGTTCGAGCACACCGCGCTCACCGAACTGCCCCTGCTCTTCGCCGAGGAGGAGCTGACGCCGGCGGAGTGCGCGCGGGTGGTCGCGTACGCGAAGGGGATGCAGGACTGGCAGTCGGGCGGGCACGAGTGGCACCTGCGCTCCAGCCGGTACATGAACGAGGGCGCCGCCGCCGGCCCGCCCGCCCTGTCGTACCCGCCCGCGGGGGCCGGGGTGGACGTGCGCGGGCTGCTGACCGCGACCGGGGCTGCGCGGCTGCGCTCGTACGCGCACGTGCCGCACCGCCGGGTCGGCCCGTCGCTGGTGCCGGAGCTGCCCATGCCGTACGGGCTGCGCCTCTCGCCGCACCTCGACGCGGCCCGGATCCGGACGGTCGACTGGGCCCGCCGCATGGGCTTCCTCCAGCCCCAGCCCGGGGTGCCGGGCTCGCACGTCTGGGACGGCCCGCGGCTGCGCGGCTACGACTTCCCGCTCTGCGCCGCCGGGCTGCACCCGGACGCGGACGAGGAGGAGCTGGACCTGGCCTCGCAGTGGCTGGCCTGGGGCACCTACGGGGACGACTACTACCCGGCCGTCTTCGGCCGCACCGGCGATCTGGCCGGTGCGCGGGCCTCGAACGACCGGCTGAAGCTGTGCATGCCGCTGGACGACGGGACGCCGGCGGCGCCCCCGGCGAACGCGCTGGAACGCGGGCTTGCCGACCTGTGGCAGCGGACGGCCGGGCCGATGCCGCCGGAGGAGCGCGCACGCTTCCGCACGACGGTGGACGTCATGCTCGACGCCTGGCTGTGGGAGCTGTCCAACCGTGCGCAGAACCGCATCCCGGACCCCGTGGACTACATCGAGATGCGCCGGGCGACGTTCGGCTCCGACATGACGAAGTACCTCTGCCGGCTACGCCGCGGGACAACCGTGCCGGCCGAGGTCTACGAGAGCGGGCCGGTGCGAGCGCTGGAGAACTCCGCCGTGGACTACGCGTGCCTGCTCAACGACCTGTTCTCGTACCAGAAGGAGATCGAGTACGAGGGCGACATCCACAACGCGGTGCTGGTCGTCGAGAACTTCTTCGGTGTCGGCTACCCGGCGGCGGTGCGGATCGTGCACGACCTCGTGGCGGGGCGGATGCGCGAGTTCGAGCACGTGGTCGCGGCCGGGCTGCCGGTGCTGTACGCGGACCTGGAGGCGTCGGAGGAGGTCCGCGCGGCGGTGGCGGGCTACGTACGCGACCTGCAGAACTGGATGGCCGGCATCCTCAACTGGCACCTGCACGTGCGGCGGTACGGGGCCGCGGAGCTGGCGGAGGACGCGGGCGGTCCCGGGCTGCCGGGCGGGGCGCCGGCGGGGCTGGGCACGGCGGCGGCGCGGCCGGGGGCGTGGGCCGGGGCGTGAGGGTCGGCGGCGGACGGGGCGGGGCGGTCGGCGCCCGGCTGGGTACGGGCGGGAGCGGGCCGGCCCGGGTCAGCCGAGCCAGCCGGGGCGTACCAGCCCCGACTCGTACGCCTGCACCACCAGTTGCGCCCGGTCCCGTACGCCGAGCTTGACCATGGTCCGGCTCACGTGCGTCTTGGCCGTCAGCGGGCTGACCACAAGACGGCGGGCGATCTCCTCGTTCGACAGGCCCATGCCCACCAGCGCCATGACCTCCCGCTCCCGCTCGGTCAGCTCGTCCAGCGCCGCGGCCGCCGCGGGCTCCTTGGAGCGGGCGGCGAACTCGGAGATCAGCCGGCGGGTGACGCCCGGGGAGAGCAGCGCGTCGCCCTCGACCACGGCCCGTACCGCGCGCACCAGTTCCTCCGGCTCGGTGTCCTTGACCAGGAAGCCGGAGGCGCCGGAGCGGATCGCCTCGAAGACGTACTCGTCCAGCTCGAAGGTGGTGAGCATGACGACCCTCACGCCCGCCAGATCCGGGTCGCCGGTGATCCGGCGGGTGGCCTCCAGGCCGTCGAGGACGGGCATGCGGATGTCCATGAGGACGACGTCCGGGCGCTGTTCGCGGACGAGGGCCACGGCCTGCTCGCCGTCCGCCGCCTCGCCGCACACCTCCAGGTCCTGCTGGGCGTCGAGGAGTGCGCTGAAGCCGGCCCGTACGAGCACCTGGTCGTCGGCGAGCATCACGCGGATCACTGGCGCTCCTCTGGGGTGTGGCGATTAGGGGTCACGCGGCCGGCGTTCACGGTATCCGCCGTCAGCGGGATGCGGGCCCGCACCCGGAAGCCGCCGTCCGCGCGGGTGGCGGCCTCGACGGTGCCGCCGAGGGCGGCGGCGCGCTCGCGCATGCCGACCAGGCCGTTGCCGCCGCCGGTGAGGCCGCTCGCGGTGGCGGGGCCGTCGTCGTCGATCTGCAGCTCCAGCTCGCCGGGGGCGTGCCGGACCAGGACGCGGGCGGTGCGCGAGCCGGAGTGGCGGACGACGTTGGTCAGCGCCTCCTGGACGATGCGGAACGCGGCCAGCTCCGTGCCCGGCGGCAGCGCGGCCCGCGCGCCGTCGACGGTGACGTCCACCGTGAGGCCGGCCGCAGCGGCCTGCTCCTTCAGCTCGCCGAGCCGGTCGAGGCCGGGGGCGGGCGAGCGCGGGGCGCCGCCGGGGGTGCGCAGCGCGTCGAGCACCTGGCGGACCTCGCCGAGGGCTTCCTTGCTGGCGGACTTGATGGTGGTCAGCGCCTCGCGGGCCTTCTCGGGCTGCTGGTCGAGGAGCGCCAGGCCCACGCCCGCCTGGATGTTGATGACGGAGATGCTGTGCGCCAGCACGTCGTGCAGCTCGCGGGCGATGCGCAGCCGCTCCTCGTCGGCGCGGCGGCGCTTGGCCTCCTCCCGCTCGGCCCGGGCGGCGGCCCACTGCTCGCGGCGCGTACGCATCAACTCGCCGCCCGCGACCACCGCCAGCACCCAGGCGATGACGAACAGTACCTGGCCCCAGTGGCCGCCGCCGTCGCCGCTCGGCGGCAGCCAGCGGTAGAGGACGGAGGTGTACGCGATGTGGCCGGCGAAGAGCAGCGCGAGCGCCCCCCAGACGGCGTGCCGCTCCCCCACCGAGATGGCGGCGAAGCAGGCGACGGCGGCGCTGAGGAAGATCGGCCCGTACGGGAAGCCCGTGGCCAGATAGCCGAGGCAGACGGCGACGGTGCCGAAGGCGGCGGTGCGCGGGTAGCGGTGGCGCAGCAGGAGGAGGACGGCGGCGGCGAGGAGGAAGCCGATGGCGCCCGGGAAGGGGTCGATGCGGTCGGTGGCCTGGGCGGCGCCGCGGGTGCCGATGACCATGAAGAAGGTCAGGAAGAGAGTGGAGCGCCAGGGGAGGCGGTCGCGGCTGGGCAGCCAGCGGAGCATGCCGGGCAGCGGGCGGCCGTCGTTGTCGTCGGGGGCGGTGGGTGGGCCGCCGGGGGCGTAGGGCCCGCCGAACGGGGGCCCCGGCCACCGCCGGCCGCCGGCCTCGTCGTCCCGCCCCCACCACGGGGGTCCTCCGCGTCGCATGCCTGAAACGCTAACCGGCGGCGGCGCCTTCGGGCGTCAGCCGTACGCGGACACCCGGCGTACTCCCGGTGGAGTACCTGCTCAACGGGGGTGAGGCCGGTGGTTGCGGGGCGGGGGGCGAGGGTGCCCCGCGGGGTGGAGGTGCCGGGGCCGGTCCCGGGGCGGTCCCGGCCGGTCCCGGGGCGGTCCGGCGGGTGGCGGCTACGCGGCGGGGGTACGCAGGCCGATGCCGCGGCCCAGGTCCGCCGCGGCCCGCTCGAAGAACTCCTCGCGGGCGTGGACGACCTCGTGGAACTGGCCGAACACCTCGAAGCCGACGAGGCCGAAGAGCTGCGACCAGGCGGCGACCAGTCGCGCCATCGCGGCCGGGTGCAGCCGGATCTCCAGGCGGCGCACCAGTTGCTCGGCGTCGCGGAGCACCTCGGCGGACTCGACGGCCGCGGGGTGGAGCAGCCCGGCGTCGTCGGCCTCCTCGGCGACGCCGATGAGGGCGCGGGCGACGCGGGAGGCGGGGGCGGTAGTGGTCTCGGGGGCGGCGTAGCCGGGGACCGGGGAGCCGTAGAGGAGGGCGTACTCGTGTGGGTGGGCCAGCGCCCAGCGGCGTACGGCCTGGCAGCCGGCGGTCCAGCGGGCGACGGGGTCGGCGGCGGGGTCGCCGGCGGCGACGGCGCGCTCCGCGGCGGTGCCGACGGCGTCGTAGGCGTCGGTGATCAGCGCGGTGAGGAGGTCGTCGCGGCTGGGGTAGTAGCGGTAGAGCGCCGAGGAGACCATGCCCAGCTCGCGGGCTACGGCGCGCAGTGAGAGGCGGGCGGCGCCCGCGTCGGCGAGCTGTCGTCTGGCCTCGGCCTTGATGCTCTCGGCGATCTCGGTGCGGGCGCGCTCCCTGGCTCCTGTGACCCTCGTCATGGGGGCCAGTGTGCCATCGAGAGAGCAGTGCACACAAACGAGATCGGTGCACAGAAACGAGATCAGTGCTCTTGCTTTGGACCACCGCTCTGGTGCACACTGCTCTCAAGCGAGAGCAGTGCTCTCGGTTCAGATCGGCGCTCACCCCAGGAGGTCCCGATGACCACGCAGCCCTACTACCTCAAGGCCGGCCCCCTGGCCACGCGGCTCAACAAGGTGGTGGGCTGGCTCGCGCGCCACGGCGTCAGCATCATGGGCACCACCGAGCTGTCCGTACGCGGCCGCAAGTCCGGCAAGATGCTGCGCCTGCCCGTCAACCTGCACCAGCACGACGGCGACCAGTACCTCGTCTCCGCCCGCGGCCACTCCCAGTGGGTCCGCAACATGCGAGCGGCCGGCGGCGGCGAGCTGCGCGTCGGCCGCAGGGTGCGCACCTTCACCGTCGAGGAGCTGCCGCCCGCCGTCGCCGTGCCCGTGCTGCGCAGTTACCTCAAGCGCTGGGGCTGGGAGGTCAACCAGTACTTCAAGGGCGTGACGGCGGAGTCCTCCGACGAGGAGCTGCTCGCCGCCGCCCCCGACCACCCGGTCTTCCGCCTCACCGAGACCCGCTGAGCGCGCCCTTCCGGTCCAGCAGGAACAGCGCCCGGTGGGCCACCGGGTGGGTGCGGACGATCTCGCCGAGCGTCGTCGACCCCTGCGTGACCTTCGTGAACATGTGCCACGCCGGCCGGAACCCGGTCAGCGCCGCGTGGAACACCCCGGGGTGCCGCTCGAAGGCCGCCAGCATCCGCCGTCCGACCGCCATCTCCACGCCGAGGCCCGCCTTCACGGCGAACGCGTAGTTGAGCGCCTGACGGCGCGCGTCCACCGCGTCCTGGGCCTCGGCGATCCGCACCGCCCACTCCCCCGCGAGCCGGCCGGAGCGCAGCGCGTACGAGATGCCCTCCCGGGTCCACGGCTCCAGCAGCCCCGCGGCGTCGCCGCAGACGACGACCCGGCCGCGGGACAGCGGCGAGTTGTGCGCGCGGCAGCGCGTGAGGTGCCCCGACGACAGGCTCGGCTCGAAGCCCGCAAGCCCGAGCCGGGCGGTGAACTCCTCCAGATAGCGCTTCGTCGCGGCGCCGTCGCCGCGGGCGGAGATCACGCCGACCGTCAGCGTGTCGCCCTTGGGGAAGACCCACCCGTAACTCCCGGGCAGCGGGCCCCAGTCGATGAGCACCCGGCCGCGCCAGTCGTCCGCGACCTCCGGCGGCACCGGGATCTCCGCCTCCAGACCCAGATCCACCTGCTCCAGCTCCACGCCGACGTGGCTGCTGGTCCGCCCCGCGCTGCCGTCCGCGCCGACGACGGCGCGGGCCAGCACCACCTCGCCGCCCGACAGGTGCACGGCCACCGTGCGCCGGTCCGGCACGTCGGGCCCGTGCTGCTCGACCCGCGCGACGGTCACGCCGGTACGCAGCCGCGCCCCCGCGCCCTGCGCGGCCTCGGCGAGCCGGGCGTCCAGCTCGGCGCGGTTGACGAGCCCGAACAGGGTGCGGCGGGAGCGGCGCGTGCGGCCGAGCCGGCCGCGCATGGTGAACGTCACGGCGTTGACGCGGTCCCGCAGCGGCAGTTCGACACCGTCGGGAAGCGCCTCGCGGGACAGCCCGATGATGCCGCCGCCGCAGGTCTTGTAGCGAGGCATCTCCGAGCGCTCCAGGAGCAGGACGCTGCGGCCCTGTCCGGCGGCGGCGTACGCAGCGGAGGCACCGGCGGGACCGGCGCCGATCACCACGACGTCCCAGACCTTCGGCTCACCGCCGGCTTCTCCGTCGGCCTCGGCACCGGTCTCCGCCCCGGGCGCCACCGGCGGCGTCTTCGCGGCCCCTTCGTCCGGCGCCGCCTCCCCGGCCGCGTCCCGTGCGTCGCCCGGCGAGCGGCCGTCCGCCGCTTCGCCCGCTTCGTTGCCCGCCTCGTTCTCGCTGGTCACGTTGGCTCTCTGCTCCTGTTTCCGGCCTCCCCCACCCGGGGGCGCCCACCTGCCGCATCCTAGAACGACGCACCGCTGTGCGATGATCGTCACCGCTCGCCCCGATTCCGGGACCCGACACCGCAGGACACAACGCAGTTCGCCCGAGGAGCGTTCCCATGGACACCGATCGGCTCGCCGGCACCGTCGCCGGTCTGCTGCCGCGCGCCCGTACCGAACTGGCCGAGTTGGTCTCCTTCCGCTCGGTCGCGCTCATCGATCCGGAGCGCTTCCCCGCGACCGAATCCGATGCCGCCGCCCACTGGATCACCGACTCGCTGACCGCCGAGGGCTTCACGGACGTGCGGCTGCTCGACACCCCGGACGGCACCCGTTCGGTGTACGGCTACCTGCCAGGACCGGCGGGCGCCCCCACGGTGCTGCTCTACGCCCACTACGACGTACAGCCGCCGCTCGACGAATCGGCGTGGCTCAGCCCGCCGTTCGAGCTGACCGAGCGCGACGGCCGGTGGTACGGGCGCGGTGCCGCGGACTGCAAGGGCGGCGTCCTCATGCACCTGACCGCGCTCCGCGCGCTGCGCGAGAACGGCGGCGTGCCGGTCTCGGTCAAGGTCATCGTGGAGGGCTCGGAGGAGCAGGGCACCGGCGGTCTGCAGCAGTACGCCGAGCAGCACCCGGAGTTGCTGGCCGCAGACACGATCGTCATCGGCGACGTCGGCAACTTCCGCGTCGGGCTGCCCACGGTCACGGCCACGCTGCGCGGCATGACGATGCTGCGCGTGCAGGTGGACGCGCTGGCCGGGAACCTGCACTCGGGCCAGTTCGGCGGCGCCGCCCCCGACGCCCTCGGCGCCCTCATCCGGATCCTCGACTCGCTGCGCGCCCCGGACGGCTCGACCACGGTCGACGGCCTGGCGCCCGGCTCCCGGTGGGACGGCCTGGCGTACCCGGAGGACACCTTCCGCCGCGACGCCAAGGTGCTGGACGGCGTGGAGCTGATCGGCACGGGCAGCGTCGCGGACCGCATCTGGGCGAGCCCCGCGGTGACGGTGATCGGGATGGACGTTCCCTCGGTGGCCGAGGCGACGCCCTCGGTGCAGGCCACCGCCGCTGCGCTGGTCAGCCTGCGGCTGCCGCCGGGCCACGACTCGGCGGAGGCGACGGAGCGCCTGACGGCGCACTTCGAGGCGCACGCGCCCTGGGGCGTCCGGGTGACCACCGAGTCGTACGGCTCGGGCGAGCCGTTCCGCGCCGACGTCACGAGCCCCGCGTACCGCGCGATGGCCGAGGCGCTGCATGCGGCGTACCCGGGCGAGGAGATGCAGGTCGCCGGGCAGGGCGGCACGATCCCGCTCTGCAACACCCTGGCCGAGCTGTACCCGCAGGCGGAGATCCTGCTGATCGGCCTCTCCGAGCCGGAGGCGCAGATCCATGCGGTGAACGAGAGCGTGTCGCCGGAGGAGTTGGAGCGGCTGTCGTTCGCGGAGGCGCTGTTCCTGCACCGGTACGCGGCCGGGCGCGGGGACTGAGTCCGCGGGCCGGCACCGGCGGCCCCCGCGGCCGGGCGCCGGCTTCGGCGAACCGGCCCGGGAAGCCGGTCCGGGGAAGCGGGTCCGGGAAGCGGGTCCGGCTCGCAGCCGTCAGGCGACGTCCGTGAGCCGGGCGAAGACGACGACGTTGCCCTCGTACCCGGGGTTCTCCCCTTCGCGGTAGCCGCCGCCGCAGGTGAGCACGCGCAGTTCGGCCCGGTCGGTGTCGCCGTAGACGCGCCGGCTGGGGAAGTCGGCGGCGTCGAAGACCTCGACGGCGTAGACGGTGAACTCCGCCGTGCGGCCGTCCTCCCGGTCGACCTTGACGACGTCGCCGCGCTTCAGGCCGCCGAGCCGGTAGAAGAGGGCGGGTCCGGCCGCGTCGTCGACGTGCCCGGTGACGACGGCGGTGCCGGTGGCGCCGGGGGTGGCGGCGTCCCGGTACCAGCCGGCGAGGTTGCGCACGCCGGGAGGCGGCGCGGCGAGCCAGCCGTCGGGGTCGAGACCGACGTCGGTCAGCGGTGCGTCGACGCCGATGGCGGGGATCCGGATCGTGGCCGGCTGCGAGGCGGCCAGCGGCGGGTGCGCGGGCGGGCCGTCGTCGGCGAGCGCGCTCTCCACGGAGGGCTGCGGCGGGCCGAAGCCGCCGGTGAGCGCGGTGTGGATCATCCCGATGCCCAGGAGCATGACGCAGATGACGACGCCCGCGGCGAACCTGTTGCGCAGCGCGCCGGCCACGCTCCCCCCGCCCCCGCCGTCGCCGCCGGGGTCCGGGGCGGGCCGCCGGGCGCGGTGCCGTTCGGTGCGGCGCCGTACCCGGTCGTGTCGTGGGGCAGCGTCCCGTGCGGGGTCATGCCGTAGGGCATCGCGGCGTAGGGGTCGATGGTGCGTTGCTCGTGCATGGTGCGGACCGTTTCTGCCCGGGGGGAGCCGCGCGGGAAGGTGCTCGGGGAGTTGTACGGGAGCGTCGTGCGCCCCGCGGCCCGGGGGCCGCGGGGCGGCACGCGCGATGCGGACCGGTGCCTGCGCCGGGTCAGTCGCGGCCGGGGGTCTCCCGGCGCCGTAGCAGCAGGGCCCCGCCGAACGCGCCGGCGGCGGTCAGCCCGGCGCCGCCGGAGAGCATCACGGTGTGGTCCTCCTGGGAACCGCCGAGGCCGCCGCGGGCCGGATGGGCCGGCTTCGCGGGCTGCTCCGGCTCGGCCGGGCGGACGGCTTCCTTGCCCGGCTCGGCGGGCTCCGTGCCCTCCTTGCCGGGCTGCGACGGGAGCGCCGACCGGGTCGCCTCCTTGCCCTGCTCCTGACGCGGCCGGGACGTGGAGCCGATCTCCGACTTTCCGCCACCGGCGCCCGCGATGGTCAGCGGCGCGGTGCCGGACTCGGCGCCGCAGGTGAAGGTCACGTCGAAGGTGGCACCCGGCTTGGCGTCCAGGTCGACCATCGCCTGGGCGCTCTGGGTACCGCCGCCCGTGCCGAGGGTCGTCTTGTCGAAGACCGCCGACGAGGCCGTGGCTTCCTTGTCGCACTCGGTCACGGTCAGCTCGACCCTGCCGCCCGGCTTGACCGTCTTCGGGTTGACCGTGAAGCCGAAGGAGGTGATGTTGTCGTCGTTGCCCTGCGCCGTCGCCACCGTGGCCGTGAGGCCGGCGGCGACGGCACCGACGGCCGCGGCGGCCAGCGCCGTGGATATGATCCGCATCGGTCGTTCGCTCCTGAAGTGGGGGACGCGACGACGTGGGCCGCCGCTAGCAGAGACGCTATGCAGCCGGAGCCGGTGACACGCACTCAAAAACTGCTGAATGGGGCAATAGCAGGGCCAATAGGGTTGCCACGACAACCCCGCCGACCCGCCACGTCCCTCGCCCCCTCACGCCCCTCGCGTCCCCCTCGGGCTACGCCCCGTCCGCGACCGGCGCCCCGCCCTCCAGGTAGACCGCCGCCCCCCGCCGCCGGGCCCGCAGCGCCCAGCGCAGCCGGCTGAAGCGCACCGACGGCAGCAGCACGCCCGCCTCGTCCTCCGTGACGAACCGCCAGGCGCGCAGCTCGGGACCCGGCAGCAGCACGCCGGCCGCCTCCGCGGGGCCCAGCCGCCCGCCGTCGTAGAGCAGCCGCAGCCCGCCGTACTCCGGCGGCCGGGGCGGCTCCCAGTCCACCACCAGCAGCCGCGGCGCCCGCCGCAGGCTCAGCCCCAGCTCCTCCGCCACCTCCCGGACGCCGCCGCGCGCCGGCGCCTCGCCGGCCTCGACGACGCCGCCGGGGAACTCCCAGCCCGGCTTGTACGTGGGGTCGACGAGGAGCACCCGGTCGTCCTCGTCGAAGAGCAGCACGCCGGCGGCGAGCGTCTCGCCGGTGGGCTCGGAGTTCTGCACGATGTCGCAGTATCCGGCCCCGGCACGCAGGCAGGAGGCGATCTCCTCGGCGGCCTCGCGTGCGCTCTGACCTGCTGCGTCGACGAGGTGGGCGTCGCCGGTGAGCCAGTGCGGAAAGGACCCGGTGTGCAGGATCGTTTCGTCAAACGAGACCAGCAAATGGCGTACTTCGAAGCCGCGCGAGGCCAGCCTGCCGAAGATCTCGTCGCGGTGCTCCTCGCGCCACAGCGCCGCCGGCACCACGAGCGGACCGTCCGCCTCCGCCAGCAGCACCGCCGCCGTCTCGACCACCAGCCGGCGCCACGACGGCAGCTCCTGCTCGTCGCCGACCTCGTCCAGGCGCTTCTGCGGCAGCAGTGCGCGCAGTTGCCCGCCCGTCAGCTCCGGGTCGTAGAGAATGCTCCCCGGCGTCAGCTCCACCAGCTCATGCGCGACGCGGCGCAGACCCGTATCCCATGCACCGTTCAACCAGACGATCACATGTTCCCCCTCTCAGCCGCCCCCAAAGAGTTGCCCGCTACCTGCTCCCGGGGAAACTCCGTGCGAAGAGTTTGGCCGCAGGGCTACGTCACACCGCCGTAACCCGGCGCAATGACGCCGGGCCGGGGACGAAGCCGGGCGGCCACCGGGTCCGTGCGCGGTCGCGCCCGGCCCAATCGTGCCGGACGGGGTCCGGCTGGGGGCCGTTCGGCCCCTCCACCGCACCCCGCCCACCAGGCAGGATGGCGCCCACCTGCCCGCTTCGCGCGGGCCGGGTTCGGCGGCCCGGTCCTGAGGTCAGATGGGCTGACCGACGGCTCCCCCCGGGCCGCCGTAGCCCTTCTCCCGCGGGCCGCCGTCCGCTTCCCGGCCGCCTCACCCCTTGGTCGAGCCGAGCGTGAGACCGGCGATGAAGTGCCGCTGCAGCAGCAGGAAGACGATGATCGTCGGCAGCGCGACCAGCACGGATCCGGCCGCGAGCAAGTTATAGTCCGTGAAGAATTGCCCGCGCAGGTTGTTGAGTGCCGAGGTGATCGGGAGCTTGTCGCCGTCGGAGATGAAGACCAGCGCCCACAGGAAGTCGTTGTACATCCAGGTGAACTGCAGGGTCCCCAGCGCCGCCAGCGCCGGGCGGCACAGGGGCAGGGTGATCCGCCAGTACTGGGTCCACACCCCGGCGCCGTCGACGACCGCGGCCTCCAGGATCTCGGTGGGCAGCGCGCGCATGAAGTTCGCCAGCACGAAGACGCAGAAGCCGAGCTGGAAGCCGACGTTGACGGAGATGACGGCCCAGTACGAGTCGTACATCGTCATCGACTCGGACATCCAGTACGGCAGCTCGATGCGGTTGAACATCACGTACAGCGGCGTGACGATGACCTGCTGCGGCAGCAGGTTGCCCGCGGTGAAGAGGATGAGCAGGAAGAAGCCGCCGCGGATGCGCAGCCGGGCCAGCACGAAGGCGGCGAACGACGCCAGGAACAGCACGATCAGCACGCCGGGCACGGCGATGATGAGCGAGTTGACGAAGTACTTGCTCATCTCCGAGTCGGAGAACGCCTGCCGGTAGTAGTCGAAGGACAGCTTGCGGGGGAAGGAGAAGTAGCCGTGCTTCGCGGTCTCCTCGTACGGGCGCAGCGAGGCGTACACGGCGAGCAGCAGCGGGGCGAGGAAGGCCAGCGAGACCCCGCCGAGGAAGATGTGCACGCCGAACCGGCCGCGGCGCGGCCGCTTCCCGGCCTCCCGGTCCGGCTTCGCCGCCGGCGCCGCGGCGGGGTGCGGCGTGGTCGCGGTGGGTGTGTCGGCGGTCATCGGTGCTCCTCCCCGCGCATCTCCTGCACCAGGTACGTCACGATGAACCCCAGGGAGACGGTGAGCAGCACCACGGCGATGGCGGAGCCGAAGCCGATGCGGCTGGCCTCGCCGATGATGTTGTCGGTGACGAGCACGGAGAGCAGTTCCAGGCCGTTTCTGCCCTTGTTGATGGCGTAGACGATGTCGAAGGCGCGTAGCGCCTCGATGACGGTGATGACGAGGACGACGACGTTGACCGGCCGCATCGTGGGGAAGACCACGCGCAGGAAGGTCTGCCGCTCGTTCGCGCCGTCGATGGCGGCGGCCTCCTTCAGCTCGGGCGCCACCGCCTTGAGTCCGGCCAGATAGAGGATCATCACGTAGCCGGTGTGCCGCCAGCCGGCGGCCAGCAGCACCATCCAGATGTTGAGGTCGCGGTCGCCGAGCCAGTCGGTGGGGTTGTTCTCGTTGCCCAGGATCGCGTTCAGCGCGCCCTGGTCGCGGGAGAAGATCAGTTGGGCGATGAAGCCGACGACGGCGAGGGAGAGCACCACCGGCAGGTAGATCGTGGACTGGTAGAAGCGCGAGAAGCGCACGCCGCGGTCGATGACGACCGCGAGCAGCAGCCCGAAGGGCGTGGCGACCAGCCCCAGGAACGCGATCCACAGCAGGTTGTTGCGCACCGCCGGCCAGAACGGCGGGTAGTCGCCGCCGGCGAGCGTGTCGTAGTTGTCGCCGCCGACCCAGCTCAGGTCGGACAGGCCGTCCCAGGAGGAGAAGGAGAGGGTGATGGAGGCGACGGTCGGCCCCCAGATGATGAACAGGTCCAGCAGGATGGCGAAGCCCAGCAGCACACCGATGACGGCGAGGTCGCGGGCGGTGAACCGCCTCGGACCCCGCCGTCGGGTGCGCCGCGCGTGGTTGACGAGCGGCACGGCGGGCTACTCCTGGCCCTCGGCGAAGATGGTCTTCTTCTGGCTCTCGATGCCGTTGAGCAGGCCGTCGATGTCGTCCGGGTCGTCGATGAAGTCCTGCAGCGCCTTGATCATGACCGTCGAGGCGAAGTCGGGGCGGGTGTCCCGGTCGAGGAACTGGGATATCTGTTTGGCATTGGAGACCATCTCCGCCGCCTTCTTCTGCAGCGTCGAGTAGCCGGAGGTGTCGGCGCCGGAGTGCACGGCGACGTTGTTGGGGTCGGACTTCAGATACGCGTCCTCGGCGGCCGGGGTGGCGAGGAACTTCAGCAGCTCCCGGGCGCCTTCCTCGTTCTTGACCTTGGACGACATCAGGAAGCCGTCGATGGGCGCCTCGACCGCGTCCTGCCCGTGTTCGGGGGATATCTCGGGGAACGGGAAGAAGTCGAGGTCCTCGCGGTCGGCCTCGGCGAACTGCTGGCCGGGGTGCGGCAGGCCGAGCACGGCCATGCCGGTCTTCTTCTGCGCGAGCGACTGCGCGGCCTCCTGCCAGGTGCGGCCGTTGGCGCCCTTGTCGTGGTACGGCATGAGGCCGCGCCACAGGTCGAAGACCTCGCGCACCCGGGGGTCGGTCCAGGACTCCTCGCCGGCCATCAGCGACTTGTGGAACTCGTACCCGTTGGCGCGCATGTCGAGATAGTCGAACGTGCCCATGGCCGGCCAGCCGTCCTTGTCGCCGAAGGCGAACGGGACCAGGCCGTCCTTCTGCATCTGCTTGGCCAGGGCGGTGTACTGGTCGAAGGTCGTCGGTATCTCGTAGCCGCCCTGCTCGAAGACGCTCTTCCGGTAGAAGACCGCCCACGGGTAGTAGTAGAACGGCACGAAGTACTGCTTGCCGTCGGCGCCGGTGGACTGGTCCTTCAGCGCGCCGGAGAACCCGTCGAAGCCCTTCCACAGGTCGCTGATCTCCGTGAGCAGCCCGCGCTCGGCGAAGAACTGCATGCGGTAGCCGGCGAACCACATGAAAACGTCGTCCGGCCGGCCCTGCAGATAGCGGTTGATGTTCTCCTGGAACGTGTTGTGGTCGACGGTGTTGACCTCGACCTTCTTCTTTGATTTCTTCTCAAACAGGTCGAACGCGTCCTGGAACGCCTTGCGGGGCACCTCGTCGGAGGCGTTCGACCCCAGCGTCACGGTCTTGCCGTCCCCACCCGGGCCGCTTCCGCAAGCGGCGAGCAGGGTCGGGAGGGTGACGGCGCCGGCGCCGAGAGCGGCTCCTCGCAGCAGACTCCGGCGCGTCATCGGTGGTGCGGTGGTGGGGCGGCCTACAGTCCTGCTGGCAGAAGATGAGGCGCTCATCGCTCCCCTTCCGTGGAGTGTTAACCAAACACAACCGAACGAAGATTGTGGGATCACACCTCCACCTACGGGCACTGTCAAGGGTTTTGACCGAGTGTCAGCCAACTGTTACCGCATCTCTTCCGACAGAAGCGAACAAGCTCTACCGTAAACGCTCGTGTGACGCGTCCATGACCCAACACGTTCGCAGCACCCCCACCCAGAGGAGTGGATCCGATGCGGAAACTGCCATCCGCACGAAGAGCCGCCAGGCCGTACGCGCGCGCGGTGATCGGTGCCGCGGGAGCGGTCGCGCTGTGCGCGGTCCTCACCGCGCCGGCCGCGGCGGCGCCCACGGGAGCCCAGACGCAGAGCGCGACCGCCGCCGCGAAGCCTGCGGCCCAGCCCGGGGCTCAGCCCGGGGCTCAGCCTGCGGCCCAGCCGGCGGCGCAGCCGGAGATGCGGCTGCCCGACGGGCTGGCGAAGACCCCGCCGATGGGCTTCAACAACTGGAACTCCACCCACTGCCGGGCGGAATTCGACCACGAGATGGTCAAGGGCATCGCCGACATCTTCGTGGAGCGCGGCCTGAAGGACGCCGGGTACGAGTACGTGAACCTCGACGACTGCTGGGCCCTCCCCCAGCGCGACGCCGACGGCAAGCTCGTCCCCGACCCGGTGCGCTTCCCCGACGGGATCAAGGCGGTGGCCGACTACGTCCACTCCAAGGGTCTGAAGATCGGCATCTACACCAGCGCCGGCACCAAGACCTGCAACTCCGCCGGCTTCCCCGGTGCCCTCGGGCACGAGGAGAGCGACGCGATGCAGTTCGCGGAGTGGGGCATCGACTACCTCAAGTACGACAACTGCAACAACCAGGGCGTCGACGCCATCCAGCGGTACACCAAGATGCGCGACGCGCTGAAGGCCGCCTCCGAGACCACCGGCCGGCCCATCGTCTACAGCATCTGCGAGTGGGGCCAGAACAAGCCGTGGGAGTGGGCCGCGGACGTCGGGCACCTGTGGCGTACGACCGGTGACATCAGCGACAACTGGTCCAGCATGCTCGGCATCATGAAGCAGAACCTGCCGCTCGCCGAGTACGCCGGCCCGGGCCAGTGGAACGACCCGGACATGCTGGAGGTCGGCAACGGCGGCATGACCGACACCGAGTACCGCACGCACTTCTCGATGTGGTCGATCATGGCGGCGCCGCTGCTCATCGGCTCCGACCTGCGCACCGCGGACGAGGCGACGTTCGAGATCCTGGAGAACAAGGACGTCATCGCCGTCGACCAGGACCCGCTGGGCAAGCAGGGCGCCGTGGTCACCTCCGAGGGCGGCCGGTGGGTCGTCGCCAAGGAGATGGCGGACGGCAGCCGCGCCGTGGCGCTCTTCAACGAGTCGAACGCGCCGCAGCGCATCTCCACCACCGCCGAGGCGGTGGGACTGCCGGCCGCGGAGGGCTACCGGATGCGCGACCTGTGGCAGCACGCGGACTACAACACCGGCGGCGAGATCTCCGCGTCGGTGCCCGCGCACGGGACCGTGATGTACCGCGTCTGGCCCGGTGACGGCGCCGGCTCCTACCCGCCGGCCGCCGAGTTCGGCGCCGACGCGACCCCGTACGTCGAGGCGGGCGAGAAGGCCGAGGTGACGACGACGTTCCGCAACACCGGCATCACCGCGGCGAAGAACGTCACCGTCGCCTTCGACGCCCCCGAGGGCTGGCAGGTGGAGACCGGCTCCCCCACCACCGCGAAACAGCTCAAGCCGGGCGCCAAACTGACCACCACGTGGCAGGTCACCGCCCCCGCGGGCGCCGGTACCGGCCGCCAGGAGTTCCCGCTCTCCGCCGAGTACGCGGCACCGTCAGGAAAGACGGTGTCGCTGACCTCGGCGGGCGCGGCGTACGTGGTCGCGAGCCCACCGGCCGGGACGGCGTACGCGAGCGACTGGGAGTGGCTGGAGGCCGGCAACGGCTGGGGTCCGGTGGAGCGGGACACCAGCGTCGGCGAACAGCCGGCGGGCGACGGCAAGCCCCTCACGATCGGCGGTCAGGCGTACGCCAAGGGCCTGGGCGTGCACGCCGCCAGCGACATCGGGTTCTACACCGGTGAGGAGTGCGGGACGTTCAGCGCCCAGGTCGGGGTGGACGACGAGACCGGGACCAACGGCTCGGTGTCCTTCGAGGTCTGGGCGGACGGTGCCAAGGTCGCGGACTCCGGCGTGCTGACGGGCGACAAGGCGGCGCAGCCGCTGTCCGCGGACATCGGCGACGCGCAGACCGTACGGCTGGTCGTCACCGACGGCGGCGACGGCGTGAACTACGACCACGGCGACTGGGCGGAGGCGAAGTTCACCTGCTGACGCTCCGCCGCGTACGGCCGTGAAAGAGGGCGGGTGCGCCGCCGCGCCTGACGCGCGCGGCGCCGCACCCGCCCGACGGGGCACCGGCCCAGCAGCACCCGCTGCCGTACGCTCCGGGCCGCTGCCCCGCACCGCACCCGGCCGTCAGCCGGACGCGGTGAACCGCCGCAGGCCCAGCTTCTGCGCCGCCGCCGCGGCGGCGCCGATCAGACCCGCGTCCGTACCGAGATGCGCCGGGACCACCGCCACGTCCGCGGCGTACGACAGCGCGGCGTACGCCTTCAGGTGCTGCCGTACCGGCGCGAACAGCAACTCCCCTGCCGCCGCCACGCCGCCGCCGATCACCGCGGCCTCGATCTCGACCAGCGTCGCGGTGGCGGCGATGCCCGCGGCCAGAGCCTTGGCGGCCCGGTCGAAGGAGGCCAGCGCCACGGGGTCGCCTGCGCGGGCCGCGGCGGCGACGCCGGCGGCGGTGTCGTCGCCGTCCGGGCCCGGGGTCCAGCCGGCGGCGAGGGCGCGGCGGGCGATGTTCGGCCCCGAGGCGATCCGCTCCACGCAGCCGCGGCCGCCGCAGGGGCACGGGTCGCCGTCGAGGTCGACGGAGATGTGGCCGATGTGCCCGGAGTTGCCGGTGGGTCCCGGGTAGGGGCGCCCGTCGAGGACGAGCCCGCCGCCGACCCCGGTGGAGACGACCATGCACAGCGCCGCGGACCGGCCGCGGGCGGCGCCCTGCCAGTGCTCGCCGGCGGCCATGGCGACGCCGTCGCCGACGAGCACCACGGGCAGCCCGCCGGCGGCCTCGCTGACAGCGGTCACCAGCGGGTAGTCGCGCCAGCCGGGGATGTTGACGGGGCTGACGGTGCCCACGGAGGCGTCCACGGGTCCCGCGCTGCCGATGCCCACGGCGGTCGCGCGGGCCCACCCCGCGGGGTCGGCGGCGGCCAGGTCGCGCAGTGCGCCGGTGACGGCGGCGGCGATCGTCGCGCCGTCCGCGGTGGCGGGCGTGGGCCGCTGGGCCCGGGCGAGGAGCCGGCCGCCGACGTCGACCAGGGCCGCGGCCGTCTTCGTACCGCCGATGTCGAGCGCGGCGACGAGCTCGGTCGGCTGGGCGGCGACCATCGTGACGTCTCCTGGGGGCCGGGGCGGGCGGCGGATGCGGTGCGCGGACAGTCTGCCCGTACCGTGACAACGTTGTCTAGCCCCTAGAATCAGGCGCGTGTCCGATCACCTCACCGGCCCGCAGCGGCCCCGCTACGGCAGCCGTCCGACGATGAAGGACGTCGCCGCCCGCGCGGGCGTCGGCCTCAAGACCGTCTCGCGGGTGGTCAACGACGAGCCCGGCGTCACGCAGGAGACCGAGCGGCGGGTGCGGGAGGCCATCGACGCGCTCGGCTTCCGCCGCAACGACAGCGCCCGCATCCTGCGCAAGGGCCGCACCGCCACCGTCGGGCTGGTGCTGGAGGACCTGGCCGACCCGTTCTACGCGCCCCTCAGCGGGGCCGTCGAGGAGGTCGCCCGCGCACACGGCTCGCTGCTCATCCACGGCTCCAGCGGCGAGGACCCCGCACGCGAGGAGGAGTTGGTGCTCGCGCTGTGCGCGCGACGCGTGGACGGGCTGGTGGTGGTGCCGGCGAGCACCGACCACCTCTATCTGGAGCCGGAGCTGGCCGCGGGCGTGGCCGCCGTCTTCGTCGACCGGCCGCCGGGGCGGATCAGCGCCGACACCGTGCTCTCCGACAACTACGGTGGCGCCCGCCGGGCGGTCGAGCACCTCGTCGGCCACGGGCACCGCAGGATCGGCTTCATCGGCGACCACCCCCGCATCCACACCGCCGCCGAACGGCTGCGCGGTTACCGGTCGGCGATGGCGGACGCCGGGCTGCCGGTGGCCGCGGGATGGACCTCGCCGGGCAGCACGGAGCCGGCGCGGGTGGCGGCGGAGTGCGTACGGATGACGTCGGGGTCCGATCCGGTGACCGCCCTGTTCACGGGCAACAACCGGGTCACGGTCACGGCCGTACGGACGCTGACGGCGGGCGGGCGGACGGCGGCGCTGGTCGGGTTCGACGACTTCGAGCTGGCCGACCTGCTCTCCCCCGGGATCACCGTCGTCGCCCAGGACCCGGCGGAACTGGGCCGCCGCGCGGCGGCCCGGCTCTTCCAGCGCCTGGACGGCGCGGTGGGCGACCCGGACCGGCTGGTCCTGCCGACCCGCCTGATCACCCGCGGCTCGGGCGAACAGCCGCCGGTGCCGTGACGCTCGGGCGCTGAGCCGCTGGGATCCCCGGCTTCGTCGGGCCGGGGGCATTCGGGTACCGGTCGTCTGCCCGGTGCCCCGCAGCGAGACCGCCGTGGGGATTCAGCGGGTGTTTCCGACCCTCGCTGCTGCGCAGTCTGGAGCCGTACGGTGGCCGGGTATCCGGGGCACCGTGCCGGGCAGAAATGGCACCGGCGGCGTCGAGTGCCGTGCGCAGCCTGCCGCCCTTCGAGGAGCGGGCCGCGGCCGAACTGCCGGTCAGGACCGCCGGGATCGGCGACGGGGTGGCGCGCCTACGCCGAGCACGTTCTGAACTGCCTGCCGCTGCCCGGCCGTTACGTATGGGTCAGCCGCTCCGGTCAGCTCAACGCCGTACACCGGTTGCGGTCGCTGAGTCTTCTCGAAGTCCGCCCGCGTGCACACGGCCTCGCCTTCCTCGCACGCATTCCGCCGCTGCGCCACCTGGTCATGAGCCACCTGGAGACGGAAGGCGACCTGTCTGCGCTCCGAGCGCATCCCGACCTTGAAGCGGTCCACTTGTACGGCGGGGCGCGGTTGACCGGGTTGCAGGTGCTGGAAGAACTCCCGAGCTTGAAAGCTCTCACCCTCCGAGGTTCCGAGGCCACCGACCTGAAGGACTCGGAGTTGCTGTCGAGGCTGGATTTCCTCGGCCTGCACCGAGTGGACGAGAGCTCCGATCTGAGCCTGCTGTCCGGCCTCACCGGCTTGCCGGGTCTGACGCTGCACTACGGGCACTCCGGAGCGGTCCATCCGCTGCGAGAGCTTGACGGCTTGACCGGCCTGACGAACCTGACCCTGGTCGGCGGCAACGTGAGCGCGTGGCTTGCGAAGGTGCGAGGAGGCCCACCTGCGCTGAGGCATCTGCAGCTTTACCGATGTGTGTTCTCGGCCGACCGGTGCGCCTTCTCAAGGTTCGGGAACCTTGAACGGGTGATCTTCGAGGGCCGCCACACCCCGGACGGCACACCCATCACTCGGCTGGACATCCCCGGCGTCCAGGTGGTCGGCTGACGCCGCGCCCGTCAACCCGGACGTCGCGGACCACCTGGCAGGGCTCCTCAAGTCCGCAACGGCGGGCAGGCCACCGGGGGCTCCCCTTTCCCCGGCGGGTGTGTTCCGATCATCATGCGAAGTCCGTACGAGCACCGCCGCCACGCGCACAGAAAGGCCGGAACCCCATGGCCACCCGTGACATCCCCTCCGCTCCCGCCGACGTCCTGCCCGCCGACGCGGACGCCGCCCTGCTGGTCGGGCGCCTGCTCGACCCCGCCGACGGCGGCCCGAGTCTGGTCACCGTCCGCGGCGACGCCCTCCTCGACGTCACCGCCCTCGGGCCGACCGTCTCGGATCTGCTGGAGCACCCCGACGCCGCCGGGCGCGTCCGCGGGGCGGCGGGTGGGCGGAGCTGGCCGCTGGGCGAAGTGCTGGCGGCCACGGCCGCCGGGGACGCGGGGCGGGCGCGGCTGCTGGCGCCGGTGGATCTGCAGGTGCTCAAGGCCGCCGGGGTGACGTTCGCGGACAGCATGATGGAGCGGGTCATCGAGGAGCGCGCGGGCGGCGTCGCCGCCGCGGCGGACGAGATCCGGGCGCGGATCGGCGCGCGGCTGGGCACCCGGCTGGAGACCGTTCGGGCCGGCAGCCCGGAGGCCGTCGAGCTGCTGGCGTGGCTGCGGGAGCAGGGGCTGTGGTCGCAGTACCTGGAGGTCGGCCTCGGGCCGGACGCGGAGATCTTCACCAAGGGCCCGGTGCTGTCCGCGGTGGGGTACGGGGCTCGGATCGGCGTGGCCGAGGTTTCCGAATGGAACAACCCCGAGCCCGAGTTGGTCCTCGTCGTCGCCTCGGACGGCCGCGTCGCGGGCGTCACCCTCGGCAACGACGTGAACCTCCGCGATGTCGAGGGCCGCAGCGCCCTGCTGCTGCCCCAGGCGAAGGACAACAACGCCTCCACCGCCCTCGGCCCCTTCGTCCGCCTCACCGACGACGCCTTCACCGTCGACTCCGTACGCGACGCGACGATCGCCCTGTCCGTGCGGGGTGAGGACGGCTTCGTCCTGCGCGACTCGTCCGACATGGCGCGCATCAGCCGCCCGCTGGAGACCCTGGTCGCCCAGGCCGTGAACCGCCGCCATCAATACCCGGACGGCGTCGTGCTGTTCACCGGCACGCTCTTCGCGCCCACCGCCGACCGCGGCGCCCCGGGCAGCGGCTTCACCCACCGGGAGGGCGACCTGGTGGAGATCTCGACGCCCCTCCTCGGCACCCTGCGCAACACGGTCACCACCAGCGAGCAGGCACCCCCGTGGGACGCGGGCATCCGCACCCTGTACGCCAACCTCGCCCACCGCGGCCTGCTCGGGACGCCGACGCCTTGACGCCTCGACGATGTCCCCAGAGGTCTCCCCGCAGGGACCACTCCACGCGAACCTCGGACGCGATGACGCCTTGATCCCTTCAGTTCCGCACCTGTTCAATCAGCAGATGAGTGAGGCAGCGGGCGCGACGGGGCAGCCCGGTTCCGGCGTGATGCCGGCGTGGTTGCTGGACGCCGGAGGGCTCGGTGTGCAGGAGCTGGCCAGTCGCGCCGGATTGACGGCAACGAGGTCCGGGCGGTGCTCGCGGGGGAAGCCCCTGGCGAGGGCCGGCTCCGGCGGATCGCGCCTGCCGTGGGTTTCCATGCCGTCGATCTGTTCATCCTTGCGGGGCCGGCGGTCCCGGACGATATGGCGCCGTTGGACGCCGCGGCCGAGCGGTGGGTACCGGACCTCGTGATGGATGCGGTGCGCCTTTCCGCTGCCGAGCGGCGTGAACTCCTGCAGCTCATCAGCTCACTGCCGCAGGAGGAACGAGGTTCCGTCCTCGCCGCGAAGCGGCTCGCATCCCCTGCCGGTCCGGCAGCCGGCCGGTCCCGCGGGCCCGCCTCGCCCGGCCACCGGCGGCGCCTCCGTCTCACCCCCGCGGCCGACGGCCCGCCAGCGTGTCGAGTTCCGTACGTCCCAGGCCCGTTCGGTCCGTGACCTCCGCCTCGTCCACCGCCCCGCAGTCCAGGCCCCGCAGCAGGTAGCCGCTCAGCGCCCGCGCCGTCGCGGGCTCGTCGAGTACCGCACCGGCCCCCGCCCCGCCCGCGCGCCCCGCGTACGCCGTCAGCCTGGCGCACGCCGCGTCCAGGCCCTCGCGGTAGAACGCGTACACCGCCGCGTACCGCGTCGGCAGGTGGCCCGGGTGCATGTCCCAGCCCTGGTAGTACGCGCGCGCCAACGACCGCCGCACCAGGCCGTAGTGCAGCCGCCACGCCGCGTGCACCTGCGCCGTGCCGCCCACCGGCAGCACGTTCGTCGAGCCGTCGGAGAGCCGTACGCCCGTGCCCGCCGCGGCCGCCTGCATCACGGCCTTCGCGTGGTCCGCCACCGGGTGGTCCATCGACTGGTGCGCCGCGCTCACCCCGCACGCCGCGCTGTAGTCGAACGTGCCGTAGTGCAGCCCCGTCGCCCGCCCGCCGGCCGCGTCGATCATCCGCGCGACCGTGGCACGGCCGTCCGCGCCGAGGATCGCCTGCGTCGTCTCGATCTGGATCTCGAAGCCGAGCCGCCCGGCCGCGAGGCCGTGTACCCGCTCGAATTCCCCCAGCAGCGCCGCCATCGCGCTCACCTGCTCCGGGTACGTGACCTTCGGCAGCGTCAGCACCAGCCCGTCCGGCAGCGTGCCGCCGCCCGCCCGCAGCAGCGCGGTGAGGAAGAGGTCGAGCGTGCGGATGCCGCGGTCGCGGACGGCGGCCTCCAGGCACTTGGCGCGGATGCCGGCGTACGGCGGCGCGCCGCCGGCGGCGACGGCGTCCGCGACGAGCCGGGCGGCGGCCACCGCGGCGGCGTCCTCCTCGTCGTCGGGGCGCGGCCCGTAGCCGTCCTCGAAGTCGACGCGCAGATCCTCGACCGGCTCGCGCGCGAGCTTCGCGCGCACCCGGTCGTAGACCTCCGCCGCCGCCCCGGCCGGCAGCCCGAGCGCGGCGGCGAGCACGCCGGCGTCCGGCGCGTGCGCGTCGAGGGCGTCGAGGGCCCGGCGGCCCCACTCCCGTACGGTACGGGCGCCGAAGGCGTCGGCGGGGACGTAGACGGTGTGCACGGGCTGGCGGGTGCCGGGGTCGCCGGGGTACCGGCGGGCGAGTTCGGCGTCGACGGGGGCGAGGGCGGCGGCGATCCGGGCCCGTACGGGGGCGCCGATCGATGTCGCGGCGGAGTCGTCCTGCGCCACCATGCACCCTCCCGGTGTTCAACAAAACGTTGAAAGCGAACGTAGCCGGGCGTCCGCGAACCGTCAACGGACAACGCTCACACCCCGCGTGCCACCGCCGCACCCCGCCGGGTCGCCACCCACAGCACGAACCCCAGCCCGCTGAACCCGGCGCCCAGCGCGCAGACGGCACCCCATCCGGCCGCCGCGTAGAGCGAGGTCGCGGCGATGGCGCCGGTGGCGCTGCCGACCGAGTAGAAGACCATGTAGCCGCCGATGAGGCGGCTGCCGGCAGCGGGGCGCAGCGCGTAGATCAGAGTCTGGTTGGTGACGTGGACCGCCTGCACGGCGAGGTCGAGCAGGATCACCCCGGCGACCAGCGCCCACAGCGAGCTGCGCGTGAAGGCCAGCGGCAGCCACGAGGCGGCGAGCAGCGCCAGGGCATGCCCGTGGTCCGCCCGGAGAGCCCGCGGTCGTTCAGGCGGCCCGCCGCGGACGCGGCCAGGGCGCCGACGACGCCGATCAGGCCCAGCATCCCGATGGCGCTGTGCGACCAGGAGTACGGCTCCTCGCTGAGCGGCAGCGCGACGCTGCTCCACAGGGTGCTGAACGAGGCGAAGACCAGGAGCCCGAAGAGCACCCGGAGCCGCAGCAGCGGTTCCCGTACGAACAAGGTCACGGTGGAGCACAGGAGTTGCCCGTAGCGCAGGCTCGCGGGCGGCGTGCCGCCGTGCCGCGGCAGCACGCGGTGCAGGACGAGGGCGAGCAGGGCGGTGAGCGCGGCGGAGGCGAGGTAGACGGAGCGCCAGCCTGCGAGGTCGGCCAGGACGCCGGAGACGGTACGGGCGAGCAGGATGCCGATGACCACGCCGCCGGTGACCAGCCCGACGACCCGGCCGCGCGCGGCGGGCGGGGCGAGCGACGCGGCGAAGGCCACCAGCGTCTGCGCGACGACCGCGAGCAGCCCCATCGCGGCCATCCCCGCGAGCAGCACCGCCGCCGTGGGCGCGGCGGCCACCACGGCCAGCGCCGCCACCAGCAGCAGCAACTGGGCCACGACGAGCCGTCTGCGGTCGGCCATGTCGCCCAGCGGTACGAGGAGGAAGAGCCCGAGTCCGTATCCGACGTGCGTGAGGGTGACGATGCCGCCGACGAGCGCCGGGTTCATGGCGAGGTCGTCGCCCATGGCCACCAGGAGCGGCTGGGAGAAGTAGACGTTGGCCACCGCGGCGCCGCAGGCGACGGCGAACAGCATGACGACGCCGCGGGACAGGGCGGGTTTCTCCTCGCTACGCGCTTCGACCTGCCGGGTCGCGGCGTCGGCACTGCCGGGCATGGGCACTCCCCTCGACTTGGTTTCATCTTGCTACCAGCGAGACGGTAGCCCGGCTTGGTAGCATGTTGCAACCGACTTCCAGAGGAGACCGCCATGGTGGCCAGGACGCGCTTCGACGACAGCGAATGCCCCGTCGCCCGGTCGGTGGACGCGATCGGCGACTGGTGGTCGCTGCTGATCGTGCGGGACGCCTTCGACGGCAGCAGGCGGTTCGGGGAGTTCCAGCGCAGCCTCGGGGTGGCGAAGAACATCCTCACCGCGCGGCTGCGCACCCTCGTCGACGGCGGTGTCCTCGCCTCCGTCCCCGCCTCGGACGGCAGCGCCTACCGCGAGTACGTGCTGACGCCGAAGGGCGAGGCGCTCTTCCCCGTCATCGTGGCGCTGCGGCAGTGGGGCGAGGAGAACGCCTTCGCGCCCGGCGAACCGCACTCGGAGCTGCTCGACCGGCGTGAGGGGCGGCGCCTGCGCGGGCTGGAGGTGCTGTCGGCGGACGGGCGGCGGCTGCGTCCCGACGAGACCGAGGTACGCAAGGTCACCGCCGGGTGATGTGCGGGTGACACCGTTCCCGGGTGCCTCAGGACCAGGCGCCCGCGAGCCAGGCGAGCCACAGCGCGACGGGCACCGCGAACGTCAGCAGGCGCAGCGCGCTGTCCGCCGTCGCGGCGGCGGCGCGGTGCGGCGGCCAGGGCAGGGCGCGTACGTCGGGATCCGTGCCCGGCAGCGGGGTCCCGGCGGCCGCGGCGGCCGTCGCCGCCAGGGCCGCGGCGGCGCGCCCGGCCGGAGCCAGCTCGTCCGGTACGTCACCGGGGCCACCCGCGCCGTTCGCGCCGCCCGCGCCGGCAGGGGAGCCCGAGCCGGCACCCGGCGGCACCTCCGCGCCCAACTCCCCGGCCACGTCCGTAAGGAGCGCCCGCTGCCGGGCGCCCGTACCACGGTCCGGCCTCCCGCCCGGCCGGCCCGCACGCGGTGCGCCGGGAGCGCCGGCCCGTAGCACGAACGCGGATGCCTCGTCGTACACGACGTACTCCGCCCCGCCGTCCCGCTCGGGACCCGACGTGACCGCCGTCAGCAGCGCCGCGTCCCGGTCCGCCGCGCGCAGCAGCGCCACCGCCCCGCGCAGCGCGGCCGCCGCCTCCGCCCCGCCGACGACCCGGCCCCCGCCGGCGACCGTCGTACGCACCGCGGCCCCCGCCGCACCGCCCGGCACCACCAGCGACACCGCACCCGCCCCGGCGACCACCCAACTGCCGCCCCGCGGCCGGAACCCGCGCCGCCGCAGCCAGTACCCCGCCACGCTCGCCGCGCCCACGACCGCCGCCGCTCCGAGCAGCCACGGCACCGGCACGTCCCGGGTGATCCGCAGCAGCACCAGCAGGGCGTACGCCGCCGTGAACCGCGGCCAGGTGCCCGGCAGCCCGCCGTACGGCGGGCTCCACTCCCGCGCGCCCCGCGGCAGCCAGGCGTACGGGCTTGTACCACCGCTCCCGCTCATGCGCCGCATCCTCCCACGCGCCACACGCCCCCAACCCATGCGCCACAGCGGTGTCTCCGCGGCAACTCAGCGGCATCTCCGGGCACGCGGAAGGGCCCGCGGCACACACCGCGGGCCCTTCCGTACGGCAGCGAGCACCCGGGGGCGCGGCGAGTCGCGCCCGCCGCGCTCAGCCCTTGCGGGCCTTGACCTCCCCGGTGAGCTGCGGGACGACCGCGAACAGGTCGCCGACGACGCCGTAGTCGACGAGGTCGAAGATCGGCGCCTCGTTGTCCTTGTTCACGGCCACGATCGTCTTCGACGTCTGCATGCCGGCCCGGTGCTGGATCGCGCCGGAGATGCCGGCCGCGATGTAGAGCTGCGGCGAGACGGTCTTGCCGGTCTGGCCGACCTGGTGCGAGTGCGGGTACCAGCCCGCGTCCACCGCCGCCCGGGAGGCGCCGACGGCCGCGCCGAGGGAGTCGGCCAGCTCCTCGATGATGCGGAAGTTCTCCGCGCCGTTGACGCCACGGCCGCCGGAGACGACGATCGCCGCCTCGGTCAGCTCGGGGCGGCCCGTCGACTCGCGCGGGGTCCGGCCCACGACCTTCGTGCCGGCCGCGGACTCGCCGAAGCCGATCGTCAACTGCTCCACGGCGCTCTCGACCGGGGCGGTCTCGGGGGCGGCGGAGTTGGGCTTGACGGTGATGACGGGAGTGCCGCGCGAGACGCGCGACCGGGTGGTGAACGCCGCGGCGAACACGGCCTGCGTGGTGACCGGGCCGTCGTCGCCGGCCTCGACGTCCACGGCGTCGGTGATGATGCCGGAGCCGATCCGCACCGCGAGACGGGCGCCGATCTCCTTGCACTCCACCGAGGAGGGCAGCAGCACGGCGGCCGGCTGCACCGCGTCGTACGCGGCCTTCAGCGCGTCGACCTTCGGTACGACGAGGTAGTCGGCGAACTCGGCGGCGTCGGCCGTCAGCACGCGCACCGCGCCATGTTCGGCGAGCACGGGCGCCGCGGCGTCGACGCCGGGGCCCAGGTGGACGGCGACCGGGTCGCCGATGCGGCGGGCGAGGGTCAGCAGTTCCAGCGTCGGCTTGCGCACGGCGCCGTCGACGTGGTCGACGTAGACGAGGACTTCAGTCATGGATCTCGTTCTCCTGCGATACGAGGGCGGAAGGCGGAACGGCGAAGGGGTGCGGGGCCTCAGATGAACTTCTGGCCCGCGAGGAACTCGGCGAGCTGCTTGCCGCCCTCGCCCTCGTCCTTGACGATCGTGCCGGCGGTGCGCGCCGGGCGCTTCGTGGCGTCCTCGACCTTCGTCCAGGCGCCCGCCAGGCCGACGTCCTCGGCGTCGATGCCCAGGTCGTCCAGGTCCAGGGTCTCCACCGGCTTCTTCTTCGCCGCCATGATGCCCTTGAACGACGGGTAACGGGCCTCGCCCGACTGGTCGGTCACGGACACGACGGCCGGCAGCGCCGCCTCCAACTGCTCGCTGGCGGCGTCGCCGTCGCGGCGGCCGGTGACCTTGCCGTCGGCGACGGCGACGGCGGAGAGCTGGGTCACCTGGGGCACGCCCAGGCGCTCGGCGAGGATCGCGGGCAGCACGCCCATGGTGCCGTCGGTGGAGGCCATGCCGCAGACGACGAGGTCGTAGCCGACGTGCTCGACGGCCTTGGCGAGGACCAGCGAGGTGCCCATGACGTCAGTACCGTGCAGCTCGTCGTCCTCGACGTGCACGGCCTTGTCGGCACCCATGGACAGGCCCTTGCGCAGCGCGTCGCGCGCGTCCTCGGGGCCCACGGTCAGCACCGTGATCTCCGCGTCGTCGGCGGCCTCGGAGATCTGCAGGGCCTGTTCGACCGCGTACTCGTCCAGCTCCGACAGCAGGCCGTCGACGGCCTCGCGGTCGGTGGTCAGGTCATCGGAGAAGTGCCGGTCGCCGGTGGCGTCGGGCACGTACTTCACACAGACAACGATCCTCAAGCTCACGCCGGCTCTCCCACCGCTTCGTATCGAGACACTGCCGTGCTGGCAGCATAGGCGCCATCGACGGCTGCCACCGGGCGGATCCGGTGGTCGCCGTCCAGTTTATTACTCGCCAGTAAACCCGCGCGGGCGCCCACCGCTCAAGGTCGTCCGGCTGTGATATTTCCTACCCGTTCCGACCGCCCGGGCTCCTCCGTCATCGCCGCTCCCAGCGCGGCGATGACGTCGGCCTTGCGCGGCAGGCCCGCGGCACGGCGCACGACCCGGCCGTCCGCGTCCAGCACGAGTACGGTCGGCGTCCGCGTCACCTCCAGCCTGCGGACGAGCCCGAGGTGGCTCTCGGCGTCCACGTCCACGTACGCCACGCCCGCGACCATGCCCGCCACGTCCGCGAGGACGCGCTGCGTGGCCGCGCAGGGGCGGCAGAAAGCGCTGGAGAACTGCACGAGCGTGGCCCGCTCCCCCAGCCCTCGCACGTCGAGGTCCGCCGCGGTCAGCCGCTGCACCGGCTGCTCCACCGGCCGCTCGGCCGCTGCCCGTTCCGTCGCCGCCCGTTCCGTCGTGCCGTCCGCCATGCATTCCAGCATGCAGCACCGCCGCGGGGTCAATGACAAGATCCCGTCACGCCGAAGAGGTGGGTCTGGCGCGGGGCGCACACGTCGTGCACGATCGGGGAGTCCGTACCTACGCACGCGTAACTTCCGCCGGGAGCTCCTGACCCTCCGGGCCGGAGAAGGGACCAGCCCGGCATGGCAGACCTCGTCTACCCGCCCGTCGTCGGCATCTGCAGAACCGCCTTCAAGGCGATGGACCTGCGGATCGACCTGAAGGGCCAGGAGCACGTGCCGCGCCGCGGCGGCGCCGTCCTGGTCAGCAACCACATCAGTTATCTGGACTTCGTCTTCTGCGGCTACGCGGCCCGGCCGGCGAAGCGCTTCGTGCGCTTCATGACCAAGGAGTCGGTCTTCCGTCACCGCGTCTCAGGCCCGCTGCTGCGCGCGATGAAGCACATCCCGGTCGACCGCGCGCAGGGCGGGCAGGCGTTCGCGCACGCGCTGCGGGCGCTGCGCTCCGGCGAGGTCGTCGGGGTCTTCCCGGAGGCGACGATCTCGCAGTCGTTCACGCTGAAGTCGTTCAAGTCGGGCGCCGCGCGGCTCGCGCAGCAGGCGGGGGTGCCGCTGCTGCCGATGGCGGTGTGGGGGACGCAGCGGATCTGGACCAAGGGCCGGACGCGCGACTTCGGGCGGAACCACCTGCCCGTCACGATGCGCCTGGGCGCGCCGGTGCCGACCGGGGACGGGGTGGCGGACGCGCCGGCCGGGGAGGCGCACGAGGACGCGGAGAAGCTGACGGAGCGGCTCAAGGGCCGGATCCAGGAGCTGCTGGAGGCGGCACAGCACGCGTACCCGGACCGCCCGCGGGGGCCGGGGGACGACTGGTGGCAGCCGGCGCACCTGGGCGGCAGCGCGCCGGTGCCGGGGGTCTGAGCGACGGCGGCTGGAGGCTCCGCGGCGAGGGCTGAGGGCTGCGCGGCGGGGTCCGGGGCGTACCGCCGGACCTGCATCGACCGGCCGTACCCTCATCCTCGATCTCGACGTCAGGTCGAGGGTGAGGTTCGGGGTGGGCGACGGGCCTCAGGCCGGGTCGCGGATCTCGATCCCGGCGCCGGGCGAACTCTTCTGCAGCGCCTCGGCCAGCTCCTCGGCCGCGGCGGTCAGCTCCTCGTACGTCATCGGCTCCTGCCGCTCCAGCAGGAACAGCGCGTTCGTGGAGTCCTCGGTGAGCCGGGTGCGCACGCCCTGGCGCCAGTTCCAGCGGCGGCAGGTGACGCCCGTGCCGTCGCGCCAGACGACCTCGCCGGGGTCGGGGTGCTCCTCGTCGAAGCGCTCCTCGCCGGTGGCGCGGATGAGGTGCATGTCGCCGTCGATGTGATCGGTGTCCTCGCCGCCTACGGGGACGAGGTGGGCGGCGCTGACGGCGTTGTAGATGTCGACCAGCCGGTTGATGCGCGGCAGCCCGGCGTCGGCGAGGGCGCGGCGGGCGAGCGCCTCGGCGGAGTTGCGGAACTTGGACGGCTTGGCGCCGAAGGCGGCGTACGCGGCCCGCCACGCCTGCATGTGCGGGTCCTGCTGCGGCGGGGTGTCGCCGAGGCGCGCGGCGAGGCGGCGGGCGGCGTCGTCGAGGAGGGCGGCGCCGGCGGCGTCGCTGGGGCCGCCGACGAGGCCGCGGGCGACGACGGCGACGTGGGCGAAGCCGGGGGCGAGGGCGCGCACGTCGTCGGCGACGTGGGTGCGGAGCGTCATGCGGTCCTTCTGCGGGTCGGGGCGGGCGTGGGTGCCGGGCGCGGGGTTACAGGGTGACGGGGAGGATGCGGTCCAGGTGGCGGCGGTCGGTGGCCGCGTGGAGCGCTTCGAGGGTAGCCGGGTGGGGCGTCGCGCGGACCAGCAGGTCGTCGTGCTCGCCCGCGGACGGGTCGGGGGCGAAGGCCAGTTGCTCGCGGTCCAGGCGGAACTGCGCGTCCACGCCCGGCTTGTTGCCGCGCGGGTCCTGGCGGATCCAGTCGCGCCCGGGCAGCCGCAGCGCGACCAGGCCGTGCAGCACACCGAGGTGCTGGTAGCAGAAGCCGGCCGGTATGCCCTGGGCGCGCAGCAGGGCGACGAGGGCGTGGGCCTTGGCGTAGCAGATGCCCGTGCGGGCCTTCAGCACGTCCGAGGCGCGGCAGGTGACGCGGAGGTCCCCGGCGTCGTTGGAGTGCGGGATCGTGTCCCGTATGAACTCGTAGGCCCCCTTGGCGTACGCCTCCGGCGCCTCCGCGACCTCGCGCAGCCGGTACGCGGTCCCGGCCACGAGCGGGTGCTCGTGGTCGACGACCGCGTCGGCGGCGAGGTACGCGGACAGGTCGGGCCGCTCCTGCTGGAGTTCCATGCGGAGGAGCGTATAGGCATGCGGCGGTTACGTCCTCCGCATTTCCTCCGCGATCGCGGCGACGAAGGTGTCGACGTCCTCCTCCGTGGTGTCGAAGGAGCACATCCAGCGCACCACGCCGTCCGCCTCGTCCCAGAAGTAGAAGCGGAAATCCTTCTGCAGCGCCAGCGACACGTCGTGCGGCAGCCGGGCGAAGACGCCGTTGGCCTGCACGGCGTGCAGCACCTCGACGCCGTCGATGCCGCGTACGCCGTCGGCGAGGCGGGCGGCCATCGCGTTGGCGTGGCGGGCGTTGCGCAGCCACAGGTCCTTGGCGAGCAGTGCCTCGAACTGGGCCGAGACGAAGCGCATCTTGGAGGCGAGCTGCATCGAGAGCTTGCGCAGGTGCTTCATCGCGCGTACGGCACCGGGGTCGAGCACGACGACGGCCTCGCCGAGGAGCATGCCGTTCTTCGTGCCGCCGAAGGAAAGGATGTCGACGCCGGCGACGTTGGTGAACGCGCGCATCGGCATGTCCAGGCTCGCCGCCGCGTTGGCTATCCGGGCGCCGTCCAGGTGGACGCGCATGCCGCGGCGGTGCGCGTGGTCGCAGATGGCGCGGATCTCGTCCGGGGTGTAGACCGTGCCGTACTCGGTGGCCTGGGTGATCGAGACGACCTGCGGCATGGCGCGGTGCTCGTCGTCCCAGCCGCGCGCCTCGCGGTCGATCAGCTCGGGGGTGAGCTTGCCGTCCGGCGTCGGTACGGTCAGCAGCTTCAGCCCGCCGACGCGCTCGGGGGCACCGCACTCGTCGATGTGGATGTGCGCGGTGTCCGCGCAGATCACCGCGCCCCAGCGGTCGGTGACGGCCTGGAGCGCGACGACGTTGGCGCCGGTGCCGTTGAAGACCGGGTAGACGTCGGCGTCCATGCCGAAGTGGCCGCGGAAGACGTGCTGCAGGTGTGCGGTGTAGTCGTCCTCGCCGTAGCTGACCTGGTGGCCGCCGTTCGCGAGGGCGAGCGCGGCGAGGACCTCCGGGTGCGCGCCGGCGTAGTTGTCGCTGGCGAAGCCGCGCGCCGCCGGGTCGTGGCGGCGCTTGGCGTCGGTGCGCGGAGCCTGTCCCGCGGCTCCCGTGGTCGTCGTGGTCATGGCCGTGCGGTGAGCCACAGGCGGGTCCCGTTCAGTTCTTGCGCGGGCCGGTCCCAGACCTCCGCGATGTTGTCGGCAAGGTCGTCCACGTCGGTGAAGCCGGCGAACCTGGCGTTCGGCTTGGCTTTTCGCATCGCGTCGTTCACCAGCGCCTTGACCACCAGGATGACGGCCGCGCCTGCGGGCCCGTCCAGCCCCTCGGCCTCCCCGGCCTTGCGGAAGCCGTCGGCCATGGCCAGCGTCCACGCCTCGGCGCCGGCCTTGGCGGCGGCGTACGCGGCGTTGCCCGCGGTGGGCTGGCTGGCGCCGGCGGCGCTGACGAGGACGTAGCGGCCGCGGTCGCTGCGGCGCAGCGGCTCGTCGAAGGCGAGGGACGTGTGCTGCACGGTGCGCAGGAGCAGGTCGTGCAGCACGGTCCAGTCGGCCAGGTCGGTGGTGGCGAAGGAGCGCGAGCCGCGCCAGCCGCCGACGAGGTGGACCAGGCCGTCGACGCGGCCGTAGTCCTTCTCGATGCGCTCCGCCCAGGCATGGGCGGCGTGCGGGTCGAGCAGGTCGACCGTGTCGCCGGTGACCTGCGCCGCACCGCCGCCCGCGGCCCGTGCCGCGTTGACGGACTCGGCCAGCCGCTCGGCGTCCGCGTCGCACCCGACGAGGACGGCGCCGGCCTTGGCGAGCCGGCACAGCGCTGCCCGGCCCGCGGGCCCGCCCGCTCCCGCCACGGCCACGACTGCGCCGGTCAGCGGCCCGCTGTTTCCGTTACTGCCGTTTGCCCCGGGGCTCATGACGATCTCCTCCTCCGCTGCCCTGCCGACCGCGGGGTCCGTCACGCGGCGTCCGCCAGTTCTGCGGTCTCGGCCGTGATGCCCCGTGTCGACTCGATCACCTTGCGCAGCTTCTTGGCAAGGGCCTCATAGAACATGCTGAGGGGAAACTCGTCGGGCAGCACGTCGTCCACGAGTTTCCGGGGCGGCTTGGCCAGGTCGAGGGCGTCGGGGCCCTTGGCCCAGGTGGAGCCGGGGTGCGGGGCCAGGTAGGCGGACACCAGGTCGTACGCCTTGAACCAGTGGACCAGCTTCGGGCGGTCGATGCCGTCGCGGTACAGCGTCTCGATCTCGTTGCGCAGCCGTCCCGTGACCTCGCGGGCCAGGTCCCAGTCGACGGACAGCCGGTTGTCGGTCCAGCGCAGCGCGTCGTGCTTGTGCAGGTACGCGAAGAGGAGCTGGCCGCCGAGGCCGTCGTAGTTGCGGTTGCGCTCGCCGGTGACGGGGAAGCGGAACAGCCGGTCCATGAGGACCGTGTACTGCACGTCACGGCCCTGCGGGAAGCCGTCGGCGGCGAGCTTGCCGGCCTCGTGGAAGGCGGTGAGGTCGCAGCGCAGCTCCTCTATGCCGTACATCCAGAACGGCTGCCGCTGCTTGATCATGAAGGGGTCGAACGGCAGGTCGCCGTGGCTGTGCGTGCGGTCGTGGACCATGTCCCACAGCACGAACGTCTGCTGGGCGCGCTCCTGGTCGGTGAGCAGGCCGCGGGCCTCCTCGGGCAGCTCCAGCCCGGTGGCCTCGATGGCGGCGGTGCTGACGCGGCGGAAGCGGGCGGCCTCGCGGTCGCAGAAGATGGCGCCCCAGGTGAAGCGCGGGGGGACCTCGCGCATGGCGATGGTCTCGGGGAAGAGCACGGCGGAGTTCGTGTCGTACCCGGCGGTGAAGTCCTCGAAGGTGATGCCGAGGAACATGGGGTTGTCGTAGCGGGTGCGCTCCAGCTCGGCGAGCCAGGCGGGCCAGACGACGCGGATGACGACGGCCTCGACGTTGCGGTCAGGGTTGCCGTTCTGGGTGTACATGGGGAAGACGACGAGGTGCTGCAGCCCGTCGGCGCGGTGGTCCGCGGGGCGGAAGGCGAGCACCGAGTCCAGGAAGTCGGGCACGCCGAAGCCGTCGGCGGCCCACCGGCGCAGGTCGGCGACGACGGCGTCGTGGTAGGCGGCGTCGTGGGGCACCAGCGGGGACAGCTCCCGTACCGCGGCGGCGGCGCGCTCGACCGTGTCCTCGGCGGCGGGACGCGCCGGTGCGCCCTCGGCCTCGAAGTCGATCGAACCGTCCTTGGCCTGCCAGGGGCGGATCTCCTCGACGGCCGCCTTGAGCCGCACCCAGGCGGGGTGCTCGACTACGCGCGGGGCGTCCGCGGCGGACAGAACGTCATCTTCCGCGGTTGCGGAAGCAAGAATTTCCGTCATGGACCACTCCTACGTTAAGAACTTCCTGTTTCCCCACCGTATCTCTGCACCAGGACCTCTCTCAAGCGGGCCTCCGGGAAACCTTGCGCAGTCCGGGAGTACGGGACGTAAATCTTCCGGCGATCCATGGTTTACCCCCCTGACCCTTCCCGTCCCTCACGCCTTACGGGTACCCGGGCCGCCCCACGGAGCGGCCCTCCCACGTCCGGGTGACCCCGCCCGCGGCTCCGCAGCGACCCGCCGTGCGGACCCGCGCACGACCGGTGTCGATCTCCCCGAATTGGCCTAGGCTTTGCGCCAGTCTGTGACGGACCGCCGACGGAGGGCGAGAGCGCAGTGTCATTTCTGACCATCGGTCACCGCGGGTTGATGGGCGTCGAGCCGGAGAACACGATCCGCTCCTTCGTTCGCGCGGATCGCGAGGGCATGGACGCCATCGAGCTCGACGTGCATCTGAGCAAGGACGGCCACCTGGTCGTCATGCACGACCCCGACGTGGACCGCACGACGGACGGCGAGGGCCCCATCGCCGACTTCACCCTCGCCGAGCTGCGCGAGCTGGACGCCGGCCAGGGCGAGCGCATCCCGACCTTCGACGAGGTGGTCGAGGCGGTGAAGGGCCGGCTGCAGGTCGAGATCAAGGACGTCGCCGCGGCGAACGCCCTCGCCGGGGCCATGACCGCGCACGACCTCGTCGGCCGCGTCGAGGTGCTGTCGTTCCACGACGAGGCGCTGGCGGAGATGCGGCAACTGCTGCCCGAGGTGCCGCGGGTGCTGGTCGCCAGCCACTACGGGCTCGGGGTGGTCGACCGCGCCCGCGAGGTCGGCGCGGTGATGCTGTCGCTGAACATCCGCCGGCTGACGCTGGAGCTGGCCGACCGCGCGCACGACGCGGGGCTGAAGGTCATCGCCTGGACCGTCAACACCCCCGAGGAGCTGAAGCTCGCCCGCGGCCTGGGGCTGCAGGGCGTCGTGACGGACTTCCCCGGGATGAAGCACTCGGTGCGCTTCACCGCCTGAGTCGCCGCGCGCCCCCTGCGCCCGCTCCTTGCGCCTGTGCGCTCGGGTGCGGGCGCAGTCGTGCGGGCAGCCTTCCGTCAAAGCGCCCTGCGCCCCGGGCCGGCACCGGCCGGCCTCCGCCGTCATGCCGCGGGGCCGCCGCCGTCGTCGTCCGAGGGGGCCCGCGGATGCACGGACCGCCGCTCGCCGGCCTGCTGCTGACCGCGCTGTGCGCGGGCGTCGCCGGGCTGTGTCTGCTACGGATGCGGGCCGTCGCCGCGGAGGAGCGGCGCGGCGCCGCGGGGGACGCGCTCATGGGTCTGGGGATGGCGGCGATGGCGCTGCCCGCGGGGCTGCCGGGGCCCGCGGCGTGGACGGCGGGCGCGTTCGCGGTGGTCTTCGGGGCCGCGTTCGTACGGGCCGTGCTGCCGCTGCGCGCCGCGGGGCACCATCTGCACCACGCGATCGGCGCGCTGGCGATGGTGTACATGGCGGTGGCCATGGGCGCGGCCGGCCACGGCGGCCACGGCGCCACCACCGGGCTGCCGGCCGTCACCGCGGGGCTGCTGGCGTACTACGTGCTGTATGTGCTGTACGGGGGGCTGAGGCCGGTCGCCGCGGGAGCAGGGGGTCCGCGGGGGCCGGCCGGGGCCGGGGCTGCCGGCGGGTGGGCGGCGCGGCCCGAGCTGGCCGGTGCGTGCCGGGTCTGCATGGGGGCGGGCATGGTCGCCATGCTCCTCGCCCTCTGACTCCCCGGTGTCGTCCGTCACTTCACGGGCGGACACGTACCGGCCGGCGCCCCGGCTCCGTACGCTGATCACATGGTGATCCCGCTCACGCTGCTCGCCTTCGCCGTCGTCGTCGCCGTGGTCGCGCCCCGGCTGCTGACCCGCGCCGCGTGGGCGGACCGCGAGCCGGTGCTCGCGCTGTGGGTGTGGCAGTGCGTCGTGGCCGCCGTGCTGCTGTGCTGCGGGCTGGCCATGGCGCTGAGCGCCGCCGCGGCCTGGGCGCAGGTGCACAGCGGGGTCTTCGCCCCGGCGCCGGCCGCGGTGCGGGACGCGTACGGCGACGCCACCGGCGCCACCTGGGCCGCGGTGCTCGCCGTGGCGCTGGCGGCGGGCGGGCTGTGGACAGCCGTGATGTTCGTACGCGAGGTACGTACCGCCCGGGTGCAGCGCCGCCGGCGCCGCGAGGAGCTGCGCCGCAGGGCGCCGCTGCTGCCCGGCGAGGACACCGGCGCCGAGCGGCTGGTGGTGCTGGAGGGCGAGCGCCCCGACGCCTGGTGGCTGCCCGGCGGACAGGCCGCCCAGCTCATCATCACCACGGCCGCGCTGCGCCGGCTGAAGAAACGCCAGCTCGACGCGGTGCTCGCGCACGAGCAGGGGCACAGCCGGGCCCGCCACCACTGGCTGCAGCACTGCGCGGGCGCGCTCGCGGGCGTGCCGAGCTTCCCGGTCTTCCGGGCGTTCCGCGACGAGGTGCACCGGCTGTGCGAGCTGGCCGCCGACGATGTCGCCTCGCGCCGCTTCGGGCGGATGACGTTCGCCACCGCCCTGGTCGAACTCAACGAGGAGCGCGGCGTGTTCGGCCCCGGTCCCGGGCACGGTCACCACGCCCACCTCCCGCAGCGCGTCGACCGGCTGCTCGCGGCGGCGCCGCGGTTCACCCCGGCCCGCCGGCTGCGGCTGACCGTCGCCGCGCTGGCGGCGCCCGCCGTACCGCTGCTGGTGGCTTTCGGCCCGGGGCTCAGCGCGCTCGCGTAGGGTCGGCGGCGTGACAGCCGCCGCGCCGCGCCACGCCTCCCCCGCCCTGCGCCTCACCGCCGCCGTCCTGACGCTGCTGAGCGTCCTGCTCACGGTGCTGGTGGCCGCCACCTGGCAGCCGCTGATGGACGCCGACCGGACGGTCGCCGACCGCCTGCACTCCGCCGCTCTGTCCCACTCCGGCTGGACGAAGGCGAACCGGATCATGACCGACTGGATCTGGGATCCCGCGACCATGCGGCTGCTGATCCTGGCCGTGATCCTGTGGCTGCTGTGGCGCGGCGCCCGGCTGCTGCCGCTGTGGCTGGCGGGCGCGGTCGCGGTGGGCTGGGTGCTGCAGTACGCCCTGAAGGCGGGGGTCGGCCGGGACCGGCCGAAGTGGGCGCACCCGGTGGACTCCGCCTCGCACGCCGCCTTCCCCTCAGGACACGCGATGACCGTCGCGCTGGTCTGCGGCCTGCTGCTGTGGGTGCTCAGCCGCATGCCCGGCGTGCCGGCGGGCCTGCGGTACGCCGCCTGGACGGCGGCGGCCGTGTCGGTGGCGGGCGTGTGCTTCACCCGGGTGTGGCTCGGGGTGCACTGGATGAGCGACGTGATCGGCGGCGCCCTGATGGGCGCGGCCATCGCGGCCATCGCTGCGGTGGCGTACGGCGCGGTGGAGCGGTCCCCGCACGACGAGCGGTCGGAGGTACGCGGATGAGCCCCAAGGCCGTGCTCTTCGACTTCTCCGGGACGCTGTTCCGCGTCGAACCCGCGGTGCGCTGGCTGCGCGCGGCGCTCGGCGCCTCGGGGGTGACCGCCGACGACGCCGCCGTCTCGCGGTACGCCGCCGCGCTGGAGCGCGCGGGGGCGCTGCCGGGCGGCAGTTTCCCCGAGGGCATACCGGAGTCGCTGGCGGAGCCGTGGCGGACCCGGGACCGGAGCATGGAGCGGCACCGGGCGGCGTACACGGGCCTGGCCCGGCTGGTCCCGCTGCCGTGGCCCGACGGGGTCTACGAGGCGCTGTACGAGCGGCACATGGCGCCGGCGGCGTGGGACCCGTACCCCGACGCGGCCGCGGTGCTGCGCGGGCTGCGGGAGCGCCGGGTGCGGGTGGGGGTGGTGAGCAACATCGGCTGGGACCTGCGGCCGGTGTTCCGCGCGCACGGGCTCGACGCGTACGTGGACGCGTACACGCTGTCGTACGAGCACGGGGTGCAGAAGCCGGACGCGCGGCTGTTCCGGGTCGCGTGCGAGGCGGTCGGGCGGGCGCCGGAGGACGTGCTGATGGTCGGCGACGACCGCCGCGCCGACGGCGGCGCCACGGCGCTGGGGTGCGGCTACTTCCCGGTGGACCACCTGCCGGCCGCCGAACGCCCGGACGGGCTGCGGCCGGTGCTGGGGCTCGTCGGCTGAGAGCGCGCGTACGGTCGCCGCCCGCACGGGACTTCGGCTTCAGGCGGCCGGCATCTCGGCGGCCGGGTGGATGGCCAGCTTGAACTGCGCGTGGGTGATACGCGCGCTCCTGCCGCCGTTGTGGCGGACGAGGAACGCCAGCGGGGTGCGCGGCCGGACGAAGATCTCGTGGTGCTTGTGCCGGTACTCGCCGCCGGGGGTGCCGGCGTGGTCCTCGGTGGCGGTGGCGTCGTAGCCGCCGGCGAGACCGAGGGGGTCGCGGACGAACCGGTCCCGGACCTCGGTGTAGTCGCCCTTCTCCCAGTACACCATCGCGGTCAGCGACCCCCAGCCCTCCCGGCTCGGCCAGATCAGGCCGGAGCGGCGGTCAGGGAAGGAGGACCGCTTGCCGTCGGGCTGGGCCGCCTGGTGCATGCCGTGGGCGTCGAACGACTCGCGGGAGCCGTAGGGGAAGCGGACGATGTGGTACTCGCCGTCGGCGGGTATGACCTGCGGCTCGTCGACGATGAGCGAGCAGATGTAGACAGCCATGCGACTCCCGTTCGGGGTGGGGAAGTGCACGGAACAGTGGACTCCGTGCACCGCCCTGTCAAGGAGCGGCGCCGGAGGCGGCGAGGGTGACGGGGATGCGGGAGCGGACGTAGTCGCGGGCCAGGGTGGCGCGGCGCAGCCGCCAGAGCGGGGCGGTGCGGGCCGGGTGTTCCGCGTAGCGCCGGTCGCGGATGTCGTCGACCAGGGCCGCGGGGGCGCCGGTGGCGGCGAGCACGTCGAGGGCCTCGCCCTTGGTGATCAGACGGCCCTCCCGCAGGGTGACGCCGGCGCGGGCGACGGTGATCGGGCCGAGGTCGACCCAGACGTCGCGCAGCCACCGCCGCCGCGAGGCGGTGGCCGGCAGCCAGTACTCCGCGAGGTCCTTGCGGATGAACTCCGTCAACTCCGCGTCCGGCAGCGGCGGGAGCAGCCCGGAAGGACCGGGGCCGTGCAGCACCAGCGCGCCGGTGTGCAGCTCGCGCCGGGTGACCGGGGTGACGGGGCGGCTGAACAACTCGGCGTGCGCCCAGGTGAGGTGGTCGAGACCGGCGCCGGCGAGGCGGTCCACGGCGACGTACGAGCAGTGCAGCTTGGCGGCGAGCGGCACCTCGCGGTGGAGCCTGCCGTGCAGCGCCTTGAGCCGCCCGCGGGCGGCGGGGTCGGCGCCGACGTCATGGCGGACGACGGCGATGAGGTCGAGGTCGCTGCGGTACGGGCGGTAGTCGCCGAGGGCGAGCGAGCCGTGGGCCCACAGCGCCTCCAGCGGCACGGCGGCGCGCAGGGCGGCGAGGAAGCGGTCGAGGAGCGGCCGGGCGGCGTCGCGCGAGGTCACGTCAGGCGCCCAGCAGCTCGTCGAGGCCGGTGCGGGCCAGCTCCTCCAGCTCGTCGAGCGCGGCGCGGGCGCGGGCGGCGGTGCCGGGGTCGCGCTCGGGCAGGCCGCTGGCGACGAACTCGTCCTCGTCGAGCCGGAGAAGGGTCTGCCGGTCGCCGGAGAGCCAGAGGTCGAGTTCCAGGTCGTGCACGGTGACCCGGTCCTCCTCGACGCGGGCGGGCCTGGCCACGTCGCAGTACCAGCCCTTGATACGGCCGTCGGCGGCCTGGATCTCCTTGACCGAATACCAGCGGTCGCGCCAGAAGTGCTCGGTCCACACGTCGCCCTGCTCGAACCGCACGTACCCCGCGTCGCGCTCCTTCGGGCCGGCCCAGGGGGCCCGTACCACCGCGTGGTTGCCGTCGTCGCGGACGACGACCGCGGGGTAACTCAGGCCCGGCCCGAGCTGCTTGACCAGCGTGACCTCGACCTCGCGGCCCGGTGTCAGCATGCCTTTCCTCCCGTACGCGTCCCCCGGGACACCGTACCGGGCGGGCCGGCCGACCGCGGCAATTGGTGAGGCCCCGCGACGGGGGAGCGCGGGGCCTCACACCGTCAAACGGCCGACGGGGACTCCGGGTTCCCGGCAGGACGGAAAAATCCGCGCCGAAGCATGGTGGGCTCAGGCGATCCCCCGCATCGCCCGAGCCCACCGCTCCCCCCGGCACCGGGCGTGCGCGCCTCAGTACCGGAAGCCTCGCTGAGTATACTGGCTCTCAGCCAGTGAAGGCAGGAGTTACAGGATGTCCCCCCGCAGGCCCGCAGTCAATGAAGAACTCCGACGCCGTTCCCGGGAGCGTCTGCTGCAGGCCACGGTGGAGCTGGTCGACGAACGGGGCTTCGAGGGCACGACCTTGGGAGACATCGCGGAACGCGCGGGTTCCGCGCGCGGTCTGGTCTCGTACTACTTTCCCGGCAAACGCCAGTTGGTGCAGTCGGCCGTCCACCGGCTGATGCATCTTACGCTCGGGGCCGCCCTGGAGCGCCCGTCCCACACGGAGGACGGGCAGGAGCGGATGGCCCGCGCCATCGACGCGATCCTGGGCCTCTCGCAGGACCACCCGGTGCTCATGCGGCACCACATGGCGGGCATTCTGCAGGCCGACGGCTTCATCCAGTGCGCGGAGCAGCAGCAGCTCGCGGTCCTGCTGCGCGAGACCGTGGCGTGCTGGGGCTCGCCCCACCCGGACACCGAGTACCCGATGCTGCGCGCCCAGCTCATGGGCGCGGTCTTCGCGCTGCTGCTGCCGGGGGTGCCGATGCCGCTCGACCGGCTGCGCGGCGAGCTGTTCCGGCGGTACGGGCTGGACTGGCACCTCGGCGTCCCGCCTGAGGGCGTGCTGCCCTCCGACGGGACGCCGGTGCAGGCCGTGCACCGGCGGTAGCCGCGGGAAGCGGCCACCGCCGGGTACGCGGACCGGACGGAAGACGGACCGGTCGGTACGCGGACCGGAGCCGGCCGGCGAGGTGCCGGTCAGCCGTGCCCGCGGATCAGCGGTAGTCCGGCTGCGTCTGCGTGTTCAGCTCCGGCAGCCGCACCCAGCGCGCGCTGTCCGTGCGCCGGTCGTTGATCTTCAGGACGTCCAGGCCCTTGGCGATGTCGTTGGAGTAGACATAGCCGTTGTAGTAGTACGCGGACCAGGAACCACCGGTGACGAGCGAGGTGTCCGAGAGCGGGCCGCGCTCGAAGTAGCCGATCTCCTTGGGCTTGCGGGAGTCGGTGAAGTCCCAGACGGAGACGCCGCCCTGGTACCAGGCCTGCACCATGATGTCGCGGTCGCCGGCCACCGGGACCAGCGAGCCGTTGTGCGCGACGCAGTTCTCGGTGTCCGCCTGGTGCCGCGGGATCTTGTAGTAGCTGCGGAAGACGAGCTCGGACTTCGTGCCGCGCTGCTTGAGGTCGTAGATCCCGTTGGCGCCCTGCTTCGGGCCGATCTCCTCGTTGCAGGTCGCGGCGCCGCCGCCGCCCAGCTCGTCGGTGAAGACGACCTTCTTGCCGTCCTTGCTGAACGTCGCCGAGTGCCAGAAGGCGAAGTTCTCGTAGTCACTCACCTGATCGATGACTTCCGGCTTCGCCGGGTCGGAGATGTCCATCAGGATGCCGTCGCCCATGCAGGCGCCGGCCGCAAGGCCGAGCTTGGGGAAGGCGGTGATGTCGTGGCAGCCGGTGGTGGCCGACTTGCCGGGGCTGCCCGGGTTGCCGCCCTCGGGGAACAGCACCGGGAAGTCGATGACCTCCGAGCGCTCAGGGGCGGACCGCGGCACCTTGACTATGGAGATGCCGTCGTGCGGCGGCTGGCAGTCGGGGAAGGTGTCGCTGGGCGAGTACGAGGAGACGTAGATGTAGACGTCCTTGCGCTCGGGCACCAGGGTGTGGGTGTGCGAGCCGCAGGCGGTCTCGACGGCGGCGACGTACTCGGGGTTGCGCTTGTCGCTGATGTCGAAGACCTTCATGCCCTCCCAGGAGTCCTTCTCCGTGGCGGGCTGGGTGGTGCTGCTGCAGGAGTCGTCGCTGCGCGACGAGTCGGTGGACAGGAACAGCAGGTCGCCCGAGACCGACACGTCGTTCTGCGAGCCGGGGCAGAGCACCTCGCTGACGACCTCGGGGCTCTTCGGGTCGGCGATGTCGTAGATGACGAAGCCGTCGTAGTTGCCCGCGAAGGCGTAGCGGCCCTGGAAGGCGATGTCGGAGTTGGTGCCCTTGAGGGCACCCTTGTCGAGGTGGGCGACATGCTCGATGTTGTCACTCTTGTCGATCTCGTCCACACCCGGCACGTCGCCGCGCTCGATGGCGTCCTGCGCCTGCGAACGTTCGGTGCTGCTGAGCTTCTTGGGGGCGTTCGGCCCGTCGCCCGGGCCCGGCACCGCCGCCGCGGTGCCGGCGGTCAGCAGCGAGCCCACGAGCCCGATCAGGGCCGCGGCCGCGGCCAGACCTCTGCGCCGCGTTCGTGATCTGTGCAGTGACGTCACGTGATTCCCTCCCAGTGGTGCGCCTACGGCAGTTGAAATCAAGGCAGTATCTCGCCAAGCATGTACAGAACAACAGACGGAAACACAGTTGTAATGGAAACTTTTGGTCCTGTCAGCACCCGCTCGTGCTAGACCTACCTGGCAACTCGCCGGAACCACCTGTACGGAGGTCACCTTGCGGCACCGTCGCGCGCTCGCCTCAGTCGTTCCGCTCACCGCCGCCCTGCTGCTGGGCGGCTGCACCGGGGGCGACTCGTCCGACGACGCCGGGGACGGCGGCAAGGCGTCCGTCATCGCGCCCGGGAAGCCGGGCGAACAGGCAGCCACGATCCCCGCGGACGAGGTCGAGGAGGCGCGCGGTGACGACCGGCCCAACTCGGCGGACACCACGTACATGCGCGACATGATCGAGCACCACGGGCAGGCGATCGTCCTGACCGACCTCGCCGAGAAGCACGCGGGCGCGGAGAATGTGCGCAGCATCGCCGAGCGGATCGCCGCCGGGCAGCAGCCGGAGATCGCGGTGATGGAGGCGTGGCTGGAGGAGAACCCGGGCGGCGGCGGTGAGGACGGCCACGGCGGCGGGCACGGGGGCGGGCACGAGGGGATGCCCGGGATGGCGAGCGAGGCGGACCTCGGCCGGCTGCGGGCGGCGCGCGGCGAGGAGTTCGACGCGCTGTTCCTCAAGCTGATGATCGCCCACCACGAGGGCGCGGTGAAGATGGCCGAGGAGGTGCTCGGCAAGGGCAACAACGAGTACGTCGAGCAGTTGGCGACCGGCGTGATCGCGCAGCAGCTCAGCGAGATCGGCCGGATGGAGAAGCTGGCATAGCTCCCCGGCCTGCGGTTCCGCGCGTCCCGGAGGCGTTGTCAGTGGCCGGGTGCAGACTGACCCGTAGTCGACGACGAGGTCGCACGGAGGTGGACCCTATGCAGGACGTGGTGCTGGCGGTCGGAACGCGCAAGGGGCTGTTCCTGGGACGGCGCCGGGGCGGCGCATGGGAGCTTGACGGGCCCCACTTCAAGGCCCAGGCGATCTATTCGGTGGGCATCGACACCCGCGGCGCGGCGCCCCGGGTGCTCGCCGGGGGCGACAGCGCCCACTGGGGCCCGTCGGTCTTCCACTCCGACGACCTCGGCGCGACATGGGAGGAGCCCAGGCAGCAGCCGGTGAAGTACCCGCAGGACACCGGCACTTCGCTGGAGCGGGTCTGGCAGTTGCAGCCCGCGGGGGCCGAGGCCCCCGGTGTGGTGTACGCGGGCACGGAGCCCGGCGGCCTCTTCCGGTCCGAGGACGGCGGCGAGACGTTCGAGCTGATGCGGTCGCTGTGGGACCACCCGACGCGGGAGAAGTGGGAGCCGGGCGGCGGCGGGCTCGCGGTGCACACGGTGGTCACCGACCCGCGGGACGCGGAGTCCGTGACGGTCGCCGTCTCCGCCGGCGGGGTGTACCGCACGGTGGACGGCGGGGCGAGCTGGGCCCCGTCGAACTCCGGCGTGCAGGTCGTCTTCCAGCCGGAGAAGTTCCCGGAGTTCGGCCAGTGCGTGCACAAGGTCGCGCGGGACGCCGTCGACCCGGACCGGCTCTATCTGCAGAACCACTGGGGCGTCTACCGCAGCGACGACGCCGGGGCCACCTGGACCGACATCGGCGCAGGACTGCCCTCGGACTTCGGTTTCGCCGTCGCCGCGCACCCCTCGCGCGGCGACACCGCGTACCTCTTCCCCATCACCGCCGACGCCGACCGGGTGCCCGCGGAGAACCGCTGCCGGGTCTACCGCACGTCGGACGCCGGGGCGACCTGGGAGCCGCTGTCGGCGGGGCTCCCGGCGGAGGACCACTACGGCACGGTGCTGCGGGACGCGCTGTGCACCGACGACGCCGACCCCGCGGGGGTGTACTTCGGCAACCGCAACGGGGAGGTCTTCGCCAGCGCCGACGAAGGGGAGAGCTGGACGCAGCTCGCCGCGCACCTGCCGGACGTGCTGTGCGTACGGGCCGCGGCTGTCTGAGACGTGGCGGGTGGGGGCCCGTCGAGCCAGTAGAGTGACCGGCCATGGCTGGACGTCCTCTCCCCGACATCGTCGAAGCCGGCTGGGCCAAGGCCCTGGAGCCGGTCGCCCAACAGATCGCCGCCATGGGCGACTTCCTCCGCGCCGAGGTCGCCGCGGGGCGGACATACCTGCCCGCGGGGCCGAACGTGCTACGGGCCTTCCAGCAGCCGTTCGACGACGTGCGGGTGCTCGTCGTCGGCCAGGACCCGTACCCCACCCCGGGCCACGCCGTGGGCCTCAGCTTCTCCGTCGCCCCCGACGTGCGCCCGCTGCCCGGCAGCCTGGAGAACATCTTCCGCGAGCTGCACAACGACCTGGGCCACCCCCGCCCCGCCAACGGCGACCTCACCCCCTGGACCACGCAGGGCGTGCTGCTGCTCAACAGGGCGCTCACCACCGCACCCAGGCGTCCCGCCGCACACCGCGGCAAGGGCTGGGAGCAGGTCACCGAGCAGGCCATCCGGGCGCTCGCCGCCCGCGGCCGGCCGCTGGTGGCGATCCTGTGGGGCCGCGACGCGCGCAACCTGCGCCCCATGCTCAGCGACTACCCCGCCATCGAGTCCGCCCACCCCTCCCCCATGTCCGCCGACCGCGGCTTCTTCGGCTCCCGCCCCTTCAGCCGGGCCAACGAGCTGCTGCAGAAGCAGGGCGCGGAGCCGGTGGACTGGACGCTGCCGACGAACGGATAGCCGCCATGACCAGCGCTACGGCCCGATGGGTGCTCGGCATCGACTCCGGCGGCTCGGGGCTGCGCATCGCCGCGGCGGCCGTCCCCGCGGACGGCGGCGACCCGGCGGAGAGCGGCGCCGCCGTGGAGACCGCGGGACCTGTCGCCACCGGGGACAACGGGATCGACGCCGACGACCTCCTCGGCAAGCTGCTGCCCGCCGCGCACCGGCTGCTGGACGCGGCAGGCGCCCAGTCGTTCGCCGCCGTGTGCGTCGGCGCCGCCGGCATGGCCACCCTCGGCGCCGATCTGCGGGCCCGGCTGCCGCACGCCCTGGCGGACGCCCTCGGCACAGGGCACCTGGCGCTCGCCGCCGACGGGGTCACCGCGTACGCCGGCGCCATCGGGCAGCACCCCGGTGCCGTCGTCGCCGCCGGCACCGGCATGATCGCGGTCGGCACCGGGCTCGACGCGGCGGGGTGGCGGCGGGCCGACGGCTGGGGGCACCTGCTCGGCGACTGCGGGGGCGGCGCGTGGATCGGGCGGGCGGGTCTGGAGGCGGCGATGCGGGCGTTCGACGGCCGCCGCGGGGGCTCCGCGGCGCTGCTGGCCCGGATGGAGACGGTGTTCGGCACCAGTACGCAGATGCCCGGCCTGCTCTACCCGCGGCCCGACCGCCCGGCGGTGCTGGCCTCGTTCGCCCCGGAGGTCGCCCGCTGCGCGCCGCACGACCCGGTCGCCGCCGCGATCCTCGCCGAGGCGGGCGAGCACATCGCCGCCGCGGCCGTCGCGGTCTGCCCCGCTGACCCCGGTAGCGCGGTCGCGCTCACAGGCGGGCTCTTCGGCATCGGGGAGCCGCTGCTCGCGCCGCTGCGCGCGGAGCTCGCGGTACGGCTGCCGCGCGCCCGGGTGTCGACCGCGACGGCGACGCCGCTGGCGGGGTCGCTGCGGATCGCCGCCGCGCTGGCGGCCGACGAGCTGCTGCTGCCGGTGGAGCGGGGCATGCTCGACGTCTGGTAAGCCGCTGTTCCGGGCCGCGGGCGGCGCGGGCGCGGGGACCGCGCGTAACGGCCGGGGGACGGTCCGTACGAGCGCGGTCACCGCCTGTCCGCCGGTGTGCCCCCGCGGTCACGCCCGCGGGCGAAATGGCGACCCCGGGCATGTGGCGGACCGCGCGGAGGCGTTAGCATGCGGCGCCATGAGCTCTGCCGATGGACACGCAGCCGGTCTGCCCGTACGTATGCCCCGCCGTCAGCCGGGGCGGCACCGCAAGCCGGAGCGGCCGAGCGCGCCCGAGGGCGCCCCGGCGCTGGTCCTGGCCGTGCCCGGGGCGCCGTCCGCGGAGATTCGCGGCATGGCGGAGGAGGTGCTCAGCATCGCCCGCTCCGACCTTCCGGGGCTCGACGGCCGGGTGGCCTACGTCGAGGGCGAGAACGAGGAGTTCCCGCCGCTGACGGCGGTCCTCGCGCACGCCGCGGCGCAGCGCGCGGCGCACGCCGAGGCCGGGACGCTGGAGGTGGCGGAGGACGTGCCGGTGGCCGTCGTGGTGCCGCTGCTTGCGGGCCCCGACCCGGTGCTGCTGGACCGGCTGCGCGACGCGATCGCGACGAGCGGGACGGCGGTCGAGCTCACCGACGTCCTCGGGCCGCACCCGCTGCTCGCCGAGGCGCTGCACGTGCGGCTTTCGGAGGCGGGCCTCGCCCGCGCGGACCGCGCGCGGCTGTTCACGGTCGCGACCGCCGCGGACGGCATCATCCTCGGCGCCGTGGGCGGCGAGGAGGCCGTGCAGGCGGCGGGCGTGACGGGCATGCTGCTCTCGGCGCGGCTGGCGGTGCCCGTGATGGCGGCGGCGCTGGACCGGCCGGGCGGGGTGGCCAAGGTCGCGGAGTCGCTGCGGAGTTCGGGTTCGGCGCGGCTCGCGCTCGCGCCGTACGCGCTGGGCCCCGAGCTGCCTGCAGGGATGCTGGCCGCCGCGGCGGAGCAGGCGGCGTGCGAGGCGGCGGAGCCGCTGGGCCCGTACCCGTCGGTGGGGCAACTGGCGCTGACGCAGTACACGACGACGCTGGGCATCGCGCCGCAGCCCGCCGGGTCGCCGCTGCGCTGACGTACCCGCAGGACATCGGGAGCCGCCAGCGCACGCCGGCGGCTCCGCTGTTTCAGGACCGCGTCCACGCGCCCGGGGTACGGGCCGGACCGTGCGCCCGGGTCAGGCGAAGACGACGCACGACGCCGCCGGCAGCGCGGCCGAGCCGGAGCGCCGCGGCATGCCGCTCTCGGCGTCGATGTCGAACCATGTGACGTCCCCGGAGCGCTCGTTGGCCGCGTAGAGGTGCCGGCCTTCCGGGTCGATCGCGAGGTCCCGCGGCCAGGTGCCGCCGCAGGGGACGTTCGAGACGAGGTCGCGGACGCCGCCGTCGTCGCCGAGCGCGAGGGTGGCGACGACGTCGGGGCCGCGGACGGCGGTCCAGCAGAAGCGGCCGTCCGGGGAGACGGCGATGCCGGAGGCGTACGGGGTCTCGTCCGCCGCGGCCGTCTCGTCCGTCAGCAGCGGTGCCTCGGCGAGCGGTTCGAGGGTGCCGGTGGCGGCGTCCCAGGAGCAGACGGTGACGACGGGCTCCAGCTCGCAGGCGACGTAGACGCGGTGTCCTTCCGGGTGGAAGGCCAGGTGGCGCGGGCCGGTGCCGGGGCGCAGCGGCACCTCGTGGTTCAGCCGCAGGGCGCCGCGGTCGGCGTCGAGGGCGCAGACGAGCACGGAGTCGGTGCCGAGGTCGACGCCGAGGACCCAGCGGCCGGTCGGGTCGGGGACCACCTGGTGGGCGTGCGGGCCCTCCTGCCGCTCGGCGACCGGGCCGCTGCCCTCGTGCTGCAGCAGCGCGGCGGGTCCCGCGAGGGTGCCGTCACGGTTGACGGTCACCGTGCTGAAGCTGCCGGAGGCGTAGTTGGCGGTGAGGAGGTGGCCGCCGGCGAGCGCGAGGTGGGTGGGGTGGTCGCCGCTGACGGGTACGGGGTCGCCGGCGGGCTCGGGCTTGTCGTCGCCGAGCCGGAACGCGGCCACGCTGCCGCCCTCGGTCTCGCTCACGGCGTACAGCAGGCCGCCGTCGGCGACGGCGAGGAACGAGGGGTCGCGCAGGGCGTCGGTCGAGTGCCGCGGGGTGAGGGCGCCCGTGCCGGGGTCGACGTGGGCGACGGTGATCCCGGCGCCGCCGCCACTGGAGAACGAGCCGACACAAGCCCGCAGAACCGATTCACCCATGGGTTTTCCCCTTCCAGCAGGTCCGGAGCCGGTCCGGGCGACCCTACCCGACGATCTCCCGGCCGTCCGGCGGTCTCCCGCACCCCTGCTCCCCCGCCCGGTCCTGCCTGCCGGGCCCGTACCGCATCGGGCGGATGTACAGCACAATGTGGTCCGCGCAGGGGCCGCGCACCGTGAGACCACCCCCCACACGAGGAGACTCAGCATGCACGGAGCGCACCCCGCCCGTATCGCGGCCGCCCTGGTGTCCGCCGCCGCCCTCCTGGCCGGCCTCCAGGCGGCTGCCGCCGCCCGGCCCGCGGACGCCGCCGAGGTGATCGACGTGTCCACGGCCGACGAGTTGGAGGCGGCCCTCGCCGCCGCGGGACCGGGCGACACGATCCGGATGGCGGACGGGACGTACCGCGGCAACTTCGACGTCACCGCCTCCGGCAGCGGCTCCGCGCCCGCCGCCCTCACCGGCTCCGCCGGCGCCGTGCTGGTCGCCGGCGGCGGCTACGGGCTGCACCTGGACGGCGCCTCGTACTGGAACCTGACCGGGTTCACGGTCACCGGCGGCCAGAAGGGCATCGTGATGGACGCCGCCGACCACGTGGACATCGCCTCCGTCACCGTGCACGACCTGGACATGGAGGCGGTGCACTTCCGCAACTCCAGCTCCGACGGCTCGATCACCGACTCCCGGATCCACGACACCGGGCAGAACGGCCGCGGCATGGGCGAGGGCGTCTACGTCGGCAGCGCGGGCGGCACCGGCGACCGCAGCGACCGCATCCTGATCGAGGGCAACACGATCGGCCCCGGCGTCGGCGGCGAGAACGTCGACATCAAGGAAGGCACCACCGGCGCCCGGATCATCGGCAACACCTTCGACGGCAGCGGCCTGACCGGCGCGAACTACGACGACTCGTGGGTCGACATCAAGGGCAACGACGTACTGGTGGCGGACAACACCGGCCGCGGCACGACCAACGACGGCTACCAGACCCACGAGGTGCAGGACGGCTGGGGCTGCAACGCCACGTTCCGCGGCAACAGGTCCGACCTCGGCGGCGCGACGGGGCCCGACCGGTACGCCATCGACGTCACCAACTACGACGCGCAAAGCTGCCCCGTGACCGTCTCCGGCAGCAACACCGTCAGCGGCGGCCGCGGCCTGGTCAACCCCGGCGTCCCGGTCACCGGCTGACCCCTCCCCCCGCCGACGGACCCGGGGCGTCCGCTTCGTGCCGGGCTTGGCATGCTTGCCGTATGAGCGCCACCGGTACCACCGCCGTCGTCTTCGACCTCGACGGCACCCTCGTCGACAGCGAACCGAACTACTACGAGGCCGGGAGCCGTGTTCTCGAACAGCACGGCATCACGGGCTTCACCTGGGAGGAGCACGCCGGTTTCCTGGGCGTCGGCACCCTGGAGACGATGCGCACGCTGCGCGAGCGGTACGCGCTGGCGGCGCCGGTGGCGGAGCTGATGGCGGCGAAGAACGCCGCGTACCTGCAACTGGCGCGGGCGTCGACCCAGGCGTATCCGCAGATGCGGGCGTTCGCCGAGATGCTGCGCGCGGCCGGGTGCCCGATCGCCGTCGCGTCCGGCTCCTCGCGCACCGCCATCGAGGCGGTGCTGCCGGCGGCGGGGCTGGGCGGGCTGTTCCCCACGCTGGTCTCGGCGGAGGAGGTCGAGCGCGGCAAGCCGGAGCCCGACGTGTTCCTGGAGGCGGCCCGGAGGCTGGGCGTACGGCCGGAGGACTGCGCGGTGGTCGAGGACGCGCCGCCGGGGTGGGAGGCAGCGCGCCGCGCGGGGATGCGGTGCGTGGCGGTGCCGTATCTGCCGGAACAGGCGGACGAAGCGGTCGAGTCGGGCGCGGGGCTGGTGTTCCGGGGCGGGCAGCGGGAGTTCTCGGCGGAGCGCGCGTTCGCGTGGGTGACGGACGGGTCGTGACCCCCGGCCGGGCACCGGGGCGTACGTGCCGGGGGTGCCGCCCGGATGCGGGCCGGGCGGGCACGGGGCGGTGCCGTGGATCCGCACCGCCCCGCGCTCCCCGCGTCCCGGTTTCCCGGGCGGGTCAGTCCTCCGCGACCTCGCCCCTGACGTGCCGCTGCACGAACTCGTAGGCCAGATCGCCGAACTGCTCGCCGAACGGGATGGACCGCTCCGCCGTCTTCGAGAAGTGCACGCCGCCCCACAGCCGGCTGTACGCGCAGTCCCTGACGAAGTCCGTCCAGGTGTCCCAGTGCACCGCCAGGTCGGCGCCCGGGGTGACCCCCGGCTCGACCATCGTCGACCCGGCCGGCGCACGGAACGTCCAGTCCAGCACGTCGTCGTCGAAGAACCGCCGCGTCGCCTGCGCCTGGGCCGCGCAGACGCCCCCGGAGCCGGAGGGGTACTCGGGGTGGTCGCCGACGTTGAGATAGCTCGTCCACTCGTCGGCGGGCATGTCGCCCACCGTGCCCTTGCCCACGCCGCCCCAGGAGGTGACCCGGCGGCTGCCGTAGACGTGCCGGACGGCGCTGAACGGCCGGACGGCGTCGTACTTGGCCTTGTAGTGCCAGATCGCCACGAGCGAGTCGTAGATCGCGACGGTGCTGCCGAAGAGCAGGTGGACGAGGTCGTCCAGGTCCAGCTCGCCGTGCGCCTGCGCCGCGGCGCCCACGGAGATGCCGACGCCGAGGAACTTGTTGTCGAAGATCTCCGCCTTGACCTTCTGCTCGTCGGTCAGCGCGGCCGACGCCTCCAGGATCTCGTCCACGGAGCGCTTGTAGTCCCGCGGCCTGGTGTGGTCGCTGAACTCGGGCGGCGCGAGCCCGAAGCCGCCCGGGTCGCGGAAGGTGTGCGCCCTGACCAGCCGCTGCTGCGGGGTGACGAACGACTGGACGGTGAAGATCCCCTTGTCGCCCGCGTTCCCGGCGAGGCGGCGGTTGTGGGTGCCGTGCTTCGGCTGCCAGCGGGAGGGGTTCGTCAGCTCGTACGCGGAGTTGGCCGGGCGGTAGCCGGTGTAGTCCTGGTACGGGCGGCCGTTGTAGGTGCGGCCGACGTCGCCGAGCTGGTTCATGCCGTCGTGTGCCGTACGGGCCAGGACGGCGTTGCCCGCCAGGTTGCCGATGCCGATGGGGCTGGTCGGGTTCTCCGACTCGTCGTCGGGGTCGAGACCGATCGCGGTCATGAGGTCGCGGAAGGCCGTGCCGCGGCCCGGCTCCACGCCCTTGATCACCCGGTAATTGGCGTACAGCGCGGCGATGTTCTTGTTCCGGTTGGTGGTGGACTCGCTCGAAGGGCGGCGGCGGATACGGGAGTAAACGCCCACGGCCGTCGGGTGATAGGGCGCCATGGCGTCGAACCAGGCGGCCGTCGACAAATGGATGAACCGGTGGAGCACGGTCACGTCCATGGGGCCGTAGACGTCCTCCGCGGGACGGAAGGTGGCGATCAGATCGCGGACGAAGTTGCCCGTGTCGAAGTCGAAGTCGGCGGCCGCCGCGGGCGTCTGACCGGCCGGCTCGGCGGCGGTTGCGGAACCGCTGTGGCCCAGCGCGGCCAGGGCCGCGGTCGAGGCGCCGCCGATCCCGCCGAGCAGCACCGACCTGCGCCGGGGCGCGGATCCGGCGGCCTGAGGGCGTCTTCGGATCGTCATGCTGCGCATCCTCCCTCTCTCAAGTTTCTTTAAAGCTTCCGTCAATTCGAGGGAAAATGCGAAGCGCGTACGGGCCGCGCGGATCCCCGTGAAAAGGCTACTGAGTCCGGCCGTACGGTCCACCGCGCGACCGAGTAGTCCGCACTACTCGGATTGGAGCCTTCAAGGGAGTTGACCGCGGCCTTTCCCCGGCATTCGGCGAGGGAAAAGGGTGGAAGCGGCGGGCGGTTTCCTGAAATCGCCCGCGCGTATTCAGCCGCCGACTTGGCCGTCGCCCAGAACCTTCGCCGTCGTGCGCTCGGCGGTGGCGTCGTCCAGGCAGCCGCGCAGCCGCATGCGGTCGAGGTCGCCGAGTGCCGGGCGAGCAGCACCTCGACGGCCAGCAGCAGCACGCCGCTGATCAGCGGGCGCTGCCCGTTCCGCGTCCGCCGCGCGGGCCGCCCGTTCCGCGGGCTCCGCGTCCGCCGTCCGCTCCGCTTCGGTCGCCATCAGGGGCCCCACCTCCGCCCCTCGTGCGCGCGCCCCTTGTGGGGGCAGCACGCCCGACTCGGTCCCGGGTAGCGGAGGGAGCCGGCCGGGCCGTCGCGGGGCAGTCAACGGGGAACCGCCGCGGCGACCCGGCGGGTTCGACCGGGTTGCTGACGAATCAGTATGCCGCGAGCGGCCGGAGGCATTCCTCAGGGATGTCCCCGAGTGGACCCGGCCGCGCGGCAGCCCGGCCTACCGTTGCCCGTCGTTGTCGTCGTCCTGCCTGACGGTGGCGGAGCCCACGAGCGCGTAGTGGTCCGAGATCTCGCTGTCGCGCGGCAGCGCGTCACCCCTGGCGTTCCCGAAGTGGTCCTGGTCCACAAAGATGTAGTCGAGCTTCGCCTCCTTCACCTCCGCCGACTGGCGGACGTGTGTGGGCTCTCCCGACCGGCAGGCGCGGGGCCGCGGTGTGGCGGCTTTGCAGGTGGCGTCGAAGCGGGCCGCGTCGGTCTCGTCGACCTCCATGAGCCGGCCGGTGCCGCCCAGCGCGGGCCGGTAGAACGGGTCGAGGTCGGTGGACCGCGGGCTGGTGCTGCGGTCGGGGATCGTGTCCGTGCGGTGCAGCGGGTTGAAGTCGCCGCCCAGTACGACGGGGGTGCCGGCGTTGAGCCACGGGTCGGCGGCCAGGTTGGCGGCCTGCCGGGCGTTGATGTCCGGCGGCTTGCCGTCGTACTGCGGGTAGAGGTGGACCGAGCAGCCGCGGGTCTTGCGGCCCCGGATCTCCGCCTCGACGCACGCCGCGTGCCATGCCTCCGGGCCGGAGTACTGCCGGGTGTAGTCGTCGTCGGGGTCGATCGTGACGGCCTCGCCGGGGGTGATCGGCCCCTTGGCGTAGACGGCGATGCCGTACACACCCCTGGTGACCGTGCCGTCCAGCTCCTTCACGTCGCACACGCCGGGCCGCTGGAAGGTCTCGACGAAGTGTCCGTCGTAACCGTCGCCCTTCAGGGCCCGGCCTATCGTCTCGAACTGCTGCGAGCAGACCTCCTGGAGGAAGACGAAGTCGCTCTTCCCCGCGCGGGCGTGCGCGACGACCGCGTCGCGTCTCTTCTCCACCTCGCGGGTCGCGGAGCAGTCCTCGGTGCTGGGGCTGTTGCCGCAGATGTTGTACGTCAGGAATCCGACCGGTGCGCCGGAGGCGGTCGCGGCCGGAGTCTCCGCCGGTGCCTGCCCGGCGGCGGCGGGCGCCGCGGCGGCCACGGTGAGCAGCAGTGCCGGCAAGACGGCGTAAGCCCTGCGTCGCAGCATGGGAGCGTCCTTCCTTCTCGGCCGCGAACAGCCTTACGGCGCACGGCAGATGGGGGAGATGTAGCGCAGGTGATCGCTGGGAATGGTGTCATCGGAAGTGGATCAGCACCAGACGACCTCCGTGCCGTGCCCCGAGCAGGACCGCGGTCAGCCGAGGAACGACAGCCGCACGCTGCGCTGCGGGTTGTCGCGGTTGGTGTCGACCAGCACCACCGACTGCCAGGTGCCCAGCTCCAGCCGGCCGCCGATCACCGGCAGCGTGGCGTGCGGCGGCACCAGCGCGGGCAGCACGTGGTCGCGGCCGTGTCCCGGGCTGCCGTGCCGGTGGTTCCAGCGGTCGTCGGCGGGCAGCAGGTCGTGCAGCGCGACGAGGAGGTCGTCGTCGCTGCCCGCGCCCGTCTCGATGATCGCGATGCCCGCGGTGGCGTGCGGGACGAACACGTTGAGCAGCCCGTCGCGGCCGTCGGCCGCCTCGCGCAGGAAGGCGTCGCACTCCGCGGTGAGGTCGTGCACGGACTCGCCGGACCCGGTGGTGATCCGGAGCGCGTGGGTCGTGAAGACGTCGGTCATGGGGCCAGCATCGCGCATGGGGAAGATCCGTGCCGCCACGGGCGTTGGCGCACACATGAGCGGCATCGTACGGACGCAGGTGGTGGTGATCGGCTCGGGACAGGCCGGGCTGTCGGCGGCGTTCTTCCTGCGCCGTGCGGGCCTGGACTTCGTCGTCCTGGACCACTCCCCCGGGCCGGGCGGCGCGTGGCAGTTCCGCTGGCCGACGCTGACGTACGGCAAGGCGCACCGCGTACACGACCTGCCCGGCATGCCGCTGGCCGCCGCCGAGGCGGACGGGGCCCGGCCGGCCGCGGAGGTCGTCGCGGAGTACTTCGGTGCGTACGAACGCACCTTCGAGCTGCCCGTGCGCCGGCCGGTGAACGTCGCCGAGGTGCGCGAGGGCGCCGGGACGGAGACCGGGCGGCTCCAGGTGGTCACGGACGCGGGCACGTGGTCGGCGCGCGCGCTGGTCAACGCCACGGGCACCTGGGACCGGCCGTTCTGGCCGCGCTACCCGGGCCAGGAGACGTTCCGCGGCCGGCAGCTCCACACCGCGCAGTACCGCGGCCCGCAGGACTTCGCCGGGCAGCGCGTCGTGGTCGTCGGCGGCGGCGCCTCCGGCACGCAGCACCTGCTGGAGCTGGCGGGGACCGCGGCGGAGACCGCGTGGGTGACACGCCGGCCGCCGGTGTGGCGGGAGGGCCCGTTCACCGAGGACTGGGGCCGGGCCGTGGTCGCCAGGGTCGACGAGCGGGTACGGGCCGGGCTGCCGCCGAAGAGCGTGGTCGGCGAGACCGGTCTGGCGCTGACGGACGAGGTACGCGCCGCGCAGGCGGCCGGCGTGCTGGTGCGGCGGCCGGTGTTCGAGCGGATCACGCCGGACGGCGTGGCCTGGGCGGACGGGACGGTCTTCCGCGCGGACGCGATCCTGTGGGCCACGGGCTTCCGCGCGGCCGTCGACCACCTGGCGCCGCTGCGGCTCCGCGAGCCGGGCGGCGGCATCCGCATGGAGGGCACTCGCGCGGCCCGCGACCCGCGGATCCACCTCGTGGGCTACGGCCCGTCGGCGAGCACCATCGGCGCCAACCGCGCCGGCCGCACGGCGGTCCGCGAGCTGACCCGGCTGCTGGCCGACACGCCCGAACCGGAGCCCGGCCCGGACTCCGGCCCAGGGCCCGTACCCGCGGAGCCAGGCGCCGTCAGCGCTGCTGTCTGAGGCTGGAGCTGCGGACCACCAGCTCCGGCTGGAGCACGATCCGCTGGTGGTCGTGGTGCTCCACGCCCCGCTCCGTCTCCTCGATCAGCAGCTCCGCGGCCTCCCGGCCCATCCGGTGCGCCGGCTGCCGCACCGAGGTCAGGGGCACCGCCGCCGCGGCGGCGAACTCGATGTCGTCGTAGCCGACGAGCGCGATGTCGCCCGGCACCGAGACGCCCGCCGCGAAGAGGGTCTGGAGCACACCGAGCGCGAGGAGGTCGTTGGCGCAGAAGACGGCCGACGGGCGCGGCGACATGCCCAGCAGCCGGGCTCCCGCGTCACGGCCCGCGGCGACGTCCATCTGCTCGGTCTCGACGTGCACCAGCGCCTCGGGCCCGAGCCCCTCCTCGGCGAGCGCGGCCAGGGCGCCGGTGTGGCGGTCCTGGCACTGCGGGAGCTGCATGGGGCCGCTGACGTAGACCAGGGAGCCGTGGCCTGCGCCGATCAGGTGACGGGCGGCGAGCACGCCGCCCTGGACGTCGTCCAGCGAAACCGAGCAGGCGTCGGCGCTGGCGACCGTGCGGTCCACGAAGACGTACGGGATGCCGTGCCGGCCGAAGGACTCCAGGGTGCGCCCGCTGGTGTCGGCCGGGGTGACGAGCACGCCGCGCACCCGCTGCTCGGCGAAGAGGCCCAGGTACTCGGCCTCCTCCGCCGGGCTCTGCGCGCTGTTGCACAGCATCACGCCGAGTCCCGCCTCGCGTGCGGCGCGCTCGGCGCCGGTGGCGACGTCGACGAAGAACGGGTTGGTCATGTCGAGGACGAGCAGCGCGATGATGCGGCTGCGTCCGGCACGCAGTTGCCGCGCGGACTCGCTGCGTACGTAGCCGAGCCGGTCGATGGCCGCCTGCACCCGCTCGCGGGTGGCGGCGGCCACGCTGTCGGGCCGGTTGATGACGTTCGACACGGTGCCGACGGAGACGCCCGCGTGCCGTGCGACGTCCTTGATGCCCACCATGCGCCCCACGCGCGTTCCCCTTCAGCCGTCCAGCCGGTCGTACGCGGCGCGCCCCGGCCGCGGCCCGTCGTTCATGCTACGCATCGCCGTCGCCACTCCCCGCAACCTCCACCAGGTCGAGCCCCGCGAGGTCCGCGAGCGCCCGCAGCTCCGGCAGCAGGTGGCCGGTGGCCAGCGCCCAGTGGTGGCCTACGCCGCTCGCGCTCCACTCGTCGCACCACTCGCCCGGATCCCGGCCGAAGTCGACGCGGGAGGTGGTGTTGCCGATGGCCAGCAGCGGTCCGGCGGTGACGGTGCCGGTGGAGGCGATGAGCCGGTAGCGGCCGTCGCGGGTCTGGCCGAGGCCGACGGCGGTGACGGGCCCGTGCCGTACGTCGAACTCCACGGACACCCCCCAGCCGCGCTTGCCGTGGTAGACGCCCAGGCCGCGCAGCAGCGGCCGGCCCTCGCTGATCGCCAGGTGCCCGGGACCGTCGTGGCCCATCTCCACCACGCCGTCGCGGAAGTTGAGCGCCTGCATCTCGGTGAAGGAACCGCCGGCGCCGAACCGGTCGGCGACGAGCATGGCGAGCGAGGTGCGCAGCTCGTACTCGCCGGCGGCGGGGATGCCGCGGGCGGTGAGCAGGGAAGCGCCGAGGATCATGCCGGCGCCCAGCCGCTCGTGCGTCTCGCCGTCGAGGCCGCGGTGGTAGTACGCGAGGGAGTCGAGGTCGAAGTCGGCGGCGAGCCGGTCGAGACCGACCGACACCCGCGCCGCCCAGGCCAGGTCGTCGGGGTCGACGGTCGCGTCGAGGTCGAAGACCTCGCGGATCTCGGCGAGCTTCGCCGCCACCTCGGCGTCGCCTGCCTTCTCGGCCCGTACCCGCAGGTCGTCGAACTCCAGCACCTCGACGTGGCCGCCGAGGTTCGCGGTGACCATGGTGAGGTCGGTGGAGACGTCGTACATGCCCGGGTAGAGGTGGCCCATCAGCCCGTGCCGGCCGCCGCGCAGCACGGCGCGCACCCCCGCCGCCCGGATCCAGCGGCCGATCCTGGCCCACGCCCGCTCGTCCTCCAGATGGCCGGAGACCGAGCGGAAGGGGACGCCGCAGCGCTCGAAGGCGCTGGCCATCTCGGGCAGCGGGCAGGCGCCGCAGTAGGCGAGCCACTGGCCGGTGTCGAAGCTCGCGTGGTCCATCGCCTCGGTGGGCTGCAGGTTGATCAGCAGCACGGGCGCGCCGCTGCGCTGCGCGACGGGGACGAGCATCGTCGCAGTCATGTACGTGGTGAGGAAGCCGACGATCAGGTCGCAGTCGGCGGCGCGCAGCTTCTCCGCGGCGACGGCGCCCTCGGGGGCGTCGGAGATGAAGCCGACGTCGACGACCTCGGCGTCGAACCCCGCCATCCGCTCGGCCACCCGGGCGGCGGAGCGCTTGAGCTGCGGCAGCAGGTCGGGGAACTGCGGCCAGTACGCGCCGAGTCCGCCGGCGACCAGGCCGATGCGGGGGCGGCGGGCGGTGGCGGGGGTGCGTGCGGTCGTCATGGTGGCTCCTTGCGGTCGCGCCTAGCGGGGCAGGGCGAAGTCCACGGTGCGCAGCGCCGAGGGCGTGGTGCCGGTGGACTTCTGCTGGTACATGAAGGACAGGACGCCGTCCTGGGCGAGCCGGGTCTCGTCGAGGTTCACCTCGCCGAAGGCGTCGAGGTCCGCGCCGTCGAAGAGGACCTTCCAGTCGGTCCAGCCCGAGGCGGCGGAGGCGGCGGCGATCCGGCCGTAGGGCAGCACGGCGTAGGCGTTGTCGTAGCGGTCGAAGGCGAGCTTGGAGCGCTGGCTGGACGCCAGGGGCACGGGGAGCTCGGTCTTGTGCCAGCGGCCCGCGTCGTCGCGGCGGACGTGGAAGGTGCGGGCGTTCGCCTTGCGGTCGGCGACGTAGTTGGTGGAGCACTGGCCGAAGCGGCCGGGGACGTAGCTGACGAGGGCGTGCGGGCGGCCGGCGGAGTCGGTGGCCTGGTGCTCCTGGTTCATCAGCGCGTGGTCGGCGTTCAGCGGGTCGGCGACGGTGCCGGGGTCGTCGAAGGCGACGAGGTCGGGGCCGCCGGTGGTGCCGACGACCTGACCCGCGGCGTTGGTCCAGGTGCGGCCGTCGTCGGTGGAGCGGACGTAGCCGGTGTCGTGGTTGCTGAGGCCGCCGGGGGCGCACATGACGGCGGTGTTCTGCTCGCGCCAGGTGTAAAAGGCGTGCAGGGTGCCGTCGGGCCCGTAGTCTATGCCGTGCAGGTACATGTTGCGGGCGGAGCTGCTGCCGTGTTCCGTGGTGTACGTGCCGGTGGAGCCCGACCACTGGCCGAGCGCCCGCCACCGCTTCCCGTCGTACGCGGCCAGCGCGTTGCGGCCGTTGCCGGAGACGCCGTCGCGGTAGCTGAGCAGCAGCCCGCCGGCGGGGGTGGCGACGAACTGGGGGTAGGTGAAGCGGCCGGTGAGCGGGAGCCCGTCGAGCGAGGTCTGTACCGGCCCGAAGGCGGCCGCGGTCCAGTCGTGCGCCTCCGGCCGGTTCATCAGCCCGGGCGCGGACTTGAGGTAGAAGAACCCGTCGGCGTGCGAGTCCATGTTGACGTGCAGCCGGCCGTCGGCGGCGGAGACACCGAGGGAGATGACGTTGTGCGAGTCGTCGTACTTCAGCCGGTGGTCAAGGGTGACGGTCTCCCACTCCCGTTCGCCGAGCGCGCGGCGCGCGACGACGGCGCTGCGGTCGGCGGTGTACCAGGCCGCGTACTGGTGCCGCTTGTGGGTGAGGATGCCGTTCTTCGTGAACGAGCTGTTGTTGACCAGGCCGTCGAACGAGACGAAGTAGACGGCCTCCGGGTCGAGTTCGGTGTCGGCGATCCGCGTCAGCGACGGTCCCGGCGCCGGCGGCGGACCCGGCGCCGCGGCGGGGCCTGGGTCCGCCGCGGCGGCCGGGAGGGCGGTCGCCGTCAGCAGCAGGGCGGCGGCGAGGAGCGCGGGCTTCACGAACGTGCGGGAGAGCAGTCTCATGTGGGGGTCCTCAGTCGAGGTGGAAGACCTCTGTCAGGGGGCGTACGGCCTCGTCCGGCGCGGCGCCGTCGAGCGCGTCGAAGAACGGGGCCATCTCGGCCTGCCAGCGCGCGTTGACGTCGCTCGCGGCCATCGCGGTCTGCGCGGCGGCGAAGTCCGGGGTCTCCAGGTAGCCGACGAGGAGGCCGTCGTCGCGCAGGAAGAGCGAGTAGTTGCGCCAGCCGGCGGCGGAGAGCGCGGCGAGCATGTCCGGCCAGACGGCCGCGTGCCGCTCGCGGTACTCCGCCAGCCGGTCGGCGCGCACCTTCAGCAGGAAGCAGACGCGCCGCGGTTCGGCGCCGGCCATCAGAAGTCGTACTCGTCGATGTTCTTCTCGTCGAACACGGTCGGCGGGCCGAGGATGACCTCACCGTCCTTGCCGACGGTGTACTCACCGAGCCGGCCGGCCTCGAACGTCTCGCCCTCCTTGCCGGTGATCTGCCCCGAGGCCAGCGCGGCGGCGGCGTAGGCGCCGAGGTAGCCGAGGTCCTTGGGGTCCCAGAGGGAGAACTCCTCGACGGTGCCGTCCTTGATGAACTTGCGCATCTGGTTCGGCGTGCCGAGGCCGTTGAGCACGACGTCGCCCTTGTAGTCGGAGGTGCTGATGTAGCGGGCGGCGGCGGCGATGCCGACGGTGGTGGGCGAGATGATGCCCTTCAGGTCGGGGTACGCCTTGAGCAGGCCCTGGGTCTCCTGGAAGGACTTCTGGTCGTCGTCGTCGCCGTAGGCGACCTTGACCAGCTTCATGTCCTTGTACTCGGGCTTCTTCAGCTCGTCCTTCATGAAGTCGATCCAGGTGTTCTGGTTCGTGGCGTTCTGCGTCGCCGACAGGATGGCGATCTCGCCCTTGTAGTCGAGCTGTTCCGCGATGCGCTGCACCTGGCTGCGGCCGATCTCCTCGGAGCTGGCCTGGTTGATGAAGAGCTGGCGGCAGTCCTTGGCGGTGTCGGAGTCGTAGGCGACGACCTTGATGTCCTGCTGCATGGCCGTCTTCAGCGGGCCGCAGACCGCGTTGGGGTCGTTGGCGGCGATGAGGATGGCGTCCTGGCGCTGCTGGACGAGGGTGTTGATGTACGAGACCTGCGAGGACGCCTTGGCGTCCGAGGGCCCGACCTCCTTGGCCTCGGCGTCGAACTCGCCGCTCGCCTCGATGCCCGCCTCGTCGACGATCTGCTCGTACGGGTTGTTGATCTGCTTGGGCAGGAACGCGATCTTCAGCCCCTTCTTCAGGGGCGCGTCCGGGTTCGCGGTGGCGTCGGACGCCTGCTCCTTGGCGTCGTTCTCCGCGTCGTCCTTCGTGGTGCCCGAGCAGGCGCCGACCGCCAGGGTGAGGGCGCACAGCGCGGCTGTCGCGGCGAGGGTGCGGCTCTTGTTACGCATGCGGGTGAACCTTTCGCGTTCGGTTCCGCGGATCCGCGGAGCAGAGGCAGATCGGGGGGACGGGGGTCGGGGGGACCGGGGGTCGGGGGACGAGGTCAGGGGGCCGCCGCGAGGCGGCGGCTGCGGCGCTCCGCGAGCGCGGAGATGGCGCGCGGGGCGAGTACGGAGGCGATGAGCAGCAGCCCGGTGACGATCACGCGGATCTCGTTGGCCACGTCGTTGAGCGTGAGCAGGTTGTTGAGCAGGCCGATGAGGAGCACGCCGGCCACGGCGCCGCCGAGGGTGCCCTTGCCGCCGTTGAAGTCGACGCCGCCGAGGAGCACGGAGGCGATGACGACGAGTTCGAGGCCGAGGCCGTTGTCGGCGCGGGCGCTGCCGTAGCGCAGGGTGTAGACGATGCCGGCGAAGGACGCCATCAGGCCCGAGACGACGAACAGCGCGAGCTTGATGCGCTTGACCCGGATGCCGGCGAACCAGGCGGCGTCCTCCTGGGCACCGATCGCGTACAGCGAGCGGCCGAAGCCCGTCATGTGCAGCAGCACGGCGGCGAGCACCGCGAGCACCGCGAAGAGCGCGATGGGGTACGGCACGAAGGTGCCCGGCACGGTCTCGGTGGAGGAGGCCCACTGGGAGTAGGTGTCGGGGAAGCCCGCGACGGCCTTGTCGCCGAGGACCACCGAGGCCAGGCCCCGGTAGAGCGTGAGCGTGCCGATGGTGACGGCCAGTGGCGGCAGCCCGACGCGGGTGACGAGCCAGCCGTTGAGCAGCCCGCCGGCCGCGCCGGCGAGCAGGCACACGGGCACGATCAGCTCGAAGGCGTACCCCGCGTCCCACAGGGAGCCCGCGAGCGCACTGGACAGGCCGAGCATGGAGGCGACGGACAGGTCGACCTGGCCGGCGACGACGAGCAGCGTCATCGGCAGCGCGATGAGGGCGATCTCGGCGGTGTCGTTCAGCGCGGCGGACATGTTGCCGGTGGAGGCGAAGCCGTCGGTGGACGAGGTGCCGGCCAGGAACACCGCGATCAGCAGGATGCCGACGGCGGTGTCCCACCGCAGGTAGGTGCCGAGCGACTTCACGGCCGCCTCCTCTTCCGCAGCGCGCTGGTGGTGCGCCGCTGCACGATGCGGTCGGTGGTGATGGCGGCGAGCAGCAGCACGCCGGTGATGGCCTGCTGCCAGAAGGAGCTGACCTTGAGCACGACCAGCGCGCTGCCGATGGTGGTGAGCAGTGCGGCGCCGAGCGCGGCGCCCCACACGGAGCCGACGCCGCCGGTGATGGCGACGCCGCCGACGACGACGGCGCTGACGACGGTCAGCTCCCAGCCGTTGGCGGCGTCGGCGACGACGGTGCCGAAGCGGGCGAGCCAGAGCGCGCCGGCGAAGCCGGCGATGGCGCCGGAGAAGGCGTACGCGCCGAGCACGCGGCGGCGGATGGGGATGCCGGCGAGGCGGGCGGCCTCGGGGTTGGAGCCGATGGCGTACAGCTCCCGGCCGCCGGTGTAGGCGCGCAGGTAGTACGCGGTGCCGGCGAGGACGGCGGCGGTGATCAGCGGCAGGTACGGGATGCCGAGGACGCTGCCGGTGCCGAGGGAGAGGACGTCGTCGGGGAGGTTGGCGGCGTTGATCTGCTCGCCGCCCGCCCACCAGTAGTCCAGGCCCTGGATGACGTAGAGCATGCCGAGGGTCACGACCAGCGCGGGCACCTTGCCGAAGCTCACCAGCAGCCCGCTGACCAGCCCGCACGCGGTGCCGAGCGCGATGCCGAGGAGGACGACGACGAACGCGCTGTGGTCGGTGCCGGAGACGAAGTCGCCGCAGGCGAAGGCGGTGAGGCCGACGACGGAGCCGACCGAGAGGTCGATGTTGCGGGTGATGACGACGACGGACTGGCCGACGGCGAGCAGCACCAGGATGGAGGAGTTGAGCAGCAGGTCCTTGACGCCCTGGTCGTCCAGGAAGCTGGGGTTGGCGATCCAGGTGCAGAGGATCAGCAGGACGAGGGCGCCGCCGATGGAGAGTTCGCGGGCGCGGAAGATCGTGTCGGTCAGCGAGCGCGCGGAGCGCTCGGCGCCGCCCGCGGGGGCGGGTTCCGTCTTCTGTACGGTCACGCTCATGCCGCCGCCTCCGTAGCGCCGCGGCCGGTCGCGGCGGTCATCACCGACTCCTCGGTGGCCTCGGCCCGCGGGATCTCGGCGACGAGGCGGCCCTCGTGCATGACGAGCACGCGGTCGGCCATGCCGAGGACTTCCGGCAGGTCGGAGGAGACCATGAGGACGGCCAGGCCGCCTGCGGCCAGTTCGGAGAGCAACCGGTGCACCTCGGCCTTGGTGCCGACGTCGATGCCGCGGGTCGGCTCGTCGACGATGAGCACCGAGGGCTCGGTGGCGAGCCACTTGGCGAGGACGACCTTCTGCTGGTTGCCGCCGGAGAGCACGCCGACGTCGTCGGAGAGCCGGCCGTACTTCAGCCGCAGCTTCGCCGCCCAGTCGGCGGCCCGGCCGCGCTCCAGCGACCGCTTGACGAGCCCGGCGGAGCCGAGGCGGCCGAGTCCGGTGAGGCCGATGTTGCGCTCGATGGACATCTCCATGACCAGCCCGCGCTGCCGCCGGTCCTCGGGGACGAGGGCGACGCCCGCGTCCATGGCGGCGGTCGGCGAGCCGCGGCGCAGCGGGCGTCCGGCCACGTGCACCTCGCCGGCGTCCGGGGTGTCGACACCGAACGCGGCCTGGACGACCTCGCTGCGGCCGGCGCCGACGAGTCCGGCGAGCGCGACGATCTCGCCGCGGCGGACGTCGAAGGAGACGTCGTGGAAGACGCCTTCGCGGGTGAGCCGCCGTACGGACAGCGCGGTCTCGCCCAGTTCCGCGTCCTGCTTGGGGTACAGCTCGTCCAGGTCGCGGCCGACCATGCGGCGTACCAGGTCGTCCTCGGTGAGCGCGGCGACCTCGTCGGTGGCGATCCAGCGGCCGTCGCGCAGCGTGGTGACGCGGTGGCAGAGCCGGAAGATCTCCTCCAGCCGGTGGGAGATGAACAGCACCGCGGCGCCCTCGGCGCGCAGCGCCTCGACGACGGCGAAGAGGCGGGCGGTCTCGCTGCCGGTGAGGGCGGCGGTGGGCTCGTCCATGATCAGGACACGGGCGTCGAACGACAGCGCCTTGGCGATCTCCACGATCTGCTGGTCGGCGATGGACAGGCCGCGCGCCGGGCGGTCGGGGTCGAGGTCGACGCCGAGGCGGCGCATGAGCGCGGCGGTGGCGTCGTGGACCGAGGCGCGGTCGATGCGGCGCAGGGTGCGGCGGGGCTGGCGGCCCATGAAGATGTTCTCGGCGATGGACAGGTCGGGGAAGAGCGTGGGTTCCTGGTAGATCACGGCGATGCCCGCGTCGCGGGCGTCGGCCGGGCCGTGGAAGGCCACCGGGGCGTCGTCGAGGAGCAGTCGGCCGGCGTCGGGGCGGTGCACGCCGGCGAGGGTCTTGATGAGGGTGGACTTCCCCGCGCCGTTCTCGCCGGCGAGGGCGTGCGCCTCACCGGCGTGCAGCGTGAGGGAGACGTCCTCCAGGGCGCGTACGGCCCCGAAGGACTTGCTCAGGCCGCGCGCGGCCAGGACGGGCACTTCTGTCATGGTCAGCACCGTTGCGGTCGGCAGTTCATGAAAGGTTTCAATGAGTTTTCACGGAAGCTAGACCTCCCCCAACAGGCGCGTCAATGGGGCGGACATGGAAACTTTCCGGCCAATGTCAAGTTCTCCGCGGCCCCTTGACACCCCCTCGGCGCCTCCCTAACTTCGTGATCTGAAACGATTCATGCTCGCGCCGTCCCCGGAGGACCCCGTGATCAGCAGACGTCGAATCCTCGGCACCGCCACCGCCCTGGGCACCGCCGCCGCCACCGGCGCCGCCCCCGCCGCCCGCGCTGCCGCACCTGCCACCCGCGCTGCCACGAGTGATGCGGTCCGGGAGGCGGAGGTGACCCGGCCGACGGTCGAGTACGCCGGCCGGCCCCTCGGTCTCGACGTCGACCGCCCGCGGCTGAGCTGGCCCGTGGAGTCCGGCGCGGCGGGCGGGGCGCAGAGCGCGTACCAGATCAAGGTGGCCACCGCGCAGAACAAGCTGAGCGACCCCGACGTGTGGGACAGCGGCAAGGTCGCCTCCGGCGACTCCGTCCTCGTGCCGTACGGCGGGCCGGAGTTGCGGCCCCGTACCCGCTACCACTGGACGGTCCGCGTCTGGGACCGGGACGGCACCGCCTCCGACTGGAGCGAGCCCACCTGGTGGGAGACCGGGCTGCGCGGCGAGGAGTGGGACGCGAGCTGGATCGCCGCGCCCGACCTGCCGACCGACGCGCCCGACATCACCGGCTCCTCGTGGATCTGGTTCCCCGAGGGCGACCCGGCGAGCAGCGCCCCCGCCGAGACCCGCTGGTTCCGCGCCCGGCTCGCCATCCCGGAAGGCGTCACCCGGGCCCGGCTCGCCGTGGCGGCGGACGACCGCCACACCACGTACGTCGACGGCACCGAGGTCTCCTCCGGCACCGCCTGGAACCGCCCCGACGTCGTGGACGTGACCGGGCTGCTCACCGCCGGCACCGCCGTGATCGCGGTCTCCGCCACCAACGGCGCCGTCGGCCCCGCCGGGCTGCTCGGCGCGCTCGAACTCACCACCGCCGACGGCGTGACCACCCTGGTCACCGACGGCGACTGGAAGTCCGCCGACGCCGAGCCGGCCGCCGGCTGGACCGCGCCGGGCTTCGACGACTCCGGCTGGGCCGCCGCCAAGGTCCTCGCCCCCTGGGGTGCGGGCCCGTGGGGCAAGGTCACCGTCCCCGTCTCGCTGCCCGCCGCCCAACTGCGGTACGAGTTCCGGCTGTCCACGCGGCGCATCGTCCGCGCGCGGCTGTACGCCACGGCCCTCGGGCTGTACGAGGCGCACCTCAACGGCCGCCGCGTCGGCGAGGACGTGCTCGCGCCCGGCTGGACCGACTACCACAAGCGGGTGCAGTACCAGACGTACGACGTCACGAGCCTGCTGCGGCCCGGCGCCAACGCCATCGGCGTCGACCTGGCCGCCGGCTGGTACGCGGGCAACCTCGGCTGGTTCGGCCCGCACCACTACGGCGAACGCCCCGCGCTGCTGGCTCAGTTGGAGGTCACGTACGCCGACGGCAGCGTCGAGCGGATCCTGTCGGACACCGGCTGGCGCGGCACCGGCGGCCCCGTCACCGCCGCGGACCTGATGGCAGGCGAGGACCACGACGCCCGGCTGGAGACCCCCGGCTGGACCTCGCCCGGCTTCGACGACTCCGGCTGGCGGCCCGCAGAGGCCGCCGACGGAGGCGCCGCGGCGATCGTCGCGCAGGTCGACGCGCCGACCCGGGTGGAGAGCGAGCTGCCCGCCCGGACGGTCACCGAGCCCGCGCCCGGGGTGTTCGTCTTCGACCTCGGCCAGAACATGGTCGGCGCCGTGCGGCTGCGGGTGAAGGGCAAGGCCGGCACGGTCGTCACGCTGCGCCACGCCGAAGTCCTCAACCCCGACGGCACCCTGTACACCGCCAACCTGCGCACCGCCCGCGCCACCGACACGTACACCCTGCGCGGCGCGGACGGCGGCGAGGTCTACGAGCCGAAGTTCACCTTCCACGGCTTCCGCTACGTCGAGGTCACCGGCTACCCGGGACAGCCGCAGAAGACCGCGGTCACCGGCCGGGTCATGCACACCGCCGCGCCGTTCACGATGGACTTCGAGACCAACGTGCCGACGCTGAACCAACTGCACTCCAACATCACCTGGGGCCAGCGCGGCAACTTCCTGTCCGTGCCCACCGACACCCCCGCCCGCGACGAACGCCTCGGCTGGACCGGCGACATCAACGTCTTCGCGCCCACCGCGGCGTACACGATGGAGTCCGCCCGCTTCCTCACCAAGTGGCTGTACGACCTGCGCGACGACCAGGACGACGACGGCGCGTACCCCGACGTCGCCCCGTGGATCGGGCCCGTCGGCAAGGGCGTCGCCGGCTGGGGCGACGCGGGCACCACGGTGCCGTGGGCGCTCTACCAGGCGTACGGCGACACCCGGGTGCTGGAGCAGTCGTGGGACTCGATGCTGGAGTGGCTGGAGTACCTGAAGCGCAACAGCAACGGCTACCTGCGCCCCGCCGCGGGCTACGGCGACTGGCTCAATACGCAGGACGAGACCCCCAAGGACGTCATCGGCACCGCGTACTTCGCGCACAGCGCCGACCTCGTCGCGCGGATCGCCCGCGTCCTCGGCCGCGACCCGGCCCCGTACGACACGCTCTTCCACGCCGTACGCGAGGCGTTCACCGCCGCGTACGTCTCCCAGGGCGGCGCCCGGATCAAGGGCGACACGCAGACCGCGTACGTCCTGGCGCTGTCGATGGACCTGCTGCCCGAGGACGCCCGCAAGCCCGCGGCCGACCGCCTCGTCGCGCTCGTCGAGGCCCGCGACTGGCACCTGTCCACCGGCTTCCTCGGCACCCCCCGGCTGCTGCCCGTGCTGACGGCCACCGGCCACACCGACGTCGCGTACCGGCTGCTGCACCAGGACACGTTCCCCGGCTGGGGCTACCAGATCGCCAACGGCGCCACCACGATGTGGGAGCGCTGGGACTCCATCAAGCCCGACGGCTCGTTCCAGGACGCGGGCATGAACTCCTTCAACCACTACGCCTACGGCTGCGTCGGCGAGTGGATGTACCGCCACATCACCGGGATCGCCCCCGCGGAGCCGGGCTTCAGCAAGCTGCTGATCCGGCCCCGCCCCGGCGGCAAGGTCGACCGGGCGCGCGGCCGGCTCAGCACGCTCTACGGCCCCGTCACCACCGACTGGCAGGTGCGTGACGGCCGGCTGCGGCTGGACCTGACGCTCCCCTTCAACACCACCGCCGAGGTCTGGGTCCCGGCCCGGACCGCGGCGGACGTCTCCCACGGCCGCGCCCGCTTCCTGCGGATGGAGGACGGCTGCGCCGTCTTCGCCGCGGACGCGGGCACGCACCGCTTCGCCAACTGACCACACCCCACACGACAGCGACACCCCGCGCGGAAAGGCTTCGCGATGACCGTGAAAGCGGCACTCAAGTCCCAGGCAGTAGAGACACCCTCCTGGGCGTACGGCAACTCAGGCACACGCTTCAAGGTCTTCGCGCAGCCGGGGGTGCCGCGCACGCCCCAGGAGAAGCTGGACGACGCCGCCCGGGTGCACGAGCACACCGGGGTGGCGCCGTCCGTGGCGCTGCACATCCCGTGGGACCGGGTGGAGGGCGCCGACGGCTACGCGGCGCTCGCCGCCTACGCCAAGGAGCGCGGGCTCAGGCTCGGCGCCATCAACGCCAACGTCTTCCAGGACGACGACTACAAGCTGGGCTCGGTCACCCATCCCGACCCGGCGGTGCGGCGCAAGGCGCTGGCGCACCTGATGGAGTGCGTCGACATCATGGACGCCACCGGCTCGCGGGACCTGAAGCTGTGGTTCTCCGACGGCACCAACTACCCCGGCCAGGACGACGTGCGCGAGCGCCAGGACCGGCTCGCCGAGGCGCTGGCCGCGGTGTACGAGCGGCTGGGCGAGGGGCAGCGGATGCTGCTGGAGTACAAGCTCTTCGAGCCGGCGTTCTACCACATGGACGTGCCGGACTGGGGCACGGCGTACGCGCACTGCCTGCACCTGGGCGGCCGGGCGCAGGTGGTCGTGGACACCGGGCACCACGCGCCGGGCACCAACATCGAGTTCATCGTCGCGGTGCTGCTGCGGGAGGGGAAGCTCGGCGGCTTCGACTTCAACTCCCGCTTCTACGCCGACGACGACCTGATGGTCGGCGCGGCGGACCCGTTCCAGTTGTTCCGCCTCATGTACGAGGTGATCCGGGGCGGAGGACTCGGCCCCGACGTGGCCTTCATGCTCGACCAGTGCCACAACATCGAGCCGAAGATCCCCGCGATCATCCGCTCGGTGATGAACGTCCAGGAGGCCACCGCCAAGGCGCTGCTCGTCGACCGCGAGGCGCTGGCCGCCGCGCAGCGCGAGGGCGACGTGCTGGCCGCCAACGCCGTGCTCATGGACGCCTACAACACCGACGTGCGGCCGCTGCTGGCCGAGGTGCGCGAGGAGATGGGGCTGGACCAGGACCCGATGGCCGCGTACCGGCGCTCGGGATGGGCCGAGCGGATCGTCGCGGAGCGGGTCGGCGGCACGCAGGCCGGGTGGGGCGCGTGAGCGGGGGGCCCGGCGCGTACGACCCGGTGGCCGACCTGCTGGCGCGGGCACACAGGCTGGGGGCGGACCCGCGCAACACCAACTACGCGGGCGGCAACGCCTCCGCGAAGGGCACCGCGCAGGACCCGGTGACCGGGGACGACGTGGACCTGATGTGGGTCAAGGGCTCCGGCGGCGACCTCGGCACGCTGACGGCCGCGGGCCTGGCGGTGCTGCGTCTCGACCGGCTGCGGGCGCTGACCGTCACGTACCCGGGGGTGGACCGCGAGGACGAGATGGTGGGCGCGTTCGACTACTGCCTGCACGGCAGGGGATGGCTCCCGGGGGGAGAAGGCACGGCGCCCTCGATCGACACCGCCATGCACGCCCTGGTCGGCGCCCCGCACGTCGACCACCTCCACCCCGACTCGGGGATCGCCCTGGCCTGCGCCGCGGACGGCGAGGAGCTGACCCGGCGGTGCTTCGGCGAGCGGGTGGTGTGGGTGCCGTGGCGGCGGCCCGGCTTCCAACTGGGCCTGGACATCGCCGCGGTGCACGAGGCGCACCCCGAGGCGATCGGCGTGGTCCTCGGCGGCCACGGCATCACGGCGTGGGGCGCGGACTCCGCGGAGTGCGAGCGCAACTCGCTGGAGATCATCCGCACCGCGGAGCGGTTCCTCGCCGAGCAGGGGCGGCCGGAGCCCTTCGGCCCGCTCCTGGAGGGCTACGGGCCGCTGCCGGACGCCGAACGCCGGGCGCAGGCCGCCGCGCTGGCGCCGGTCGTGCGCGGGCTGGCCTCCGCCGACCGGCCGCAGGTCGGGCACTTCACCGACAGCGACGCCGTGCTGGACTTCCTGGCGCGCGAGGCCCACCCGCGGCTGGCCGCGCTGGGCACCTCCTGCCCCGACCACTTCCTGCGCACCAAGGTCCGGCCGCTGGTCCTCGACCTGCCGTCGGACGCGCCGCCGGCGGAGGCGGTCGCCCGGCTGAAGGAGCTGCACGCGGCGTACCGCGAGGACTACCGCGCCTACTACGAGCGCCACGCCGCCCCCGGCTCGCCGGCCATGCGCGGCGCCGACCCGGCGATCGTCCTGGTGCCCGGCGTGGGGATGTTCAGCTTCGGCAAGGACAAGCAGACCGCCCGGGTGGCGGGCGAGTTCTACGTCAACGCGATCAACGTGATGCGCGGCGCCGAGGCCGTCTCGTCGTACGTCCCCATCGCCGAGGCGGAGAAGTTCCGTATCGAGTACTGGGAGCTGGAGGAGGCAAAGCTGCGCCGCATGCCGCCGCCGAAGCCGCTGGCGACCCGGGTGGCGCTGGTCACGGGCGCGGGCTCGGGCATCGGGCGTGCCATCGCCCGGCGACTGGCGGCGGAGGGCGCGTGCGTCGTCGTCGCCGACCGGGACGCGTCGGGCGCGGAGGCAGTCGCCGCCGAACTGGGCGGTCCCGACAAGGCGGTCGCGGTGCCGGTGGACGTCACGGACGAGGAGCAGATCGCGGCGGCGTTCCGGGCCGCGGTGCTCGCGTTCGGCGGCGTGGACCTCGTCGTCAACAACGCCGGCATCTCGGTCTCCAAGCCGCTGGCGGAGACCACGGCGGCGGACTGGGACACCCAGCACGCCATCATGGCGCGCGGCTCGTTCCTCGTCTCCCGCGAGGCGGCGCGGGTGCTCGCCGCGCAGGGCATGGGCGGCGACATCGTCTACATCGCCTCCAAGAACGGCGTGTTCGCCGGGCCGAACAACATCGCGTACGGGGCCGCCAAGGCCGACCAGGCGCACCAGGTGCGGCTGCTGGCCGCGGAGCTGGGCGGGCTGGGCGTACGCGTCAACGGCATCAACCCCGACGGCGTCGTGCGCGGCTCCGGCATCTTCGCCGGCGGCTGGGGCGCCAAGCGGGCGGCGGTGTACGGGGTGCCGGAGGAGAAGCTCGGCGAGTTCTACGCGCAGCGGACGCTGCTGAAGCGGGAGGTGCTGCCGGAGCACGTGGCGAACGCGGTGTTCGCGCTGACGGCGGGCGAGCTGAGCCGCACGACCGGGCTGCACATCCCCGTGGACGCGGGCGTCGCCGCCGCGTTCCTGCGGTGAGCGGGGCGTACGGGACGAGTGCGGGCGGCAGCGGGGCCGACGGGACCTCGCTGCCGTTCGCGGCCGTCGACCTCGGCGCCGCCAGCGGGCGCGTGATGCTCGGCCGGGCCGGCGGCGGCGAGCTGCACATCGAGGAGGTGCACCGGTTCCCCAACCGCCCGGTCCGGCTGGCCGGCACGCTCCACTGGGACGTCCTGGCGCTCTACGCGGGCGTGCTGGACGGCCTGCGCGCGGCGGGCCGGCGTTCCGGTGGCCGGCTCGCCGGCGTGGGCGTCGACTCCTGGGCCGTCGACTACGGCCTGCTCGACGCCTCCGGTGCGCTGATCGGCAACCCGGTGCACTACCGCGACGCCCGCACCGAGGGCATGGCGGCGAAGCTGGCCGCGGTGCTGCCCGCGGCGGAGCTGTACCGGGCGACGGGCCTGCAGCACCTGCCGTTCAACACCGTCTACCAGCTCCTCGCCGCCCGCGGCACCCCCGCGCTCGCCGCGGCCAGGCGACTGCTGCTCGTCCCCGACCTCGTCGCGTACTGGCTGACCGGCGAGGCCGGCACCGAGCTGACCAACGCCTCCACCACGGCGCTGGTCGACCCGCGCACCGGCGCGTTCTCCCGCCGCGTCGCCGAGGCCGCCGGCATCGACCTCGGGCTCTTCCCGCCGCTGCGCCGCCCCGGCGACCCGGCGGGCGAGCTGCTGCCCGTGGTGCTGGAGGAGACGGGCCTGACCGGTCCGGTGCCGGTGACCGCGGTCGGCTCGCACGACACCGCCTCGGCGGTCGTCGGCGTGCCGGCGCGGGACGAGGACTTCGCGTACATCGCCACCGGCACCTGGTCGCTGGCGGGCGTCGAACTGGCCGCGCCCGTGCTCACCGAGGAGAGCCGCGCCGCCAACTTCACCAACGAGCTGGGCGTGGACGGCACCGTCCGCTACCTGCGCAACATCATGGGCCTGTGGCTGCTCCAGGAGTGCCTGCGCGCCTGGGACGCCGAGGGGCACACCTACGAGCTGGACGCCCTGCTCGCCGGCGCCGCCGCGGCGCCCCCGCTGCGCTCGTACGTGGACGCCGGCGACCCGGCGTTCCTCGCCCCCGGCCGGATGCCGGAGCGGATCGCGGAAGCGTGCGGGCGGGCGGGGCGGCCGGAGCCGCGGTCCGCGGCGGAGACCGTGCGCTGCGTGCTGGACTCCCTCGCCCTGGCGCACCGCCGCGCGGTGGCCGACGCGCAGCGGCTCTCGGGGCGTACGGTACGGGTGGTGCACGTCGTCGGCGGCGGCGCGCGCAACGGGCTGCTGTGCCGGCTGACGGCGGACGCCTGCGGGCTGCCGGTGGTCGCGGGACCGGTGGAGGCGGCGGCCCTCGGCAACGTCCTCGTCCAGGCGCGGGCGGCCGGCGTGATCGATGGCACTCTGTCAGACCTCCGATCTCTGCTTCACAGAACGCAGCCGCTGCGGGAGTATGAACCCGGCGGCGGCGGATCGGCCTGGGAGGAAGCGGAATGCGCGTTGCGCTCTTCGTGACATGTGTCAACGACACGCTCTACCCGCGCACCGGGCGCGCGGTCGTGGCGCTGCTGGAGCGGCTGGGGGTGACGGTCGACTTCCCGCTCGCGCAGTCCTGCTGCGGGCAGGCCCAGTTCAACACGGGTTATCTGCGCGAGACCCGGCCGCTCGCGCGCCGCTACGCGGACGTGTTCGCGGACTACGAGTACGTGATCTCGCCGTCCGGCTCGTGCGCGGCGATGGTCCGTGACAACTACCCGCGGATCGGCGAGCCCGCCGCGGCGGCCGTCGCCCCGCGCACGTACGAGCTGACCGAGTTCCTCACCGATGTCCTCAAAGTGACCGATGTCGGGGCGTATTACCCACACACGGTCACCTATCATCCGACCTGTCACGGGCTGCGCGTGCTTCGCCTCGGCGACCGGCCGCGGCAACTGCTGGAGCGGGTGAAGGGGCTGACGCTGCACGAGCTGGAAGGTGCGGACGAGTGCTGCGGGTTCGGCGGTACGTTCGCGCTGAAGAACCCGGCGGTCTCGGCGGCGATGGGCGCCGACAAGGCGCGGCACGTGGAGGAGTCGGGCGCGCAGGCGGTGTGCGCCGCGGACAACTCCTGTCTGATGCACATCGGCGGCACGCTGGCGCGCCGCGGCTCGCCGGTACGGCCGGTGCACCTCGCGGAGATCCTGGCGAGCACGGAAGGGGACGTCTGGTGAGCGAGACCCGAGCGGCCCGTACGTTCCTGGGCATGCCCCGTACCCGCCCGGCGGCCTTCCCGCAGTCCGCCGCCGCGGCCACCGCCGACGCCACCCTGCGCGCCAACCTCACCCACGCGACGCGCACCATCCGCGGCAAGCGCGCGGCGGCCGTCGCCGAACTCGCCGACTGGGACCTGCTGCGCGCCGCGGGCGCCGCCATCAAGGACGACACGCTGCGCCACCTGGACCGCTATCTGGAGCAGTTGGAGGCGGCGGTAACCGCCGCGGGCGGGCACGTGCACTGGGCCGTGGACGCCGCGGAGGCCAACGCGATCGTCACCCGGCTGGTCCGGGAGACCGGCGCCGACGAGGTCGTGAAGGTCAAGTCGATGGCCACGCAGGAGATCGGGCTGACCGAGGCGCTGGCGGAGGCCGGCATCCGCGCGTACGAGACGGACCTCGCGGAGCTGATCGTGCAGCTCGGCGAGGATCTGCCGTCGCACATCCTGGTCCCCGCCATCCACAAGAACCGCGGCGAGATCCGCGACATCTTCCGCGACCGCATGGCCGACTGGGGCCGCCCCGCGCCCGCCGGGCTCGGCGACCGGCCCGCGGAGCTGGCCGAGGCGGCGCGGCTGCACCTGCGGGAGAAGTTCCTCGACGCCAAGGTCGCCGTCTCCGGCGCGAACTTCATGGTGGCCGAGACCGGCACGATGGTGGTGCTGGAGTCCGAGGGCAACGGCAGGATGTGCCTGACGCTGCCGGAGACGCTGATCTCCGTCGTCGGCATCGAGAAGATCGTGCCGAGCTGGCGGGACCTGGAGGTCTTCCTCCAACTGCTGCCGCGCTCCTCGACCGCCGAGCGGATGAACCCGTACACGAGCACCTGGACCGGCCCCGCGGAGGGAGACGGACCGCGCGGGTTCCACCTCGTGCTGCTGGACAACGGACGCACCGACACGCTGGCCGACCAGGTGGGACGCCAGGCGCTGCGGTGCATCAGATGTTCGGCGTGTCTCAACGTCTGCCCGGTCTACGAGCGGGCCGGCGGGCACGCGTACGGCTCCGCCTACCCGGGCCCGATCGGGGCGATCCTCACCCCCCAGCTCCGCGGCACGGCAAGCGCGCTGGACGCCTCGCTGCCGTACGCCTCGACGCTGTGCGGCGCGTGCTACGAGGTGTGCCCGGTCGCCATCGACATCCCCGAGGTGCTCGTGCACCTGCGCACGCGGGTCGCCGAGGGCGGCGCGTACACGGTGCGCGGGACGAAGGCCGTGATCAAGCCGGCGAAGGGACACGCCGCGGAGCGGGCGGCGATGCGCGCGGCGCGCTGGACGCTGGACCACCCGCGCGTCTACGGCGCGGCCCTGCGCGCCACGACCGGCACCAGGCGGCTGCACCCGCGCCGGCTGCCGGGTCCCGGCAAGGCGTGGTCGGCGACGCGGGACCTGCCGCCGGTGCCGAAGGAGTCGTTCCGCGCGTGGTGGCAGCGCACCCGCGGAGCGGGATCGTGAAGGGCCGTACCGTACGGGCCGGTCGTGGGACGCAGAGCGTGAGGGGTACGCGGTGAGCAGCAGGGAGACGATCCTCGCGCGGGTCCGGGCCGCGACCCGCGACACCGCGGGCACGCCGGAGCCCGAGGTGCCGCGCGACTACCTGCGCGTGCACGGCGACCGCTCCCCGGCCGAGTCCGCGGACCTGCTCGCGGAGAACCTCGCCGAGTACCGCGCGCTCGTGCACCGTACGGACGCCGACGGGCTGCCGGCGCTGCTGGCGCGGCTGTTCGCCGAGCGCGGCACCCGCACCCTGCTCGTACCGGACGGGCTGCCGCCCGCCTGGACCGCGGCGGTCGACGCCACCCGCGTCCCCGACCTGGCCGCGAGCACCGCCCGGGACCTGGACGCGGTCGACAGCGTGCTGACGGGCTGCGCGCTGGCCGTCGCGGAGACCGGCACGATCGTGCTGGACGCCGGTGCCGGGCAGGGCCGGCGGCGGATCACGCTGATCCCGGACCACCACGTGTGCGTGGTGCGGGTCCCGGAGCAGGTGGTGGACTCGCTGCCGCAGGCCATGGAGCGGCTGGACCCGGCCAGGCCGCAGACGTGGATCTCGGGCCCCTCGGCGACCAGCGACATCGAGCTGGACCGGGTGGAGGGCGTGCACGGGCCGCGGACGCTGGAGGTCGTGCTCACTACGGGCTGACACCCCCGCAGTCGCCTCCCGCCACCAGAGTTGTACACCACTGGCAACGGGCCGGGACCCTGTTCCCCTCCCCCGCGGTCGGTTAGCTTCTGCGCCATGCCGAGACCTTCCGCACCGTCCCGCCGTACGCTCCTGACGGGCACCGCCGCAGGCGCGGCCGTCCCCCTGCTCGCCGGCGCCGCACCGGCCGCCGCGCGCGCCCGCGCGGGCGGGCGCCCCGCCGCGCTGCAGACCGGCGCCGACGCCGCCGCCGCACAGGACTGGTCCGTGCTGCGCGGCCGCCGGCTGGGCATTGTCAGCAACCCGACCGGCATCCTGCGCGACACCCGCCACGTCGTCGACTCCATGCACGCCTCCGGCACCCTCGACATCGCCGGCGTCTTCGGTCCGGAACACGGCTTCCGCGGCAGCGCGCAGGCCGGGGAGGCCGAGCCGGAGACCATCGACCCGCGCACCGGGCTGACGGTCTACGACGCGTACGGCGCGAACGCCGCGAAGATGGCCGAGCTGTTCGCCAAGGCGGGCGCGGACACCATCGTCTTCGACATCCAGGACGTCGGCACCCGCTTCTACACCTACATCTGGACCATGTACAACGCGATGGTCGCCGCCCGCGAGACCGGCGCCGCCTTCGTCGTCCTCGACCGCCCCAACCCGATCGGCCGCCGCGCCGACGGCGCGATGATGACCCCGGGCTTCACCTCGGGCGTGGGACTCAAGCCGATCGTCCAGCAGCACGGCATGACCGTCGGCGAGCTGGCCCGCTACTTCAACGGCGAACTCCTGCCCGACGAGGGCGCGGGCGGTCCGGTGGAGCTGGAGGTCGTACGGGTACGGGGCTGGGACCCCGAGTCGTACGCGCAGGACGGCGACCTGCCCTGGGTGCCGCCCTCCCCGAACATGCCGACCGCCGACACGGCGCTGGCGTACGCGGGCACCTGCTTCTTCGAGGGCACCAACCTCTCCGAGGGCCGCGGCACCACGCGCCCGTTCGAGTGGATCGGCGCGCCCTACCTGGACTACCACTACAGCGACCGGCTCAACGCCCGCGGGCTGCCGGGGGTGGAGTTCCGCGAGGCGTACTTCGTGCCGACGTTCGGCAAGCACGTGGGCGCGACCTGCGCGGGCGTGCAGGTGCACGTCTCCGACCGGCGCCGCTACGAGCCGGTGACGGCCGCGGTGGCGATGGTCGTCGAGGCCGCTCGCTACCCGGAGTTCGCCTGGCGGCAGGACAGTTGGGACCCGCAGCGGCCCTTCTGGATCGACAAGCTGTCGGGCTCGCCGCGGATGCGCACGATGATCGACGAGGGCCGGGACGTGGCCGAGGTCGTCGCCGCCTGGAAGGACGAACTGGCCGACTTCACCCGCCGCCGCCGGCGCTACCTGCTCTACCGCTGACGTGCGCCCGGGTCCCGGGGTCCCGCACCGCGGCGGGCCCCGGCGGCCCGCCGGGCCCGGGTTAAGATCGCCCGTATGCCCGCACGCTTCAAGGATCTCGCGCTCGACGCCCGGGACCACCAGGCGCTCGCCGACTGGTGGTGCACCGCCCTGGGCTACACCCGCAGGCAGGACACCGGCGAGGAGTGGCCCGCCGAGTGGCCGGTGCCCATCCACGACCCGGCCGGGCAGGGCCCGCTGATCTGGATCAACCCCGTCCCGGAGGCGAAGACGGTCAAGAACCGGATGCACCTCGACGTCTGGGGTGTGCCGGAGGAGATGGAGGCGCTGGGCGCGACGCTCGTCCGCCGGCGTGACGACGAGATCGACTGGTCTGTCATGACCGACCCCGAGGGCAACGAGTTCTGCGTCTTCGAAGAGGAACGGTGACGGCCGAGCTGCGGGCCCGCTTCGCGGCGTACGACTGGCAGCCGGTGACCGACGGCATGTCGGGCGCGGGCGTGTGGCGGCTCAGCGGGCCCGGCGAGCTGTTCGTGAAGACCGCGGCTGCCGGGGGCGGGCACCCCGAGCCCGGGGCCGATCTGCGGCACGAGGCGGCGTGCACCCGGTGGCTGCACGCCCAGGGGCTGCCCGCGCCCGAGGTGGTCGACTTCGGGGCGGCGGACGGGACCACGTGGCTGGTGACGCGGGCGCGGCCAGGCCGGTCGCTCGCCGAGCCGTGGCCGGCGGAGCTGCGGGCCGGGGCCGTCGGGGCGCTGGCCCGGTTCACCCGGCGGCTGCACGAACTGCCCGTCGCCGACTGCCCGTTCGTACGCGACCTGTCGGTGACGGTGCCGCTGGCGGAGGCGGCGGTCGCCGCCGGGCTGGTGGACGAGGAGGACTTCGACGACGACCGGCAGGGCCTGAGCGCAGCCGATCTCTTCGCCGAGGTGGAGCGCACCCGCCCCGCCGTCGAGGACCTCGTGGTCTGCCACGGCGACTTGTGCGCGCCGAACGTGCTGGTCGACCCGGCGACGCTGGAGGTCTCCGGCGTCATCGACCTGGGCCGCCTGGGCGTCGCCGACCGGCACCTGGACCTCGCCCTGGCGGCCCGCAGCTTCACCGACGAGGACCTCAATCCGCAGCACGGCCCGGCGGCCGCCGGGCTGTTCCTGGACACGTACCGGGCGGCCGGCGAGGGGGACGTGCGCGTCGACCCGGCGCGTACGGAGTTCTACACCCTGCTGGACGAGTTCTTCTGACGCCCCGTCACACCCCGTCACGGCTCCTCCGGCGCTCCGGTGGGTCCCGGCGGGTCCGGCGGCTCGCCCGCCAGCTCGACGCCGTGGGGCGCCCACTCCCGCGGCACCGCGAAGACGGCGAGCGCGTCGAAGGGCTCCGCGCACTTCCGGTACGCCGTGGTGTCGGCCGGCTCCGCGGACAGCCCCTTCTCCTTGGAGCTGCGCAGGTCGGCGGAGCCGGCGCGGGTGCACCCGGTGCTCCACGCGAAGGCGACCAGCGCCTCGGTCCCGAAGTCCCGCCGGGCCTGCCCGCCAGGGGCCCCGGCGTCCTTCGCCGCCGCCGGGTACCGCCTGGCGAAGTCGGCGACGTCCGCGCGTGAGCGCAGCACCGTACGCACCGGCTCGTACCCGTGACCCGACTCGAAGTGCACCAGGTCCGCACCCGGCACCGGCACCCCTAAGCTCCGCTGCGAGTCCCCCAGCACCGCCCACACCCCGCTGACCAGCAGCAGCCCGGACACCACGGCACCGGCCAGGATCAGCCGCGGACCCCGCGGGCCGCGTGGCCCCGGCTCGCGCGGGGCCCCGTCGCGCCCTGCCCGGTCGTGCGCGTGGGTACCGGCCCGTCCTCGTCGCCGCTGGAGAACCACAGCCCCGTCAGCCTCTCGATCGCGGTTCGCGTCTCACCCATACCGACCAGTGTGCCGCCCGCGGCCGGCAACGGACCCCGCCCTTTCCGCCGGGGGCGGGGACGGCGCTGGTCAGTAGACTGGCCGGTAGGCAAAGGAGGGCGAGTGGCCGGTACGCGGGTGGACGGGCGGGTCGAGCGCGGCAATCAGACGCGGCGGCTCGTGCTGCGGCGGACGATGGACATCGCCTCGGTGGAGGGCCTGGAGGGCCTGTCGCTGGGCCGGATCGCGAGCGAGCTGGGGCTGAGCAAGAGCGGCGTCTTCGCGCTCTTCGGCTCCAAGGAGGAGCTGCAGCTCGCGACGGTGCGGGCCGCGGGCGCGGTGTTCGCGAAGACCGTGGTGGCGCCGGTACAGGACCAGCCGCCGGGTGTGGGCAGGCTGCTGTCGCTCTGCTCCCACTGGCTGCGCTACTCGCGCGAGCGCGTCTTCCCCGGCGGCTGCTTCTTCTACGGCGCGGCGGCCGAGTTCGCCTCCCGCAGCGGCGCCGTGCACGACGCGGTGGCGGCGGCGCACCGCGACTGGGCGGCGTACGTGGAGCGGACGGTCGAGGAGGCCCGCGCCGCCGGCGAGCTGCGGCCGGACACCGCCCCCGGCCGGCTCGCGTTCGAGCTGATCGCGCTGCTGGAGCACGCCAACCTGCTGTCGCTGCTGCACGGCGCGCAGGACGCGTACGACCTGGCCGCCTCCGCCGTCGTGGCGCGGCTGCGCGAGGTGGCCGCGGAGCCGGGCTCAGTCCCGGACGCGCTCCCCTGCTGAGACGAACTCCAGCGCCGTGCGCACCACGCCGGGGTCCGCGAGGATCCGCCGGTGCCCGAGGCCGCTGGTGCGGTGCTGCCTGACCTGGCCGCCGTAGGCCGCCGCGGTCTTGTCCGCCTGCGCGGCCGCGACCATGCGGTCCCTCTCGTCGTGGACGAGCAGGATCGGGAGGGTGATCTCGGCCGGCCGGTACGTGACGTCGAAGCGCCGCCACAGGTCGTGCTCGCCGGGGAACATGTCGGTCTCGATCCGCCGCCGCAGCGCGGTCTTCACCCTTGGCCCGAGGCCGAGACCGGCGCAGAACACGTCGACGACGTGGTCGAAGTCGGCCACGCCGGAGATCACCACGAGCCGGTCCGCCGCGGCGGCGCCGCGCAGCGCGAGGAAGGCGGCGGAGCCGCCGAGGGAGTGCGCGACGACGGCCTCGAACCTGCCGTGTTCCTCGTACAGCCGCGCGATGATCTCGCGGTACTCCAGCACGGTGGTGCGGCGCCCTTCCGAGGCGCCGTGGGCGGGGGCGTCGAACGCGACGGGCGTGTAGCCGGCGGCGCGCAGCGCGGCGATGTACGGCGCGAAGTGCGCGGCCCGGGAGCGCCAGCCGTGCACGAGCAGCACGGGCCGCTCGCCGTCGCCCCAGCAGTACGTGACCACGTTCTTGCCGGCCACGGTGAGGCTGCCGGTGAACGCGCCCGAGAGCAGCCGGTGTTCGGCGTCGCCGAAGGCGCGGTCGGAGCGCGGGTGGCGGTAGAGGACGAGGGCGCCGCGGCCCGCGAGGCCCGGGGAGACGGCGGCGGTGGCGTTGAGGACCTTGCCTATGAACGCGGTGACGACAGGCTTCATGGAGAGAAGATAGCACGACCGTTCGCTCAGTTTTGCGGGTGGTGAACCGGGGGCTCAGGCGATCGGCGGCCGGCGTGCGCGCGCCGGCCCCGGCGGTCCGCCGGGGCCGGCGCGGCGGAATCAGCCGGCGCGGTAGGCGTCGATGATCGTCTGCTCGATCGCCCGGCCCTCGGCGGCCGTACCGCGCACCCGCACGGACACCTCCTGGCCCGGCCGCGGCCGTACCTGCGGCACCAGCGCGGTCAGTTCACCGTCCCGCCCGGGGACCACCAGCGCCTCGTGCCAGCGCTCGCCGCCGTCGGTGGAGGCCCAGAACCGCACGCTGCCGCGCTCGGTCCTGATCGCGTCCTCCGGGCCCGCGGTGGACGTCAGCCGCAGGCCGACGGTGAGCGGCCGGTGCGCGGGGACGGCACCGTCCCGGTCGGTGCGGGGCGCGTAGTCGACGCCCAGCAGCCGCACCCGCTCCTGCCCCACCAGCGGATCCGCGGGACCGCGGGCCGGGAAGGTCCAGCTCGTGCGTGTCTCGCTGCCGATGGGCAGCGCGTCGCGGTCGGGGCGCGAGGTGTGCTCCAGCCGGTACGTGGCGGGCTCGGACGTGACGGGGAAGTAGGCGGTGCCGGGGCGGGCCGGGATCTCTTTGCCGTCGTGGAAGAGCCGCAGGCTCTCGTTCCCGGCGGTCGGCGTGTTCCACACCGACCCCTGGTGTTCGCCGTCGCTCAGGGACACCGGCAGGACGAGTTCGTCGCCGTCGTGCAGCCCGGCGATGACCGCCGGGGCCGGGGCGCCGAACCAGACCGGATCGGGGCGCTCCCCCGGCTCGTACGCCGAGGTGGGCGTGCACAGGTTGGCGCGCGCCACCGCGGGGCCGACGACGCAGTGGCGCCACGCGACGTCCGGCGATGCGGTCACCATCTCGACGCGGCGCTGCGGCACCGTGACCGGGTGCTCGAAGCGGAGGGCACTCGCGATGCCGTCGGTGCGCGGCTCGCGGGACTCGGTGTACGTGTCGTCCCGGCCCAGCAGCGAGCGGTAGTCCGCCTCGATACGCGCCAGCTTGCGCACCTCCGCGCGCGTGACGCGGTACCGCGGCGGATCGGGGATCACCGCGCCGCGGCCGAGCACCAGCTCGTACACGTCGGCCTGCTGTCCGCGCGGCTTGCCGTCCGCCTCCAGCCGCCAGCGGGTCTCGAACACCACGCTGCCGTGCCGCACCGGCGCGGTCGGCTGGAGGAAGACCCGGCCCTGCTCGATCTCCTCGCCGGTGGCGAAGATCCCCTCGTCCAGGCCGCCGGTGCCGGCCGCGTCGTGGCGCGCGTAGTGGATGGAGACGTGCCCCACCTCGGTGTCGGCGCCCTCGACGGTCGCGGGGCGCAGCGGCAGCGCGTTGCGGGCGTCGATGGTGTACGCCATGTCGGCGTCGACCTGCACCTCGGGCGAGCCCGCGAAGGCGACGCTGGCGGGCTCGCCGTCCGCCGCGGGGGTTTCGACCTTGGCCATCATCGTCAGCGGGCCGGGCAGCATGCGGGCGGTGGCGCGGCCGTTCTCGTCCAGGTGGACGGTGCGGAAGCCGCCGCCGGTCTCGGGGTACGTCTCCTGCATGTTGAGCAGCCACAGGCTGCCGCCGGCCCAGGGGCGGCCGTTCCGGTCCAGGACGGTCAGGTCCACGTCGTGACGGGGCGCTTCGAGGTAGAAGCTGAGCGGCAGGGTGACGGTGTCGTGCCCGCTCTCGGTGAGGACGACGGCGCCGGAGTAGACGCCGGGCGCGACGCCCTCGGGCGTCAGCGTGACCGTCACCCGCTCGCTGGCGCCGGGTGCGACGGTCACGGCGGCGGGCGTCACGGTCACGGCGCCGTCGGCGAGCGGGGCGCCGGCGCGCTCGGTGGCGAGGTCGGTGAGGGAGAGGGCGCGGGGCTCGGTGCCGTTGTTGGTCAGGGTCAGCTCGATCGACGCGGGGCGCTCCCCCTCGGGGTAGCGCAGGTAGCCGAAGTCGACGTTGCCGCGGTCGAGTTGCAGCGTCTCGTTCGCCGCGCCCGGCAGGTCGAGGACACCGGCCCCGGCCGCGTGCGGCCGGGGTGCCGCGGCGTCGCCGTCCGCGGTGGTCATGAGGGCGGTCTTCAGCCGCCGCCAGTCCCAGCCGGGGTGCTTCTGCAGCAGCAGCGCGGCGGCGCCGGCGACGTGCGGGGTGGCCTGCGAGGTGCCGCTCATCTCCGTGTACGGATCGGCCGTGCCGCCGCCCGCGCGGGCACCGGTGACGGCGACGCCCGGGGCGGTCAGGTCGGGCTTGGAGAGGAACGCGCCGGTCGTCGGGCCGATGCTGGTGAACCGGGGCGTACCGCCGTCCGCGTCCGCGGCCCCCACGGTCAGCGCGCTCTCCGCGACGCCCGGGGTACCGATGGTGCCGGAGTACGGGCCGGAGTTGCCCGCCGCGACGACGAAGAGGGTGCCGGTGTCGGCGGCCAGCGCGTCGAGCGCGCGGGCGACGGGGTCGTTCTCGGGGTACTCGGGCGCGGTGCCGCCCAGGCTGAGGTTGACCACGTCGGCACCCTGCTCGGTGGCCCACTGCATGCCGGCGATGACCCAGGACGCCCGGCCCTCGCCCTCGCCGTTCAGGACCCGGCCGGACAGCAGCCGGGCGCCGTACGCGACGCCCTTGCGGGCACCGCCGGACGCGGCGCCGCTGCCCGCCACGAGGGAGGCGACGTGGGTGCCGTGGCCGTTGGTGTCCTCGGTGGTGCCCTCGCCGGTGAAGTCGGCGGCGCCGGCGACCCGGCCGCGCAGGTCGGGGTGGTCGGCGTCGACGCCGGAGTCGAGCACGGCGACGTCCACGCCCTCGCCGCTCAGCCCGGCGTCCCACACCTCGGGGGCGCCGATCTGGCTCAGGTTGCCGTCGAGTTCCGCGGCCTCCAGGCTGCGGTCCAGCCACACCCGGCGCACCCCGGCCGCGGCCGGACCGGCCGGGCGGGCCAGAGTCGCGGCGAAGGTGCCGGCGCTCTTCTTGGGCAGTTCGACGGCGACGGCGTCGAGGGCGGGCAGCGGCAGGGCGTCCTCGCGGGCCGCCTCGCCGGCCGCGGCCAGCGGGCGGGGGCCCTGCACGATCAGCGGGAGCGCGCCGGTGGAGGCGTCGTCGTAGCCCATCTCGACGAGGGCGGTGACGTTGAAGAGTTCGAGGTCGAGCACCTCGGGGACGAGCCCGGCGGCGTCGTCCGGGACGACGTAGACGTCGTCCCCGTCTCGCAGGGTGGTGAAGGAGCGGGTGCCGGAGCCGGACCGCGGGGTGACGGAGACGGCGGGGGGACCGTCCGCGGCGGGAGCGTCGACGGTGACCTCGTCTCCGGTGACGAGGGTGACCGTGGCAGAGGCGGAAGCGGAGGCGCCGCCGGCGGGCGGCGCGGCGAGGGGCAGGGGGCCGGCCGCGGCCGGCGTGGCCGACAGGGCCGGGAGCGTCAGCCCGCCGAGCAGGAGGGCTGTCACGGCGGCGCGGACGTGCTGAGGGAGCCGTCTGGAGGACATGATCCCGGTCTTACCCTGGCGGACCTGCACGGCGGAACGAATCTTCGTGGCGTCTTGTCGCCACGTCTACAAGTAGCCACCATGGCCGGATGCTTGAGACCCTGGGGATACCGCCGTACGCCGAGTCCGTCTACCGCGCGCTGCTCGCGGCGCCCGGCCGCACCGTCGCCCAGCTCGCCGGGGAGCTGCGGCGCTCCGAGCGCGCCACCCGGCGCAGCGTCACGGAGTTGGAGGAGGTGGGCCTGGTCAGCCGGCTGCCCGGGCGCCCGGTGCGGCTGCTGGCCACCCGCCCGGACACCGCCGTCGACCTGCTCGTCGCGCGGCGCCGCCGGGAGCTGGGCGAACTGCAGCGCAACGCGCGGACGCTGGCGGCGACGCTGAGCGCGGGCCGGCAGCCGGACGAACTGCTGGAGATCCTCACCGGCCGGCAGGCCATCGCGGAGCGCTTCGGCCAGCTCGTCCGCGGCTGCGAGCGGGAGTTGCTGGTCTTCGACCGGCCGCCGTACGCGGCGGACGTGACGCCCTCGGAGGAGGGGGTGACGGCGCGGCTGCACGAGCAGGTGGTGGTACGCGGCATCTACGCCCCGGAGTCGCTGGAGTACCCCGGCGCGCTGGCCGCGGCGCAGCGGGCGGCGGCCAACGGCGAGCAGTCGCGGGTCCATCCGCAGGTGCCGATGAAGCTGGCCCTCGCGGACCGGGCGGTGGCGCTGCTGCCGATCGCGCTCGACGACCAGGTGGACAGCGCGCTGGTGATCCGCCCGTGCGCGCTGCTGGACGCGCTGGTGAGCCTCTTCGAGCTGCTGTGGCAGCAGGCCGCGCCGCTGCTGCCGCGGCCCGCGCAGGACCGTCCCTCGTGCTCGGACCTGGGGCTGCTGACGCTGCTGGCGGCGGGGATCAAGGACGAGGCGATCGCCCGGCAGTTGGGCGTGAGTCCGCGGACGGTCACGCGGCGGGTGGCGGAGCTGCTGGACGAACTGGGCGCCCGCACCCGCTTCCAGGCGGGAATCCTGGCACAGCGCCGCGGCTGGCTTCCCGACCCGGAACCGCACGGCCGGCCGGAGTAATTCCCGTCGCGCCCCTCGCCTTGCATTGTTCCATGGCCATATCGCCGCGTTATGTAAGCGATTTCTGCACCCGGACCCCGGAACCCTGATTTCCGGATGGCGAACTCCCAGCTCAGCGCGGTTATTTCCGGGCAGGCGAATTCCCTTTCCGCCCGGCGCCCTGTTTACCTCGCGCTGAACTCGTGTTTACGCTCTGGCGATTCCCCTTCGACGTACACGCGCCGAAGTCCCCATGGGAGGAAACCGCGAATGAACGGACGAATGCGCACCATCATGCGGCTCGGCGGGTTAACGACCGCCGTCGTGGCCATTCTGTCGATGTCGGGCGCGGCCGCGGCCGCCGGCAGCCCGGAGCCCACGCCCCCGCCTACGACGCGGATCGTCGGCGGCCAGCCCGCTTCCGAGACGTACTCCTTCATGGCCTCGCTGCAGAGTGCGTCGGGCAGCCACACCTGCGGCGGCAGCCTGGTCGACCCGAGCTGGGTCGTCACCGCCGCGCACTGCGGCACCCCGTACCAGGTGCGGATCGGCACCACCGACCGCACCGCGGGCGGCGAGGTCCGCCGCGTCGTCGAACGGCGCCAGCTCGCCGCCGACATGACCCTGCTGCGGCTCGACACCCCCTCGGCCCAGACGCCCGTCCCCATCGCCGCCTCCGCGCCCGCCGGTTCGGCGACCCGGCTGATCGGCTGGGGCCAGACCTGCCCGACCCGCGGCTGCGGTGCCCCGCCGGTGGGGCTGCGGCAGCTCGACACCACGGTCCTCGCCGACTCCTCCTGCGCGGGCATCCAGGGCGCGTACGAGCTGTGCGTGAACGGCGGCGGCGGCCGGGGCGCGTGCTACGGCGACTCCGGCGGCCCGGCGGTCGTCGGCGGGCCCGGCGACTGGCGGCTCGTCGGCGCCACGAGCCGCGGCACGGCGGGCACCTGCGCCGTCTCCCCCGCGATCTACGGGGACGTGACGTCGGTGAAGTCCCGGATCGACGCCATCATCGGCGGCGCCTGACCGGGCCGTTACGGACCGGCCGTCGACGAGGCGCGCCGCGGGCGGCCGAGGCGCACCGGGACGCCCGGCGAGTACAGGACGCTGACCGGGTCGCCGGCGGGCGCGGGCAGGCCCGCCGCCGCGACCAGGTTCTCCTCGCACCGGACCAGCTCCGCGCGGTGCAGCGGCCAGCGGGGATGTTCGTTGGGCAGGTAGGCCGTACCGCCGAAGAAGGTGGTGTGCAGCCCCCAGCGCGCGGTGAGGAAGTGCTCAAGCGCGCTCGGCTCGCCGACCCGTGCGCCCGGACGCACGGTCAGGCGGCTGTACGCGCCGCGCGGGCCCGGCCGGCGGCGGGAACTGGTGTAGACGACGGTGTCACCGGCCCGGCGGACGGCCATCCGCGACCACACGTACGGGAGCCCGAAGCCGAGCCGGCCCAGCACCACGGGGACCAGCCGGGCTGCGTCCAGCGAGCGGAACACGACACCGCGCCGCCCGCGGCCGTCGACCGAGTAGAGGCGCACGTTGGTCTCCGGGAAGGACCCGAGGTACGGCACCGCGGGCAGCCGCAGCCACCCGACGCGGTGCATCCGGAAGGCGATGAGCCCGACGTACGCGACCCCGTCGTGGGTGTCCGGCACGGTCCCGCGGGGCAGCAGCCGCGCCACGGCGTCCGGCTCGAAGGCCCAGTGGACGAACGTCAGGTCCAGCCACTGCTGGGTGAGCAGCGGGAACCGTACGGCGTGCGGGGCGTCGGGGGTGACGGGCTCGGGCTTGTGCACGGTGCCAGCATCGCAGTGCCGGCGCTCCAGGGCCCGGCGGGCCCCGCCGCGGCCGCGTCAGCCGAGGTGCCGGGCGAACGCCTCGTGGGCCCGGATGTCGAAGAGGACGAAGCGCACCTCGTCGAAGGCCCTCTTGTCGACGGCCTCCTGAACCGCGGCCACCGCGATCCTCGCCGCGTCGTCCAGCGGCCAGCCGTACGCGCCGGTGGACACGGCGGGGAACGCGACCGTGCGGGCGCCCAGTTCGCGGGCGACGGCCAGCGACTCGCGGTAGCAGGAGGCCAGTTGCGCCGAGCGGTCCTCGGCGCGTGTCCACACCGGACCGACGGTGTGGATCACCCAGCGGACCGGCAGCAGCCCGGCGGTGGTGGCCACCGCGCGGCCCGCGGGCAGGCCGTCCGGGTAGGCGGAGGCGCGCAGTTCGCGGCACTCCTCGACGATGCTCTTGCCGCCCCTGCGGTGGATGGCGCCGTCGACGCCCCCGCCGCCCAGCAGCGAGGAGTTGGCGGCGTTGACCACCGCGTCGACCCGCTGCTCGGTGATGTCGCCGTGCACGGCCGTGAGCACACCCATGGCGCCACCGTAGTACGGGCACGGGGCCGGCGCCGGGCCCGCCCGCCCCGTACGGCGGCTCAGACGGTGACCGACGCGCCCTCCGCCACCGGCTCGCCCCCGGCCACCGCGCTCGCGTCGGCGTCAAGGTCGCGGCGGACCAGCGCCGCGTACCGGCCGCCGGCGGCCATCAGCTTCTCGTGCGTGCCGAGTTCGGCGATCCGGCCGTCGTGCAGGACCGCGATCTGGTCGGCGTCGCGGATCGTGGAGAGCCGGTGCGCGATGGTGATCGTCGTGCGGCCCGCGGCCAGCGCGTCGACCGCCTCCTGCACCGCGCGCTCGGTGCGGGTGTCCAGGGCGCTGGTGGCCTCGTCGAGGATGAGCACCGGCGGGTCGCGCAGGATGGTGCGGGCGAGGGCCAGGCGCTGTTTCTCGCCGCCGGAGAAGCGGTAGCCGCGCTCGCCGACGAGGGTGTCGTAGCCGTCGGGCAGGGCGGCGATGTGGTCGTGGATCTGCGCGGCGCGGGCGGCGGCCTCGATCTCGGCGTCGGTGGCGTCCGGGCGGGCGAAGCGCAGGTTGTCGCCGACGGAGGCGTGGAAGAGGTACGTCTCCTGGGCGACGACGCCGACCGCGCGGGCGAGCGAGTCGAAGTCGAGGTCGCGCACGTCGGTGCCGTCGAGGGTGACCCGGCCACCGGTGACGTCGTACAGCCGCGGCACCAGGTAGCCCAGGGTGGACTTGCCGGCGCCGGTGGGGCCGACGATCGCCAGGCTGGTGCCGGCCGGCACGGTGAGGTCGACGTCGCGCAGCGTCGGCTGACCCGCCTCGTACGCGAAGTCGACGTTCTCGAAGCGCACCTCGCCGCGGGGCTTCGCCACCCGCACCGGGTGCTCGGGCTCGGCGATGTCGACGGGCAGGTCGAGGTACTCGAAGATGCGCTGGAAGAGGGCGAGCGAGGTCTGCATCTGCACGCCGGTGGAGAGCAGGCTGACGGTGGGCCGGAAGAGGCCCTGCTGGAGCGAGACGAAGGCGACGACGGTGCCGATGGACACGGCCTGCCCGCCGGTGCCGGAGGCCAGGCCCGCGGTCCAGTAGATGACGGCCGGCATGGCGGCCATGACGACGCCGATGGTGGCCATCCGCCAGCGGCCCGCCATGTTGGCCCGTACCTCCACGTCCACCAGGCTCTCCGACTCGTCGGCGAAGTCGCGGGTGAGGCTGTCGGAGCGGCCCATGGTGCGGCCGAGCATGATGCCGCTGACCGACAGCGACTCGGTCACGCCCGCGGCCATGGCGGCCATCTGCTTCTGCCGCTGCGAGGTGATCTTCTTGCGCTCGCGGCCGACGCGGCGGGCGATCCAGACGAAGAGCGGCAGCAGGAGCAGCGAGACGACGGTCAGCCGCCAGTCGAGCGCGAGCATCGCGACGACGGTGGCGATGACGCTGGTGAGGTTGGAGACCAGCGAGGTGGCGGTGGTGGTGACGGTGGCCTGCATGCCGCCGATGTCGTTGGCGATGCGGGACTGCACCTCGCCGGTGCGGGTGCGGGTGAAGAACGCCAGCGGCATGCGCTGCAACTGGGCGTAGACGGCGGTGCGCAGGTCGTGCATGACGCGCTGGCCGACGGTGGTGGAGATGAGGGTCTGGAGCACGCCGAAGACGCCGCCGAGCACGGCGACGCCGACCATGCCGAGCGCGAGCAGGCTGAGCAGCCCGGTGCGGCCCTCGGGCAGGGCGGTGTCGACGACCTCGCGGAGCAGGAACGGCGAGGCTACCGAGACCAGCGAGGACGCGGCCACCAGCAGCCCGACCACGGCGAGGCGGCCGCGGTACGGGCGGAAGAGCGCGAGGATCCGGCGCACCTGGGCGGGCTGCTCCGGCTCTGAGGGTGCGGGTGACCACCCGTCGAGAGGATCGTGCGGCATGGGCCTCCTAGAAGAGTGTGACGACCTTATGGGAGGCTAGCTCATTGTTACCTATATACACAATGAATATGCTCCTGCTACCCTCGGAGCGTGTCCCAGTCGTCCCCGCCCCCCGCAGACGTGACCGGCCAGTTGGCGGAGCAGCTCCTGCTGCTCACCCGCCGGATCCACTACGCGCAGAAGCACCACTTCAAGCCGCTGGGCATCACGCCCGCCCAGTCCCGGCTGCTGCGCACCCTGGAGCGCCACGAGGAGCCGCCGCGGATGGCCGACCTCGCCGAGCACCTCGGCGTCGTGCCCCGCGCGGTCACCACGCACGTCGACGCGCTGGAGGCGGGCGGCCTGGTCCGGCGCGTACCCGACCCGGCCAACCGGCGGGTGATCCGGATCGAGACCACCGCGGCCGGGCGCACGGCGCTCGCCGAGCTGCACCGGGCCCGCCTCGCGGCGGCCGCGGACGTGCTGGAGCCGCTGTCCGAACAGCAGCGTGAAAAACTGCTGGGGCTCATCGCCCCCCTGGTCGACACGCACGGCCACGCCTGCTGAGGAGTCCGTTCCATGCCGCTGCTCCAGCCCAAGCCCTCGGCCCTGCGCCCCGGCCGCGGTGCGGCGGCGCCCGCGCCCGACCGGGTCGCCGACGACCTCGCCGCGGGCACGCCGGAGCCGCTGCGCGGGGAGCTGACGGCGCTGCTGGGCGCGGAGAAGGTGCTGACGGGCGCCTCGGACCTGGTGCGGTACGCCTCGGACGCCAGCCCGTACCGGTTCGTGCCGCAGGCGGTGGCCGTCGCCGAGACGGTCGCGGACGTCTCGGCGCTCTTCCGGTTCGCCCGCGAGCGCGGACGGAAGCTGGTCTTCCGGGCGGCCGGCACGTCGCTGAACGGCCAGGCGCAGGGCGAGGACATCCTCGTCGACGTACGCCGCCACTGGGCGGGCGTCGAGGTGCTCGACGACGCCGCGGCGCGCGCCCGCGTCGGCCCCGGCACCACCGTCGTACGGGCCAACGCCACCCTCGCCCGGCACGGCCGCGTCCTCGGCCCCGACCCGGCCAGCGCCATCGCCTGCACCCTCGGCGGCGTCGTCGCCAACAACGCCTCGGGCATGACGGCCGGCACCACGCGCAACTCGTACCGCACGCTCGCCTCGCTGACCTTCGTGCTGCCCTCCGGCACCGTCGTGGACACCGCCGCGCCCGACGCCGACGAGCGGCTGGCCGCCGCCGAGCCGGAGCTGTGCCGCGGGCTGCTCGCGCTCAAGGCGGAGATCGAGGCGGACGCGGAGCTGACGGCCCGGATCCGCGCCAAGTACGAGATCAAGAACACCAACGGCTACCGGCTCGACGCCTTCCTCGACGGCGCCACCCCGGTGCAGATCCTGCGCGGGCTGATGGTCGGCTCCGAGGGCACGCTCGGCTTCATCGCCGACACCGTCTTCGACACCCTGCCCCTGGACCGGCACACCTCCACCGCGCTGCTGTTCTTCCCCGCCCTCCAGGCCGCCGCGGCCGCGGTGCCGGCGTTCAACGCCGCCGGGGCGCGGGCCGTGGAGGTGATGGACGGCAACACACTGCGCGCCTCCGTGAGCGTCGCCGGGGTGCCCGCCGACTGGGCGGAGCTGCCGAAGGACACGGCGGCGCTGCTGGTGGAGTTCCGGGCGCCGGACGAGGCGGCGCGGGAGGCGTACGAGGAGGCGGCGGCCGGGGTGCTGGCGGGGCTCGACCTCGTGGCGCCAGTCGGGTCCGTCGCCGCCGAGGGCAACGCGTTCACCCGCGACCCGGGCCGTATCGGCGGCTACTGGAAGGCGCGCAAGGCGTTCGTCACCGCCGTGGGCGGCTCCCGCCCGGCCGGTACGACCCTCATCACCGAGGACTTCGCCGTCCCGCCCGGCCGGCTCGCGGAAGCCTGTGAGGCGCTGCTCGAACTCCAGGCGCGGCACGGCTTCGACGCCGCCGTCGCCGGCCACGCCGCCCACGGCAACCTGCACTTCCTGCTCGCCTTCGACGCCGCCGAGCCCGCCGACGTCGAGCGGTACGCGGCCTTCATGGACGACTTCTGTCGGCTGACCGTCGAGCGCTTCGACGGCTCGCTGAAGGCCGAGCACGCCACCGGCCGCAACATCGCCCCGTTCCTCGCGCTGGAGTGGGGCGAGCGGGCCACCGGGCTGATGTGGCGGATCAAGGAGCTGATCGACCCGAGCGGCATCCTCGCCCCGCGGGTGCTGCTCGACCGCGACCCGCAGGCGCACCTGCGCGGGCTGAAGACCATCCCGCGGATCGAGGACATCGCCGACCCCTGCATCGAGTGCGGCTTCTGCGAACCCACCTGCCCCAGCGGCGACCTGACCACCACCCCGCGGCAACGCATCGTGCTGCGCCGGGAGATGCTGCGCCAGCCGCCGGACGCACCGGTCACCGGCAGCCTTCTCCAGGCGTACGGGTACGACGCCGTCGACACCTGCGCCGGCGACTCCACGTGCAGCCTGGACTGCCCCGTGGGCATCGACACCGGGCAGATGATGAAGGACTTCCGGCACGCCCGGCACTCCGCCCGCGAGGAGCGCGCCGCCGCCGGCACCGCCCGCCGCTTCCGCCAGGTCGAACGAGCCGCCCGGCTGGCCGTCGCCGTCGCGCACCGGCTCGGCGACCGGGTGCCGGGCGCCGCGACCCGGCTCGCGCGCCGCGCGGTGCGCCCAGACCTCGTACCCGAGTGGCTGCCGGAGATCCCCGCTCCCGCCGCGCGCCGGCTGCCCGGCACCGTCCGCGAGGGCGCCGCCGCCGTCTACTTCCCCGCGTGCGTCAACCGCATCTTCGGCGGCCCGGACGACGCCCGCGGACCGAACCTCGCGGAGGCCGTCGTCGCCGTCTCCGCCCGCGCCGGGCGGCCCGTGTGGATCCCGGACGACGTCGCCGGCACCTGCTGCTCCACCATCTGGCACTCCAAGGGCTACGACGACGGCACCCGGCTGATGGCCAACCGCATCGTCGAGGCCGCCTGGCGGTGGACCGACGGCGCCCGGCTGCCGGTCGTCGTCGACGCCTCGTCCTGCACCCTGGGCCTCGCGCACGAGGTGGTGCCGTATCTGACGGAGTCGAGCCGCAAGCTGCACGCGCAGCTCACCGTCGTGGACTCGCTCAACTGGGCCGCAGACGAGCTGCTGCCCCGCCTGACGGTCGAGCGCAAGACGTCCGCCGCCGTGGTCCACCCGACCTGCTCGATGCGCCACCTGGGCAACACCGGCCGGCTCACCGCGCTGGCCGAGGCGGTCGCGGAGGAGGTCGTCGTGCCGGACGACGCGGCCTGCTGCGCCTTCGCCGGCGACCGCGGCCTGCTGCACAAGGAGCTGACCGCGTCCGCGACCGCGCGCGAGGCCGCGGAGGTCACCGCCCGCGACTACGACGCGCACCTGTCGGCGAACCGGATGTGCGAGATCGGCATGGACCGGGCCACCGGCCGCTCGTACCGCTCCGTGCTGCTGGAGCTGGAGCGCGCCACCCGCCCCGCGGCGGTCCGGGGGCGCCGCGGATAAGTCCATCCGGCCCCGGCGGTAAGTCCAACTCCTCAGTGGTGCAGACCTCTTGTCGGCGCGCCCGGGTCCGGCGAGGGTGGCGGCGAACCTTCCGCACACCTTCCGGAGGACGCATGCGCGAGGAGAACGCCACCCCGAGACCCGGCGATGCCGACGACGGCTACTCCCGCCGTTCGGTTCTGCGCTCGGCGGGCATCGCCGGTGCAGGGCTCGGCCTGGGGGCATTCGGCGCCTCCCAGGCCCAGGCGGCAGAGGCGGGGGCAGCCGGTGAAGGCGCCGCACCTGCCGTGCCGCCGCGGCGCGGCAGGACGATGATCGGCGTGCCCTTCGAGACCCACACCACCGTACGGGTCGGGATCGTGGGCCTCGGCAACCGCGGCGGCGGCATGATCGACCTGTTCCTGGCCCAGCCGGGCGTCCAGGTGACCGCGCTGTGCGACCCGGTCGTGGACAAGGTGGAGCGGGCCGCGAAGAAGGTCGTCGCCGCCGGCCAGCCGGCGCCCGCCACGTACACCAAGGGCGACCACGACTTCGAGCAGCTCTGCGCCCGCAGCGACATCGACTTCGTCTACGTCGCCACCCCCTGGGACTGGCACTTCGAGATGGCCAGGACGGCCATGACGAACGGCAAGCACGTCGGTGTCGAGTGCCCCATCGCGATGACCGTGAAGGAGCTGTGGGACCTCGTCGACCTGTCCGAGCGCACCCGCAGGCACTGCATGCAGTTGGAGAACTGCGCGTACGGCAAGAACGAGATGCGGGTGCTGCGCATGGCGCACGCCGGGCTCTTCGGCGAGCTGCTGCACGCCGCCGGCGCGTACAACCACGACCTGCGCGGGCTGATGTTCGACCCGGACTACTACGAGGGCCCGTGGCGCCGGCTGTGGCACACCCGGCTGCGCGGCGACCTCTACCCCAACCACGGCTTCGGCCCGACGGCCAACTACATGGACGTCAACCGCGGCGAGCGCGTCACGCAGATCTCCAGCTTCGGCACCCCGGCCCTGGGCCTCGCGGAGTACCGCGAGGAGCACATGCCCGCCGGCGACCCGAGCTGGAAGGAGACGTACATCGGCAGCGACCGCACCTTCAGCGTGCTGCAGACCGCCAAGGGCCGCGTCATCCGGCTGGAGCACGACGTCTCCACCCCGCACCCGTACAGCCGGATCAACTCCCTCGGCGGCACGAAGGGCGTCTTCGAGGACTACGAGCCGCGCATCTACCTGGAGCCGATGCACACCGACGACCGGTGGCACAGCTTTGGGGACTTCGCGGAGTACGACCACTGGCTGTGGAAGGAGCACTCCAACCCGCCCGGCGGCCACGGCGGCATGGACTACATCATGATCTTCCGGCTGATGCAGTGCATGCGCCTCGGCCTGGTCCCGGACTTCGACGTCTACGACGCCGTGACCTGGACCGCGCCGGTGCCGCTCAGCCACCAGTCGATCAAGGCGGGCGGCAAGCCGCAGCAGATCCCGGACTTCACCCGCGGCGGGTGGAAGGACAAGCGCTCCGGCGTCGACTCGGAGAAGCCCGACGGGGCGTGAGCGCCCGCTGACGGCGCGCGGCCCCGGCTGGACCGGGGTGCGGCGCCGCTAGCCCGACAGGGAGGCCCGGTCGCCCATCACGGCGACCGGGTCCTTCCGCGGGTCCAGGGTGCGCAGCAGCTCCGTCATCCCGGACTTGGAGATGCTGACGCAGCCCGACGTGCCGCTGCCGTGGTCCATGTGGAACCAGATCGAGCCGCCCTTCCCCTGGCCCTGCGGGCGGGTCGGGTCGAGCGGCGAGGTGCCCCGCACGCGGTTGTAGTCGATGGCGATGACGAGGTCGAAGTCGTTCCAGTGCGTCTCGGGCCAGTAGTGGGGCGCGGCGAAGGCCGGGCTCTGGAGGTACGGGAGCTTCGCGCCCGGGTCGGCGAGGACGCCGCCTGCGTCGGAGAGCGTGAACACCCCCACGGGGCTGCGCTTGTCGCCCTCGCGGTGGTCGGGGGTCCAGCCCTTCTTGCCGTTGTGCGCGGGCCAGCTCTCCCGGCGCTGCCAGTTCCCGCCGCGCTTCTCGTAGAGGACGACGGTGGCGTCGGCGGAGTCGGGGCCCTTGCCGTAGACGGCGACGGCCTGGCGGGAGTCCGCGGGCACCTTCCCGTTCAACCGGGCGCCGACGCCGGGGATGTCGCCGGGCGGGGTGCTGGGCGACGCGCTCGCGCCGCCGGTGGCCGCGCCCTTGCCCGTACCGCTCGTACCGCCGCTGTCACCGTCACCGCCGCCTGAACCGCCGCAGCCCGCCAGCAGAAGCAGCCCCACCGCCGCGGCGGCCGTCCTGCGCGGCAGCCGCCCGCTCGTCCCGTACGCACGCATACACCCATCGTCACACGCCGCGTCCCGCGCCCTGCCGGGCGGTCCCCCGCGGGCCGTGGCGCAATGGACACGGCGCGGGGGAAAACCGGTTGAAAACCCGCCCGCGAACCGCCAGCCTTGCACGGCTCACCCACACCCGAGACGACCATTTTGGGATGCCATGCAGTTGCGCGACCTGCCGCATACGGACCCCGGAGAACCCGACGTCCGATCCGGCCGCCACTTCCTCGTCTGGCTCGGCCGCATGCAGCTCGGCGGCCAGGTGGCCGCGCTGCTCTGGGGCCTGGTGTGGATGCTGCCCCTCGGCGCGATGCCGCTGGCCGTGGGCATGGCCGTGCAGGCGGTCGTGGACCGCAACGGCGGGCGGCTCGCGGTCGCCGGCGCGCTGCTGATCGCGTTCGGCGCGCTGATGGCGCTCGGCGACAGCATGCTGCACCGCGCGGCCGTGACCAACTGGATCACCGCCGCCTCCCGGGTCCAGCAGTTGCTGGCCCGCAAGGCGGCCGGCCTTGGCTCGGTGCTCACCCGGCGGGTGGCGGCCGGCGAGGTGGTCGCGGTGAGCACGGGCGACGTGGAGAAGATCGGCTGGTTCGTCGAGTCGTTCTCGCGGTTCACCGCCGCGCTGTTCACCGCGCTCGCCGTCACCGCGGGCCTCGTCGTCTACGCCCCGGAGCTGGGCCTCGTCGTCGCCGTCGCGCTGCCCGTGCTGGCGCTCGCGCCGCTGCCGCTGCTGCCGTACGCCACCCGCCGCGCCGACGACCAGCGGGCCAAGGCCGGCCGGGCGACCGAGCTGGCCGCGGACACCGTGGCGGGGCTGCGGGTGCTGCGCGGCATCGGCGGCGAGGAGCTGTTCCTCGACCGGTACCGGGAGGCGTCGCAGAAGGTGCGGACCGCGGCGGTGCGCAGCGCGCGGATGTGGGCGCTGATCCACGCCGTGCAGGTGGCGCTGCCGGGAGTGCTGCTGGTGATCGTCGTCGGGCACGGGGTGGGGCTCGCGCGGAGCGGGACGATCACGGTCGGCGAACTGGTCACGGTCTACGGGGCGGTGACGTTCCTGCTCTTCCCGATGCACCACTTCGCCGAGCTGGCGATGGCGTACTCCTTCTCCCGGCCGTCGGCCAAGCGCGCCGCCCGCGTCCTCGGGCTCGCCCGCACCGCGACCGGCGGCACCGGCACCGGCACCGGCACCGACCACGGTCCGCTCGGCGGCGAGCTGCACGACCCGGCGACCGGGCTGCGTGCCGCGGAGGGCCGGCTGACCGCCGTGGTGTGCGGCGACCCGGACGCCGCGGGGCGGCTCGCCGACCGGCTCGGCGGGCACCCGACGGAGCCGGGCGAGCTGCCGTCGGCGCGGCTCGGCGGCGTGGAGCTGGACGACGTACCGCTGGCGGGGGCGCGGGCGGCGGTGCTGGTGCAGGACAAGGACCCGATGCTGCTGTCCGGGACGCTGGCCGACCTGCTGGACGTACCCGCGTCCGGCTCGGTCAAGCCCGCCGCCGCGCTGGCCGCCGCGCAGTGCGGCGACGTGCTGACCGCGCTGGCGCAGGCGGCGGCCGCGGCGCCGGACGGCGACGGGGCGCCGATGGGCGCGCCGATCACCGAGCGCGGCCGGTCGCTCTCCGGCGGCCAGCGCCAGCGGCTGGCGCTGGCCCGGTCGCTGGTGGCCGACCCGGAGGTGCTGGTGCTGGACGAGCCGACGTCGGCGGTCGACTCGCACACCGAGGCGCGTATCGCCGAGGGGCTGCGGGAGATCCGCGCGGGCCGTACGACGGTGGTGTTCACCTCCAGCCCGCTGCTGCTGGACCGCGCGGACACGGTGGTGTTCGTGCAGGACGGCGCGGTGGTCGCCGAGGGGCCGCACCGCGAACTGCTGCACGGCGACGTCGCGTACCGCGCCGTGGTCACCCGGGAGACGGACGACGAGAAGCAGGCGCCCGGCCGCGTACCGGAAGGCGATCCTGCCGTACGCGACGAGGGCGGCGTGCCGCAGATGATGGAGGAGACCGCATGATCGGCGTGCGACCGCCGGAGTACGACCCGGCCGCGCCGCGCACCGCGACCACCCTGCCGGTGGGCGCACCCGCGACCGTGCGCGGCTACGTGGCGGAGCTGCTGCGCCGGCACCGGACGGCGTTCCTGCTGCTGATCGGCGTCAACGCGGTCGCCGTGCTCGCCTCGATGGCCGGCCCGTACCTGCTGGGCGGGCTGGTCGAGGACCTGTCCGCGGGGGTCGAGGACCTCCATCTGACGCGCGCGGTCGTGCTGTTCTCGATCGCGCTGGCGGTGCAGGCGTTCTTCATCCGGCTGGTGCGGCTGCGCGGCGCGATGCTGGGCGAGCGGATGCTCGCGGACCTGCGCGAGGACTTCCTCGTGCGGTCCGTGGGCCTGCCCCCGGGCGTGCTGGAGCGGGCCGGGACGGGCGATCTGCTGTCCCGTATCACCACGGACATCGACCGGCTGGCGAACGCGATGCGCGAGGCCGTGCCGCAGTTGACGATCGCGGTGGTGTGGGTCGGGCTGGTGCTCGGCGGCATGGTGGTGATGGCGCCCCCGCTGGCGGTGGCGGTGGTGCTGGCCGCGCCGGTGCTGCTCGCGGGCTGCCGCTGGTACTTCAAGCGGGCGCCGAGCGCGTACCGCTCGGAGGCCGCGGGGTACGCCGCCGTGGCCGCGGCACTCTCCGAGACGGTGGACGCCGGGCGCACGGTGGAGTCGCACCGGCTGGGCGCGCGCCGGGTCGCGCTGTCGGACCGGCGGGTCGCTGAATGGGTGGCGTGGGAGCGATACACGCTCTACCTGCGCTGCATGTTCTTCCCCGTCTTCAACGCCACGCACGTCGTCGTGGTCGGCTCGGTGCTGCTGCTCGGCGGCGCGTTCGTCTTCCAGGGCTGGATGAGCGTCGGCGAGCTGACGACGGGCGCGCTGCTGGCGCAGATGCTCACCGAGCCGGTGGGCATGATCCTGCGCTGGTACGACGAACTCCAGGTGGCCCAGGTGTCGCTGGCCCGGCTGGTGGGCGTTCGGGACATCGAGGAGGAGCCCGGCGACGCGGCCGTACGGCCGGGCGGCCGGGACGTCCACGCCGACGAGGTCCGCTTCGGCTACCGCGCGGGGGCGGACGTGCTGCACGGCGTCTCGCTGCGGTTGCAGCCGGGCAGCCGGCTGGCGCTGGTCGGGCCCTCGGGTGCGGGCAAGTCGACGCTGGGGCGGCTGCTGGCCGGGATCTACTCGCCGCGGCGCGGCGAGATCCGGCTCGGCGGCGCGGAGCTGGCGCGGATGCCGGCCGAGCGGGTACGCGAGCACGTGGCGCTGGTCAACCAGGAGCACCACGTCTTCGTCGGCTCGCTGCGCGACAACCTGCGCCTGGCGCGTGCCGAGGCGAGCGACGCGGAGCTGTGGGCGGCGCTGGGCGCGGTCGACGCGGGCGAGTGGTCCCGGGCCCTGGACGACGGCCTGGACACGGAGGTCGGCTCGGGCGGTACGGCCCTCACCCCGGCGCAGGCGCAGCAGATAGCGCTCGCCCGGCTGGTGCTGGCCGACCCGCACACGCTGGTCCTCGACGAGGCGACGTCGCTGCTCGACCCGCGGGCGGCGCGGCACCTGGAGCGGTCGCTGGCGAAGGTTCTGGACGGGCGCACGGTCGTGGCCATCGCCCACCGCCTGCACACGGCGCACGACGCGGACGTGATCGCGGTGGTCGAGGAGGGCCGCATCAGCGAACTCGGCAGCCACGACGAACTGGTCGCGGCAGACGGCGCCTACGCCGCCCTCTGGCGCTCCTGGCACGGCTGACCGGCCCCCCGGGCGCGTACGAAGCACGCGCCCGGGGCGGGTCTCCGCGCCGCTCGGCGTGTTGTACTCCCCCACATGCCGCCGATGCCCGATCGGATCCGCGAGGAACGGTGCTCGCGGGACGGCTTTGAGGCGGCGCGGCGCCCTCTTCGTCCGGATGCGGCTCGGGGCTGTCGGGCCGTCGGGGCCTCAGCCGATGACGCCCATCGCGGTGAGGCCGCCGGCGGTGCCGGCGAGCATGAAGACCGGCATCAGTATCTTCAGCTCGATCCAGCTTCCGGCGCGGAAGCGCATGAAGTCCGGCGGGCCGATCGGGTACCAGCGCCGGCGGCCCACCGGAATCGGCCACAGGACCGGGCAGCCGGAGACGGTGAGGGCGTCGCCGAGGTCGTGGACGAGGGCGCCGAGGACGATGGGCAGGCCCAGCCACAGATACTCCTGGCCGGGGTCGGTGAAGAGCCAGTCGGAGCCGTTGCCGGGCTGGTCGAGGACGGCGGCGAGGATCCAGGCGCTGGTGGCGCCGAGGAGCCAGACGAGGACGTCGCTGGAGACCCGGGCGGCCCGCCACAGCAGGCCCTCGATGGCCAGCACCATGTGGACGAAGAGGATCCCGAGGACCGCCCACCGGCCGCCGAGGACCGCGAGCGCGGAGAAGCCGGCGCCGACCAGGACCGCCCACAGCCAGGTGTGCGTCAGGGTGCGGTGGCCGCCGGAGCGGCGGGGATCGCCGCGTTTCTTCGTCGCCTTGTAGACGCCGGCCGAGAGCTTGTCGATGACCTCGCAGAGGATGCGGGACAGCGGGCCGAAGGCGCGGGAGATGGTCGCGGACTTGTGGTCCAGATCGGGGGCGAGGGCCGCGCCGGCGCAGATGAGGGCGCCGACGACGAGCACCGGCCAGGGCATCTCGTGGCCCGCCGCGGTGGCCGCCGCGCCCACCCCCAGCCACGCCGCCGCCCCCGAAAGCGAGTGCGCTGGACCCATCATGAAAAGCTCCCCCACCCCTCGTCCGCCCGTGTGGTGAACGGCCGTTGGCCCCACAGGCTCCGCCCGTCGGCGGCACAGCCTAGCGCGGGTGATCTTCGCACGTACCGGGGGTTCACACTTCGGGGGCAGCGGAGGGCAGTATGGTCGGGTGACCCTTATCGATCAGATGCCGCCCACCGCCGACCCCGACGACCTCTTCGAGGCGTTCTCCTCCTGGACCGAGGAGCGGGGCATCTCCCTCTATCCGGCGCAGGAAGAGGCTCTGATCGAGGTCGTCTCCGGCTCGAACCTGATTCTGTCCACCCCCACCGGATCCGGGAAATCGCTGGTCGCGGCCGGTGCGCACTTCGCGGCGCTGGCCCGGGACGAGGTCTCGTTCTACACCGCGCCGATCAAGGCGCTGGTGTCGGAGAAGTTCTTCGACCTGTGCAAGATCTTCGGCACGGAGAACGTCGGCATGCTCACCGGCGACGCCTCCGTCAACGCCGACGCGCCCGTCATCTGCTGCACCGCCGAGGTGCTGGCGTCCATCGCCCTGCGCGACGGCAGAGACGCCGACATCGGCCAGGTGGTGATGGACGAGTTCCACTTCTACGCCGAGCCGGACCGCGGCTGGGCGTGGCAGATCCCGCTGCTGGAACTGCCGCAGGCGCAGTTCGTGCTGATGTCCGCGACGCTGGGCGACGTCTCCCGCTTCGAGGAGGACCTGGCCCGGCGCACCGGCCGGTCCACCTCGGTGGTCCGCTCGGCGACCCGGCCCGTCCCGCTGTCGTACGAGTACCGCACCACCCCGCTCACCGAGACCCTGACGGAACTGCTGGAGACCCGCCAGGCGCCCGTCTACATCGTGCACTTCACCCAGGCGCAGGCGGTCGAGCGGGCGCAGGCGCTGATGAGCATCAACATGTCCACCCGCGCCGAGAAGGACGAGATCGCCGCCCTCATCGGCAACTTCCGCTTCACCACCCGGTTCGGCAAGCAGCTCTCCCGCTACGTCCGGCACGGCATCGGCGTCCACCACGCCGGGATGCTGCCCAAGTACCGGCGGCTGGTGGAGAAGCTGGCGCAGGCCGGGCTGCTGAAGGTCATCTGCGGCACCGACACCCTCGGCGTCGGCGTCAACGTGCCCATCCGCACGGTGCTGTTCACCGCGCTGACCAAGTACGACGGCAGCCGGGTGCGTACCCTGCGGGCCCGCGAGTTCCACCAGATCGCCGGCCGGGCCGGGCGGGCCGGCTTCGACACCTCCGGGCTGGTGGTGGCGCAGGCGCCGGAGCACGTCGTGGAGAACGAGAAGGCACTCGCCAAGGCCGGCGACGATCCGAAGAAGCGCCGCAAGGTGGTGCGCAAGAAGCCGCCGGAGGGCTTCGTCAACTGGTCGCAGAACACCTTCGAGAAGTTGATCGCCGCCGATCCCGAACCGCTCACCTCCCGCTTCCGCGTCACCCACGCCATGCTGCTGTCCGTCATCGCCCGCCCGGGCGACGCCTTCACCGCCATGCGCCGGCTGCTGGAGGACAACCACGAGCCGCGCAAGAAGCAGCTCCGGCACATCCGCCGCGCCATCGCGATCTACCGCTCCCTCCTCGACGGCGGCGTGGTCGAGCAGCTCGACGAGCCGGACGCGCAGGGCCGCATCGTGCGGCTGACCGTCGACCTGCAGCAGGACTTCGCCCTCCAGCAACCGCTGTCGACCTTCGCACTGGCGTCGTTCGACCTCCTCGACCCCGAGTCCCCCTCCTACGCGCTCGACATGGTCTCCGTCGTGGAGTCCACCCTCGACGACCCCCGGCAGATCCTCGCCGCCCAGCAGAACAAGGCGCGCGGCGAGGCGGTCGCGGAGATGAAGGCGGACGGCGTCGAGTACGAGGAGCGGATGGAGCGGCTGATGGACGTCAGCTACCCCAAGCCGCTGGAGGAGCTGCTGTCCCACGCCTACGGCCTGTACCGCAAGAGCCACCCGTGGGTCGGCGACCACCCCCTCTCCCCCAAGTCGGTCATCCGTGACATGTACGAACGGGCCATGACCTTCGGCGAGTTCGTCTCCTTCTACGAGCTGGCCCGCACCGAGGGCATCGTGCTGCGCTACCTGGCAAGCGCGTACAAGGCGCTGGACCACACCGTGCCGGACGAGCGGAAGTCCGAGGACTTCGAGGACCTCGTCGCCTGGCTCGGCGAGATGGTCCGCCAGGTCGACTCCAGCCTGCTGGACGAGTGGGAGCAACTGGCCAACCCGGCGGAGGAGACCGCCGAGCAGGCCCTGGAGCACGCCGACCAGGTGCGCCCGGTGACGGCCAACGCGCGCGCCTTCCGCGTCCTCGTCCGCAACGCGCTGTTCCGCCGGGTGGAGCTGGCGGCGCTCGACGACGCGGACGAGCTGGGCACGCTGGACGAGGAGTCCGGCTGGGACGCGGAGCGCTGGGGCGAGGCACTGGACGCGTACTGGGAGGAGTACGAGGACATCGGCACCGGTCCCGACGCCCGCGGGCCGCGGCTGCTGCGGATCGAGGAGGACCCGGAGCACGCCCTCTGGCGCGTCCGCCAGACCTTCGCCGACCCGGAGGGCGACCACGACTGGGGCATCTCCGCGGAGGTGGACCTCACCGCCTCCGACGCCGAGGCCCGCGCCGTCCTCCGCGTCACCGACGTCGGCCCCCTGAGCCAGCCGACCCGCTGAGCCAGTCAGCCCGCCCAGCCAGTCAGCCGGCCGGCTGACCTGCCGTCAGCGCGGCAGGCCCGTGCGGCGCCGGCGGCCCCGGCGCAGCCAGTTGAGGCTGCCGCGGCGTGGTCGGGCCCCTCCCGCCGGGCGCGCGGGCGGGGCGCCGCCCGGGGGTGCCGGCGGAGCCGGGAGCAGGACGGGAAGGGGCGCCGGGGCCGTGGCCAAGGACGGGTCCGGGGACACGGGCGGGGACGGGGTGGCGTAGTCGACGCGCGCGGCCTGGAGCTCCACCGCCAGGCCCAGCCGGTAGCCCAAAGCCTCCGCGTCGGACTCCGCCAGCAGCACGTCCTCCGCCGCCCGGCGGGCCGTCTCACTGCCGCCGCGCGCCGTGGCGACCAGCTCCGCCCGGTGCTCCACGACGCGCGCCCGCTCCCTCGCGTCGGGCACCTCCTCCGCCAGCTCCGCGTCGCTCAGCACTGCCGCATACGCGCCCGCCCGCTCCCACGGGTCCACCCGCTCCGACAGCAACTGCTCCACCCGCCGCTGCCGCCAGCCGCGGGCCCGGACGTCCGCGCCCTCGGCCAGCTCCCCCCGCATCGCCGGCGGCAGCGGTCCGCGCAGCAGCCCCGGCTCCCGCTCCCCGAACCGCTCCACCTCCGCCGCGAGATAGAGCCAGACCACGACCCGGTACCGGTTCACATAGAACCGCGCGGGCGCGAAGCACCCCGCCCGCGCCAGCCGCGTGAAGCGGACGGACGAGATGCCCAGCTCCTCCGCACCCGCGGCCGTCCCCACCAGCCGCAGCCGCTCACGCAGCGCAGCCGCGGCCCCGACGCCCCCGGCGCCGTCCTCCGCCCGCAGCCGCGCCACCTCGGCCCGGGCCACCCGGCGCCGGCCGCCGGCCCGCTGCGGCGGCTCCGTCGGCACCAGCCCGAGCTGCGCCGCCAGCTCCAACTCCCGCGGCAGCAGCCCCAGCTCCGCCGCCGCGCGGCCGAACGTCAGCAGCTCCGCCCGCTCGCCCGCCGCGCCGGCCGTCCGCGCACCCGCGCTCGCCCCGGTCCGTACCACCATGACCATCTCCCCCGTCGTCGCTCGAAAAGCGCCATCTCAATTACTCTCAGTGACGAGCCTAGCGCGTCGCTCCCCGCCCCGCCTCCCCCTGTGGATAACGTGCTCGCATGGGCGAGAAGATGACCGACGAAGAGTGGCGCACCTTCGTCTCCGCAGGCACCCGCACCGGAAAACTGGCCACCGTCCGCGCCGACGGCAGCCCTCATGTGGCCCCGATCTGGTTCGTACTCGACGGCGACGACCTGGTCTTCAACACCGGCGCCGGGACCGTCAAGGGCCGGAACCTCGCGCGCGACGGGCGCGCCACCCTCTGCGTCGACGACGACCGCTATCCGTACTCGTTCGCCGTGCTCTCCGGCCGCGCGCGGCTCAGCGACGACCTGGACGAGATGCGCCGCTGGGCCACGGTCATCGCCGCCCGCTACGTGGACGCCGAACTGGCCGAGACCTACGGCGCGCGCAACGCCGTCGCCGGCGAACTCCTCGTCCGCGTCACCATCGACAAGGTGGTCTCCGAGGCCCGCGTCGCCGAGTGACCCCCGGCACCCCGGGCCCCGCTCACCCCACCGGCTCCGAGCCGACCGTGTCGAGCAGCCGGGCGGTGTGCACCCGCCCGGCGTACTCGACCAGCCTGATCAGCACCTCCTTCCCCGAGTCGCGGTCGCGGGCGTCGCACAGCACGACGGGAGTGCCCTGGTCGAGGTCGAGGGCACGGGCGACCTCGTGGGCCCCGTAACTGCGCGACTCGGGAAAGCAGTTCACCGCGACGATGAACGGGATGCTGCGGTGCTCGAAGTAGTCCACCGCCGGGAAGCAGTCCTGCAGCCTGCGCGTGTCGGCCAGCACCACCGCGCCCAGCGCGCCGGTGGCAAGCTCGTCCCAGAGGAACCAGAAGCGGTCCTGCCCCGGCGTGCCGAACAGATAGACCGCGAGTCCGGCGCGGATGGTGATCCTGCCGAAGTCCATCGCCACGGTCGTCGTGGTCTTCTCATCCACGCCGCCGGTGTCGTCGACGGCGGTGCCGACCTCGCTCAACTGCTCCTCGGTGCGCAGCGGACGGATCTCGCTGACGGAACCGACCAGGGTGGTCTTGCCCACCCCGAAGCCGCCGGCGATGAGGATCTTCAGCGCCAGCGCGTCGTCGACCCTGCGGTCAGAGGGCGCGGAGTCCATCGATCACTTCTCTCAGGATCATCTCGTCGGGAAGCTGCGCCGGCGGTACGGGCCTGCTGACCCGTACGCAGCCGAGTTCGACCAGATCGCCGAGGAGCACCCGTACCACCCCGACCGGCAGATCGGTCTCCGCCGCCAGCTCGGCGACGGACTGGGTCTCGATCCGGCAGAGGTCGATGAGCGCCCGGTGCTCGGGCCCGAACGTCTCGGCCTCCTTCCCCGCGGCCTCCAGCGCCTCTTCCTCCAGGTCGATGAGCGCAATGAGGTCGAACCGCACGGTGGTCGTCACCGGCCGGGTCCGGCCGCCGGTCATCGCGTACGGGCGGACCAGCGGGCCGGCCTCGGCGTCATACCAGTGACTGCCGTGGTGCGGAGGGGTGCCACTCATATCTTCAGTCATAACGTGTCACCGCCGTGCTCAGCCCGGATTCCGCGGCTTCGCTGCGGCCGTTCGCGGAGCGGTGTATAGATGTTCGCCCACCCGTGTGACCAGGCGGGCCATTTCGTACGCGACGAGGCCCATGTCCGCCGTCGCGGCGCTGAGTACGGCAAGACAGGAGCCGTCCCCGGCCGCGGCCACGAAGAGGAAGCCGTCGTCCATCTCGACCACCGTCTGCCGTACGCCTCCCGCGCGGAAGTGCCGCCCGGCGCCCTTGGCGAGACTGTGGAAGCCGGACGCGACCGCCGCCAGGTGCTCGGCGTCCTCGCGGGAGAGCGTTCTGGAGTTGCCGACCGCGAGGCCGTCGCCGGAGAGCACCACGGCGTGGTGCACATCGGCGACGCGCCTGACGAGGTCGTCCAGCAGCCAGTCGAGTCCCCCGGCTCGCTGCGTGTGCACGGTGTCCGGCTCGATCATGGGCTTTCCCCTTCCCTCGGCGTGTGCGCGGTCTCGTCCGGCTCCGGGCGCCCGCCGCCCGGTTCACCGCCGTGCGTGCGGCCGGCGGGCAGGCCGCCGCCGCGTAACCAGCCGCTGCGGTACGCGGCCATGCGGGCGCGCGCCTCTTCCGGCGTGCGCTCCCGCCGTGCGGGGCGGCCCGCGGGGGTTGACTCCCCGCGCGCTCCGGCGTCCCCGTCGCCGGGGTCCGTGACTCCGTCCGCACCATCCCCGGTGTCCGTGCCGCCACCGCCGCCGGGTTCCGGCCTCAACTGCGGCGCCATGCTGGCCTGCCGTACGCGCCTGGGCAGCTCCGTGACGTCCCCGGGAGCCTGGACGGCGGCCGCCTCCTGCCCGGCCTGCCCCGCGTACATCCCGGTCCCGCCCAAGGCCCCCCCGTCCACCGCCGCCCCACCCGGCGCCACCCCCGCGCCGTCCCCGTCCTCCGCGCCGCCGTCCACCCCGGCCTCCGTACCACCCGCCGGATCCACGCCGAGCCGGGCCCGCAACAGCACCACGTCCTCCCGCGACGCCAGCACCGGCCGCTCCCCGACCGGCCCGACGGCCGGCCCCCCGGGCCCGGGTCCCGTGCTCCACGGTCCCGGCAGCGCCCGCCCGGCCCGCCGCTCCGCCAGCCCGTTCTCCGTGACCCGTGCGCCGTTCTCCGCCCCGTGCGCGCCGGAGCCGCCCCCGTCCGCCCCGTTCCGCACCGGCACACCGGGCAACCCCGGCACAGCGGCACCACCCGGCAGTCCCGGCACCGCCGGAGCACCCGCCAGCCCCGCCACCCCGGAACGGCCGGACCCGCCGGACCCGGCAGAACCGTCGGGCCCGCGAGACCCACCGGGCACCAGCCGGCCCGAGAACGGCCGCGCCGCGGCGCCCCGCGCCCCCGCCCCCGGGTCCACCGCTCCTGCGACCGCCGCCTCCAGCAGCGCCGTCGGCAGCAGCACCACCACCGTCGTCCCCCCGTACGCCGAATCCCGCAGACTGACCTGGATCCCGTGCCGGGCCGCCAGCCGGCTCACCACGAACAGCCCCAGCCGGTCGCTGTCGAACAGGTCCAGCGCCTCCGACTGCCGGATCCGCCGGTTCGCCGCGGCCAGCGCCTCCTTGCCCATGCCCAGGCCGCGGTCCTCGACCTCGATCGCGTAGCCGTTGCCGACCTGCTCGCCGTACACCCGCACCTTGGTGTGCGGCGGCGAGAACTGCGCGGCGTTCTCCACCAGCTCCGCCAGCAGGTGCGTCAGGTCGGCCACCGCCGCGCCCACCACGGCCACGTCCGACAGCGCCCGCACCTCCACGCGCGCGTAGTCCTCCACCTCCGAGACCGCCGCCCGCACCACGCTCTGCAGCGGCACCGGCATCCGCCACGCCCGGCCGGGGGCCGCGCCCGAGAGGATGATCAGGCTCTCGGCGTGCCGCCGCATGCGGGTCGTGAGGTGGTCGAGCCTGAAGAGGTCGTCCAGTTCCTCCGGGTCCTCGGCGCGCCGCTCCATGCTGTCCAGCAGGGCGAGTTGGCGGTGGACGAGCACCTGGCTGCGGCGGGCGAGGTTGACGAACACCCCGGAGATGCCGCTCGCCAGCTCGGCCCGCTCGACGGCGGCGCGCAGCGCCGCCCGGTGCACGGTGGTCAGCGCCTCGCCGACCTGGGCGATCTCGTCGTCGCCCGGGTCGCCCCTGGGGGCCTCGCCGGCGATGTCGATCTCCTGCCCCGCGCGCAGCCGGTGCATCGCGTACGGCAGCTTGCGGCGGGCGAGTTCGAGCGCGGAGTTGCGCAGGCCGACGAGTTCGACGATCAGCCCGCGGCCTATCCGTACGGAGATGAGGAGCGCCGCGGCCACGGCGGCGAGGCCCAGGATGGCCGCGGCGCCGGAGGGGGTGAGCATCCCGTCGGTGAAGGGGTCGGTGCGGTCGGCCTCCGCGGCGTGCTCCCGTCCGACGGCGCGGACGGCGCCGGCCACGTCCGCGTACGGGCCCTCCCAGTCCCGCGCGGGGGCGGCCTCCACGGCGGCGGTGCCGGAGTCCGCGGCGGCCACGGCGTCCTCCAGCTCGCCGAGGGTGCGGTACGCCTCACTCTCACGGGCCCGCTTCCACAGCTCCGCCTCGCCGCCGCCGAGGTCGGCGGCCGAGCCCTCCTCCAGGGCGGCGCGGGCGGACGCAGCGTCGGCGAAGGCGCGGTGGTGCGCGGCGCTGAGCGACCCGCGCAACTGCCCGGCGGCCAGCAGCGCGTCCTCGCGGGCGAGCATCTCGCCGGCCCGGCCGAACTCCAGCAGCACCCGCGCCTCGGACGCCGCCTCGGCGTCCTGGATGCCGGTGAGCGCGCCGGAGACGCCGAAGGCGCGGCCGACGGCCGCGGTGTACTCCTCGTACGCCCGCGACCAGTCGGTCGTGCGGGCCTCCACCTGCGTGCGCAACCGCCCCAGGGGCTCCGTGCCCGTGACGAAGCCGTCGAGCCGCCTGGTGACGTCCCGGGGCAGGTCGGCGCCCTCCGCGACGGTGTGGCTGCCGTCGAGCCGCAGCCGGTCGACGGCCCGGTCGGTGCGGACGGTCGCCGCGCCGTAGGCGCCGCGGCTCTCGCCGCCGGGGCCGGCGAGATAGCTCGCGGCGGCGCGCCGTTCGTCCTGGAGCGCCGCGACGGCGGCGGCAAGGGGCTGCCGTACCTCGGTCTCGACCTGTTCGAGCTGGCGCAGCCGGGAGACGTCCTGCGCGGTGCCGACGGTGGCGTAGCCCCAGAGCGCTATGAGGGAGACGACCGGCACGGTCAGCAGGCAGATGACGCGCGCGCGGACGGTACGGGGCCCGAAGCGCCGGCGCCGCCCGCGGTGCCCGTACGCCGGCGTCTTCTGTGCATCGCCCGCATGCAAACCTCCGGAGCCCGCCGATTCTCCCGTGCTCCCCGTGGCCGGTCCTGCCGGCAGATACGCCCGCTCCCAGGCGCTCGGCCCCGGCGGCTCGGGCTCGTCGGCGGGCGGCCCCGCGTGCGCCCGCCGGCCGCGCACCGGAGCAGGCACCGGCGGCGCCCCGCCCGCCCCGCGCCCGGCGGGCCGCTCGGCCGGGGGTACGGACGGCGTACCGGACGGGCCGCTCGGCGGGTTGCTGTCCGGGGTTCGCATGTCCACCTCATATCGGTTTGCGGGGACCGGCCCGCCCCGCGGGGTCCGTCCGGCCGGTGTGCAGGCGCGGCGCGGCCGGCTAGACGGCGCCGGGCGCTCGGGTCAGGCGCTGGGCGGAGACGGTGGCGGCACGCTCCGCGGCGGTCGGCGTGAGCGCGACGAACGCCGAGGTGAGGAAGAGGTACGAGCCGAGTCCTACGGTCAGGGGAAAGACGAACTGGGTGGCGGTGGCGCCCGCCAGGGCCTCGGACGAGGGCATCACGGTCACGGACACGGCGGCCATCCCGGTGTAGTGCATGCTCGTCACCGCCGCCCCCATGACGAGGGCGGCGAAGGTCACGGCAAGCGGGGAGCGGATCGTGAGCGCGGCCCACAGCGCGGCGGTGGCCGTGGCGACCGCGATGAGGACGGAGAGCGCCACGGCCGGGAGGTCGTAGGCGATCGAGCCGTGCAGGCGGACGGCGGACATCCCGATGTAGTGCATGGCCGCCACGCCGAGCCCGGTGGCGAGCCCGGCGACCAGCAGGGCGGGGCCGCGGGCGCGGAGGTGGCCGAGGGCGAAGACGCCGGCTCCGGCGACGGCCATGGCGACCACGAGGCTGAGGACCGTGCGCGGGATGTCGTAGCGGATCTCGGTGCCGCTGACGCTGAAGCCCAGCATCGCGATGAAGTGCATCGTCCAGATGCCGGTCCCGGTGGCGGACGCGGCGGTGAGCAGCCAGTTGCGCCGGGAGCGGGCGGTGGGGGCCGCCAGCGCCTGGACGGTGCAACGCAGCCCGAGCGCGGCGCCGATGCACGCCATCGCGTACGAGAGGACGGGTGTCAGCCACCCGTAGGCTGCGTGGTCAAGGTGTCCCATGTCTCAGGGACGCTAGTCCGGTTGGGGGCGCACGACCGGGGCGCATGCCAAACCTGACCGAATTTGACAGAGTCATTGCCTCGATCGATCAGGCAACGCCTGAAGAGGCACATCCCTGGCACTTTTCTTATGGCATATGCCTCGCCGGTCGTGGGCCTCCACAAGAGGGGCGCACGGTCAGCGGTCGAGCTCCTTGCGTGTCACCCTCTTCAGCCTGCGGCGCTGCCCGGGGTCGAGCGCCAGATAGGCGGCCACCGGCACACCGACGATCACCAGCACGGCGATCCAGAACGAGGTCAACCACCACAGCAGCAAGCCGACCGCCACCCCGCCGGCCGCGACCTTCCCTCGATTCGACATCTTCCTGCCTCCCACAGCGGCGGCACACCGCCCTCGACTGGGGAACGGCCGCGCCGCTCCCCCGGTTCCTTTATCCCATGACCGGAGCCGGAGGGCGTCATACATGTGGATGAGGGACCCATTACGGGACGGGCTCCCCGTTACGGGCGGGAGGTGCGCCGTTACGGGGCGGGAGGTGGACCCGGCCCGGGGCAGGAGGGGCGCCGCCCTCCGGGGCGGTGGGAGGGGGCGTGCGCCCCCTACGGGGCGTCGGGGGTGCGCAGCGGCTCGCCGACCTCGTGCATGTGCTCCAGCGCCAGCCGGTACGACTCGACCGCGCTGGTCTGCGCGTACGGCAGTCCGAGCGCCGCGCAGTGGGCGCGTACCAGCGGCTGGACGCGGCGCAGGTGGGGGCGGGGCATGTTGGGGAAGAGGTGGTGCTCGATCTGGTAGTTCAGGCCGCCCATGAGCCAGTCGGTGACGGCCCCGCCGCGCACGTTGCGGGAGGTGAGCACCTGGCGGCGCAGGTGGCCCCAGTCGTCGTCGCCGGCCTCGGGCATCTCCATGCCCTTGTGGTTGGGCGCGAAGCACATGCCCAGGTGCAGGCCGAAGACGGCGTGCTGCACGAGCGCGAAGACCACGGCCTTGCCGGGCGACATGGCGGTCAGCAGCAGGGCGGCGTAGCCGATCACGTGGAGGCCGAGGAGCAGGGCTTCGAGGCGGCGCTCGCCCTTGCCCTGCCGGCGCAGGTCCTGCCAGCTCGACACCTTCAGCGCGATGCCTTCGAGGAGCAGCATCGGGAAGAACAGGGCAGCCTGGTGGCGGGTGAGCCAGCGGGCGAAGCCCTCGCGCTGCGCGGCCTGGCGCTGGGTCCACACCAGCGCGCCGACGCCGACGTCGGGGTCCTTGTCGATGTGGTTGGGGTTGGCATGGTGGCGGTTGTGCTTGTCCGTCCACCAGTGGTAGCTCATGCCGATCAGCAGGTTGCCGTGGAAGAGCCCGAGCGCGCGGTTGGCCTTGCGGGTGCCGGCGATCTGCGCGTGGCCGGAGTCGTGGCCGATGAAGGCGGTACGGGTGGTGAACACCGCGGCCGGCACCGCGAGGAAGAGCGTCCACCAGGTGTTGCCGAGGAGGTGGATGCCGACGCCGGTGGCGGCGAGCGACAGCAGCGTGACCCCGATGCTGAACCCGTACCAGCCGCGCCGCCTCCGCAGCAGCCCGGCGGCCTTCACCTCCCGCAACAGGGGTGTGAACTCCGAGCTCCTGGCGGGTGCCGACCCCTTGGGGCTCGGCGTGACAGTGGCCTGCGTCATGGCGCCTCCGGTCTCTCAGTGCGAGGACCTCGACGCTACGGAACCGGACAGCTCGGCGCGGTGACGTCAGCACCCGGAACGCCCGGGTGCAATCCACCCGGCACAAGGTAGTGCCAGATACACCCCCTGCGGCCCCGCATACCGAAAAGTGAAGTGGATCACTCCGTTGCGCCGTCCGGGGCCGCGGGGGCTGGGGTACTCTCGACCGCCCGGTAGTCAAACTTGAGGAGTGCGTCCGTACGTGACCGCCCTTCCCCCGCTCTCCCGCTGTGCCGCCCTCTTCCTCCCCGCCGACCCCGCCCGCACCGGCCGGATGGCCTTCTGGCTCCCGGACGACGGCCAGGTCGCCGGCCAGGGGGACGACCCCGCCGCAGGCCCGCCCGACCACCCCCGCGGCACCCGCGAAGCGCTGACCGTCGCAGGACCCGGCGGCGATACCCGCGAGGTGCCGGCGCTGCTGCTGCCCGCCGCGGACGCGGTGCCCGTGCTCACCCGCGCCCGGGCGGCGCACGCCGCCGGCGCGGACGGCGTGCACCCGGCCGCCCTCTTCTGGGGCACCGCCGCGCTGCTGGCGCTGCGCCTCGCCGCCCGCGGCAAGCTGCTGCCGGGGCTGAGCGAGGGCGCGTACGACGCCTGGCGCTGCGGGCCGCTGGGCGAGGACGACGTACGGGATCTGCGGCTACTGGCGGCCGCGATGCCGCCGGAGGCGCACGCGGCGCCGCAGCCGCAGGACGGCGCCCCGGACGCGGGCGCCGTGCTCCTCCCCGGTCCCGAGCACCTGCTCCGCGCCTTCCTCGACGCCGTCGCCGACGGCCTCCCCCGCTCCCCCGCCGCCGTACTGGCCGCCGGCGGCCGGGCCTTCGCCGCGCCCGAGCCGCGGCACGTGCCCGAGCAGCGCGCCTGGGCCGACGACGTCGCCGCCGGGCACGACGCGGGCGTACGGGTCTCGCTCCGCGTCGACATGGACACCACCGGCGACCGCCCCGCGTTCCGCGCCGTCGTCCAACTGCACGGCACCGCCGACCCCACTCTCCTCGCCGACGCCGCCGACGTGTGGGCCGGCACCGCGGCCCACTTCGGCCCCGGCGCCCGCATGCAGGCCCTGCTCACCCTGCGCCGCGCCGCCCACGCCTGGGACGCGCTGACCCCGCTGCTCTCGGCCGCCGTGCCCGACGCCGTCGACCTCGGCGACGACGACCTCGCCGCCCTCCTCGGCCCCGGCACCCGCGACCTGGCCGCCGCCGGCGTCGAGATCCACTGGCCCCGCGACCTGACCCGCCACCTCACCGCCCGCGCCGTCGTCGGCCCCGCCGACGACCCGGACGGCCGCCGCCCGGGCCCGTCCTACCTCTCCGCCGACGCCCTCGTCGCGTTCGGCTGGCGCTACGCGGTCGGCGACGTGGAGCTGACCCGCACCGAGCTGGACCGGCTCGCCGAGGCGGCCCGCCCGGTCGTGCGGCTGCGCGACCGCTGGGTGCTGGTCGACCCCGAGTCCGTACGCCGCGCGCTGGACCGCAAGGACGCCGACCTGACCCCCGTCGACGCCCTCGGCGCGGCGCTCACCGGCGAGATCGACGACCCGGCCGTGCCCGGCGGGCGCGTCGAGGTCGCCGCGAGCGGCTGGCTCGACACCCTGCGCAAGCGCATCGCGGACCCCGAGGAGCAGAGCGAGCCGACCGTCCCGCCCGCGGCCCTCGCCGCCACCCTGCGGGACTACCAGTTGCGCGGGCTCGGCTGGCTGCGCCGCATGACCTCGCTCGGCCTCGGCGGCTGCCTCGCCGACGACATGGGCCTGGGCAAGACCATCACGCTCATCTCCCTGCACCTCGACCGGCAGGAACAGGAGGAGACCACGGGCCCGACGCTGGTGGTCTGCCCGGCGTCGCTGCTCGGCAACTGGCAGCGCGAGATCGAGCGCTTCGCGCCCGGCACGCCCGTGCGCCGCTTCCACGGCGGCGGGCGGTCGCTGGCGGCGCTGGCGGACGGCGAGTTCGTGCTCACGACGTACGGGACGATGCGGCTCGACGCAGAGCGGCTGGCGGAGGCGGGCTGGTCGCTCGTCGTCGCCGACGAGGCTCAGCACGTCAAGAACCCCTTCTCCGCGACCGCGAAGGCGCTGCGCACCATCCCGTCCCGCGCGCGGGTGGCGCTGACCGGCACGCCGGTGGAGAACAACCTCTCCGAGCTGTGGGCGATCCTCGACTGGACGACGCCCGGACTGCTGGGCCCGCTGCGGAGGTTCCGTACCCGCTACGCGGACGCCGCCGAATCGGGTGCAGGGTGGCCGGGCGGGAGTGAAGGGGACGACGGCGCCGCCGAGCGGCTCGCCCGGCTCGTACGCCCCTTCCTGCTGCGCCGCCGCAAGTCCGACCCGGGCATCGCGCCGGAGCTGCCGCGCAAGACGGAGACCGACCGGGCGGTGGCGCTGACGGTGGAACAGGCCGGGCTGTACGAGGCGGTGGTGCGCGAGACGCTCGCGGCGATCGCCGAGGCGGACGCGATGGCCAGACGCGGGCTGATCCTGAAGCTGATGACGGCGCTGAAGCAGATCTGCAACCACCCCGCGCAGTATCTGAAGGAGGACGCCCCGCGCATCCCCGGTCGCTCGGGGAAGCTCGAACTCCTCGACGAGCTGCTGGAGGTGATCCTCGCCGAGGGCGGCAGCGCGCTGGTCTTCACCCAGTACGTGCAGATGGCCCGGCTGCTCGCGACCCATCTCGCGGCCCGCGGCGTCCCCGCCCAACTGCTGCACGGCGGCACGCCGGTGCCCGAACGCGAGGAGCTGGTACGGCGCTTCCAGGACGGCGAGGTGCCGGTCTTCCTGCTCTCGCTGAAGGCCGCCGGCACGGGCCTCAACCTCACCCGCGCGGGACACGTCGTGCACTACGACCGGTGGTGGAACCCCGCCGTCGAGGCGCAGGCCACCGACCGCGCGTACCGCATCGGGCAGACGCAGCCCGTGCAGGTCCACCGGCTGGTCGCCGAGGGCACGATCGAGGACCGCATCGCGCAGATGCTGCAGCACAAGCAGGGCCTCGCGGACGCCGTCCTCGGCGGCAGCGGCGAGGCGGCGATCACCGAACTGTCCGACGGGCAACTGGCGGAGCTGGTCCGGCTGGCCGGGCCGCGAGGGGGCGAGTGATGACGGAGCAGGAGGAGCTGACCTTCGAGGCGCTGCCGCCGAGCCACGGGCGCGGGTTCGCCCACACGTGGTGGGGGCGCGCCTGGCAGAAGGCGCTGGAGGACACGGTGCTGGACGGCACGCTGCTGCGCCGCGGGCGCAAGCACGCGCGCGCGGGCGCGGTAGGCGCGGTCGCGGTGCGTCCTGGGCGGCTCACGGCGCGGGTGCTGGGCGCGGACCGCACGCCGTACCGCACCGACGTGCTGGTGCAGCAGCTCGACGACGCCGACTGGGAGCGGCTGCTGGACACGATCGCCGACCGCGCGGGACACATCGCGGCGCTGCTGGACCGGGACATGCCGCCGGAGCTGGACGAGGACGCGGCGGCGGCCGGGGTGTCGCTGCTGCCGGGGATCGGCGACCTGCAGCCGGAGTGCGGGTGCGGGGAGTGGGACCACTGCGAGCACACGGCGGCGCTGAGTTATCTGGTGGCGCGGCTGCTGGACGCGGACCCGTTCGTGCTGCTGCTGATGCGGGGCCGGGGCGAGGCGCGGCTGCTGGCGGACCTCCAGGAGCGGAGCGCGGCGCGGGCGGAGCAGGAGACGGGACCGGCGGTCGCCGCAGGGGTCCGGGCGGACGAGGCGTACGCCGCGGCGCCGGCTCCCTTGCCGCCTGCCGTGGGCCCGGTCGCGGAGGCGGGGACGCCCCCGGTGCTGACCGGGGGCACGGAGCCGGCGGCGGAACTGGACGTGGCGACGCTGGAGTTCCTGGTCGCGGACACCGCGGTACGGGCCCGCCGGCTGCTGGCCGACGCCCTGGCGCCGGACCACGCGGGAGCGCCGCTGCCGCGGGAGCTGACGGAGTCGCAGGACGCGGTACGGATGGCGGCGACGGCGAAGTCCGCGGGCCCGGGAGGCGGTACGGACGCCGGCGCGGGCGGGGCGGACGGGGCGGCGGCGCGGATCGCCGTACGGCTGGCGCGCGGCAGCGGGCGGGACCGGGGCGGGATGGAGCGTGCGGTACGGGCCTGGCGCCACGGCGGCGCCGCGGGCCTCGCGGTGCTGGAGGACGACTGGACGCCGGACCCGGCGGCCCTGGCCCGCGCCACGGACCAGTTGGCCGCCGCCTGGGACCCGGGCACCCGCCCCGACCTCCGTGCCACGGGCACCCGCTGGACGGCGGTGGGCCGCGGCGCCCAGCTCCGCTACGGCCCCGACGGCCGCTGGTGGCCGTACCGCAAGGAGGGCACCACCTGGACCCCGGCGGGCCCTCCGGCCCCGGACCCGGCGGCAGCCCTGGCCACGGTCCTGGAAGACGCCTGACCGCAGGCGGGCCTTGCCGCAGGCGGGCCTTGCCGCAGGCGGGCCTTGCCGCAGGCGGGCCTTGCCGCAGGCGGGCCTTGCCGCAGGCGGGCCTTGCCGCCGCCTGCGGCGAGCGGCAGTACGCGGCTCGTCCGGCACCGGCCGCCACCCCCGCCCGCGCGGGGCTGGGGTCGGAGTCCGGCCGGGCCGCGACCGCGCGACGAGCGCCCGGCGCTCAGGCCGCCCGCGGGATCGGCTGCGGCGGCGGGGGGCCCACGTAACGGGCCGCCGGGCGGATGATCTTGGGATCCTCCGCCTGCTCCAGCACGTTCGCGCTCCAGCCCACCACCCGCGCCGCCGCGAACGTCGGCGTGAACATGTCCCGCGGCAGCCCGCACTGCTCCATCACCACGCCCGCGTAGAACTCCACGTTCGTGTGCAGCTCCCGCCCCGGCTTCAGCTCCGCGAGTATCTCCACCACCCGCTGCTCGACCTCGACCGCGAACTCCACCAGCGGCCCGCCGAACGACTCCGCGAACCCCCGCAGCAGCCGCGAGCGCGGGTCCTCCGTGCGGTAGACCGCGTGCCCGAAGCCCATGATCCGCTCGCCCGCCAGCACCCGTTCGCGGACCCACGGGTCGATGCGGTCCGGCGTGCCGATCGCGTCGAGCGCGTCCAGCGCCCGGCTCGGCGCGCCGCCGTGCAGCGGCCCGGAGAGCGCGCCGATCGCGCCGACGAGGCACGCCGCCAGGTCCGCGCCGGTGGACGCGATCGTACGGGCGGTGAAGGTCGAGGCGTTGAAGCCGTGGTCGACGGTGGAGATCAGGTACGCCTCGATCGCCCGCGCGCGGGCGGGTTCCGGCTCCACGCCGGTGAGCATGTACAGGTAGTTGGCCGCGTACGGCAGGTCGTCGCGCGGCTCGACGGGCTCCTGCCCCTGCCCGATGCGGTGCAGCGCGGTCAGCAGCGTGGGCACCATCGCGCACGCGGCGAGCGCGTTCTCGCGGCGCTGCGCGGGCGTCAGGTCGTACAGCGGCCGGAAGTCCGCAGCAGCGCCCGCCTGGGAGAGCGCGGTGCGCAACCCGGCGAGCGGGCCCGCGAGCACGCTGGAGCGGGCGATGCCCGGCAGCGCGTCGCGCAGGTCGGCAGGCAGGTGGCGAAGTGCGGCGGTGCGCGCGGTGAACGCGGCGCGCTGCGCGGCGTCCGGCAGTTCGCCCTCGAACATCAGGTGCCAGACGTCCTCGAAGGTGCGCTCGCGGGCGAGGTCCACCGCGGAGTACTGGCGGTAGTGGTAGAAGCCCTCGCGTCCGCGTACGTCGCCCAGCCGGGTCTCGGTGACGACGACGCCGCTGAGCCCCCGCGGAACGGGGGCAGGGGCGTCGGCCCTGGTTGTGGCCATGCCGGTCTTCCTCTCTCCTCTATTGATTCGACTGTCCACCCTTGATTCAATGGCTGTCAATCTTGATTGGATCAATATGGAAGTGCGAGGGGACGATGGCTGAGGTGACGAGGGACGAGCTGACCACGCGCGAGGCCGCCGAGCGGCTGGGCGTGAAGCCCGAGACCGTCTACGCCTACGTCAGCCGCGGCCTGCTGAGCAGCCGCAAGGCGCCCGGGGGCCGCGGCAGCCTGTTCGACGCCCGCGAGGTCGACGCCCTGGCGCGCCGCCACCGCCGCCCGCACGCCGCCGTCGCCGCTGCCCCTGCCGCGGCCGGGGAGGACGGCGAGACGCCGGCCGGCACTCCGGTCAGTACAAGCATCACGCTCATCGAGCGCGACCGCTACTTCTTCCGCGGCGTCGACGCCACCGCCCTCGCCGCCGCGTACGGATACGAGGAGGTCGCCGGCTGGCTGTGGACCGGCCGGCTCACCCCCGGCGTCCGCCTCACCGCACCGCCCGAGCTGCTGGCCGCCGCCACCGCCGCGGTCGCCGCGCTCCCCGCCCACGCCGGCCCCGTCGACCGGCTGCGCGCCGCCGTGGTCGCCGCCGCCGCGGCCGACCCGCTGCGCTTCGACCTCGCCGGCGACGCCGTCCGCGCCACCGCCCGCGGCCTGGTCGCCACCATGGCCACCGCGCTCCCCCTGACCGGCCCCGCGCACGGCCCGGACGCCCCCGTGGCCCGCCGGCTGTGGGCGCGGCTGACGGCGCTGCCGCCCGACGCCGGCTCCGTGCGCTGCCTGGACACCGCGCTCGCCCTCCTCATCGACCACGACCTGGCGGCCTCCACCCTGGCCACCCGCGTCGCCGCCTCCGCCCGCGCGCACCCGTACGCCGTCGTCACCACCGGGCTCGGCGCCCTCGACGGCCCGCTGCACGGCGCCGCGAGCGGCCTCGCGCACCGCATGCTCGCCGAGGCGCTGGCGCGCGGCAGCGCCGCCGCCGTGGTCTCCGACCACCTGCGCGCGGGGCGGCGCGTGCCGGGTCTGGGGCACCGGCTGTACGCGGGCGAAGACCCGCGCGCCGAGGTGCTGTTCGCCCTGCTGGAGGGGATCCCGCGGGCCGCCGCGGCGCTCGCCGCCGCCCGGGAGGTCGCCGGGATCACCGCGCGGCACGTGTCCGTACGGCCGAACGTCGATCTGGCGCTGGCCGTGCTGTCGGTGTCGGCCGATATGCCGGCGGAGGCGGGCGAGACGGTGTTCGCGGTGGCGCGTACGGCCGGGTGGGTCGCGCACGCGCTGGAGGAGTACGCCGAGCGCCCCCTGCGCATGCGTCCGAGCGGCCGCTACACCGGTCCGCCCCCCGAACAACCCCTCCCATAGGGAGCGTTACGGATCATGTGATCGGCTCCGTTACATGCTCGCAATGACCGGGGCGGCGACACGCGCGTAGACCGGTGGCAGGATGCGCAGTCCCAGCAGCACATCACTTGCGCCGACCTGCCCAGGAGGCATCGTGTCGTACCGCCCCCCGCTGCCGCTCATAGCCATCGGCGCGGCGGCCGTGCTCCTTGCCGGGTGCAGCAGCACCGAGAAGTCCGGGCAGAGCGGCGAGGTATCGCTCGTCGAGAACGGGAAGTTGCTCAACTGCACCGGCCTGCCGTACGAGCCCTTCGAGTACCAGGACAAGAAGAGCGGCGACATCGTCGGCTTCGACATCGAGCTGATCGACCTCGTCGCGAAAGAGCTCGACGTCAAGCAGGAAGTCATCGACACGCCCTTCGAAGGCATCGAGTCCGGGGCGGTGTTCGCCTCCAACAAGTGCGACCTGTCCGCGGCCGGCATGACCATCACGGAGGAGCGGAAGAAGAAGTTCGCCTTCTCCGACCCGTACTTCGACGCCACCCAGGCGCTGGTGGTGAAGAAGGGCTCCGGCATCGACTCGCTGGAGGCGCTGAAGGGCAAGAAGCTCGGCGCGCAGATGGACACCACCGGCCAGATGTACGCGCGGGAGAACGCCGAGGGCGCCGAGATCAAGGACTACGAGGACCTCGGGCTGCAGTTGCAGGCGCTGGAGGGCGGCCAGATCCCGGCCGCGATCAACGACAACGGCGTGCTCTACGACTGGGTGAAGGACCGGCCGGACTTCGAGGTCTCCACCGAGTTCGACACCGGCGAGCAGTACGGCATCGGCGTCGGCCAGGACAACAAGGAACTGCTGAAGGTGATCAACGACGTTCTCGCCAAGGCGAAGGACGACGGCACGTACGACAAGATCTACCAGAAGTGGTTCGGCGAGGCGCCCCAGTGAAAGAGCCCGACGATCCCGGCAACAAGGCCGCGGGGCGCCGGTCCCTGACGCGGCGTCAGCGGGTGAAGGTGGCGCGCGGCGCGCAGTACGGGGTGCTGCTCGCCGCGGTCGTCGCGGTCGGCCTGCTCGCCGACTGGGGCGAGGTCAAGGACGCGTTCTTCAACCTCGACGTCGCGGAGAACCAGTTCCCCGACGTCATCACCACCGCGCTCGTCAACACCGTCACGTACACGGCGCTCGGCTTCGTCTTCGGGCTGGCGCTCGGGCTGCTGCTGGCGCTGATGAAGCTGTCGTCGGTGCCGCCGAACCGGTGGCTGGCGACCGCGTACATCGAACTCTTCCGCGGCGTGCCCGCGCTGCTGGTGTTCATCGCCCTGGGCTACGGCGTGCCGCTGGCCTTCAAGGTGAACATCAACCTGCTGCTCACCACGATGCTCGCGCTCGGCCTGGTCGGCGCCGCGTACATGGCGGAGACCATCCGCGCGGGTATCCAGGCCGTGCCGAAGGGGCAGGTGGAGGCGGCCAGGTCGCTGGGCATGTCGCAGACGCGGGCGATGATCACGATCGTGATCCCGCAGGCGTTCCGCATCGTGCTGCCGCCGCTGACGAACGAGCTGATCCTGCTCACCAAGGACTCCTCGCTCGTCTACGTGCTGGGGCTGACCGTGGACGAGCAGGAGCTGACGAAGTTCGGTCGCGATGCGCTCAACGACAATCTGAGCCTGACGCCGATCCTCGTCGCGGGGCTGTGCTACCTCATCATCACCATCCCCCTCGGGCACGTCGTCCGGCGGCTAGAGGCGAAGGCGGCGAAGGCCCGGTGACCACACTGGACAAGGCGGGGGACAAGGCCGCCCCGGGGGCACCGGCCATCAGCGTCGACGGGCTGCACAAGTCCTTCGGCGACCTGGAGGTGCTCGGCGGCATCGACCTGACGGTCGCGCGCGGCGAGGTGGTGTGCGTCATCGGCCCCTCGGGCTCCGGCAAGTCGACGCTGCTGCGCTGCGTGAACATGCTGGAGGAGCCGAGCGCGGGGCGGATCACCGTGGCCGGCGCCGAAGTCACCGACCCGGACGTCGACATCGACCGGGTGCGGCGCCGGATCGGCATGGTCTTCCAGTCGTTCAACCTCTTCCCGCATCTCACGGTGCTGGACAACCTGACCATCGCGCAGCGGCGGGTGCTCGGCCGCAGCCGGTCGGCCGCGGAGGAGGTCGCGCGGGCCAACCTGGTGCGGGTGGGGCTGACGGACAAGGAGAAGTCGTATCCCGCGCAGTTGTCCGGCGGGCAGCAGCAGCGGGTGGCGATCGCGCGGGCGCTGTCGATGGAGCCGGAGCTGATGCTCTTCGACGAGCCGACGTCCGCGCTCGACCCGGAGCTGGTCGGCGATGTGCTCGCGGTGATGCGGCACCTCGCGGACGAGGGCATGACGATGCTGGTGGTCACGCACGAGATGAGCTTCGCGCGGGAGGTGGCGGACCGGGTGGTGTTCATGGACGAGGGCGCCATCGTGGAGCAGGGGGTGCCGGAGCAGGTGATCGGCAACCCGCAGCACCGGCGGACGCGGACGTTCCTGGCGCGGGTGCTGGACCCGGCGGCGGCGGAGGTCGCGGAGCTGTAGGGCGGTTTCGGCGGCTGCCGGGGGCCGGTCTGCTGCGGTCCCGGGGCTGAGTGCTGCCGGGGTGCCGTCCGGGTCAGGGCGCGGGCGGTTCGCCGCCGGGCTCTTCGCCGCCGAACTCGTCGAAGAAGTCGCGTACGGCCGCCGAGGCGTCGTACGCGTCGCTGCCCGTACCGCTGACGTGCCCGCCGAGCAGCGGGTCGGGGGTGCCCGGCCAGGCGTGGCCCAGGGACGCGACGGCGACGAGGCGTACGGGCCCGCGGCCCGCGGCGTCGCGGTGGCGGAACTCCGTGACGCCGGGCGCGGGTTCGGTCCGTACCGGCTCCGCCGCGCAGCCCGCGGCTCCGGCCCAGCGGGCGACGGCGTGGGGCACGGACTCGTCCCAGCGGGGTCCGGCCGCACCGCGGTACGGGTTGGTGTCGTCCCGCAGCCCGTGGACGGCGAGCAGCGGCGGTGCGGTGTCGCCGGGGCCGCCCGGGCGGCGTACGCCCCCGACGCACGCGACCGACGCGAGGCGGTCGCCGAAGGCGACTGCGGCGTGACTCGCGAGGCGGGCGCCGCCGGAGAAGCCGGAGAGGTGGCGGCGCGCGGGGTCGAGGGGGAGCATGCCGTCGAGGGTGTCGAGCAGCGCGGCGAGGAAGCCGACGTCGTCGACGTCGGCGGCCTCGTCCCGTATCCGCTCCTCCCCCGCCAGCGGCACCCCGGGCAGGGACCAGGCCCAGCCGCCCCGGTAGGGCAGCGCGCCCTGCGGCGCCGCGACGGCGTATCCGCGCGCGGTCAGCTCGCCGAGGCCGCTGCCGCGGAGCTGGGCGGCGGGGCCGAGGCCGCTGGGGTGCAGGTCGACGACGAGCGGCGCGGGACGGTAACGCGGGCCCGGGTCCGGCCGTAGCAGCAGGAAGCGCCGGCGGCGCCCGCCATACGTCAACTCGTGCCGCTCGGCTCGCCGTACGGTCTCCGCCCGGGTCGTCATGATGATCGATCCTACGGCGGCCGGCGGCGCGCCCCGCGGCGGCTAGGAGATCCCTTCCGGCAGCAGCTCCGTGGGGATGTCCTCGGGGCTCAGGCCGCTGGGCAGGTCGTCGAGGTCGAGGTCGCTGGGCAGCAGCTCGGTGGGGATGTCCTCCGGGTTCAGGCCGCTGGGCAGATCCTCGGGGTCCAGACCGCTGGGCAGCAGCTCGGTCGGGATGTCGTCGGGGAGCTTGGGGTCGTCGGCACTGGCGGAGGGACTCTCGCTCGGCGGCGGCTTGCAGGCGCACGTCCCTTCGTCGTCGTCACCGCCGCTGACGAGCGCGTACGTCAGGCCGGCGCCACCGGCGAGCACCACGACCGCCGCGGCCGCCGCGAGCCACCGCTTCTTGCTGCCGTCGGGCGGCGGGGGCGGGGCGGGCCAGTGCTGGGTGCTGCTGCCGAGCGGGGGCGTGTGGTCCGGCGGCGGGGCGTCTGCGGGCGGCGGGTAACTCATGGGCCCAGCTTCGCCCGCGGTGGCGGCGGAAGGGATGGCTCCGCCGGGCTCGTGACAGGGTTGCGACACTCCCCCGCCGGTCAGAGGGCCGCGGCCGGCCTGCGGGCGGCGGCAGGACCCGTACCCGACCGATGGCCGCCCGGGGCCGGAGCCAGCCTGCCGCCCGCGGGTGTGCACCCGGCGTTGTCGGAGGGGCGGCCTACCCTAGGGCGGGGGTGCGGGGGACGTGCGGTGACTTACACGGATTCGGTAGGGCGTACGGGCGTGCACCGGTCTGCGGGCGTACAGGCCGT